>JAHELW010000127.1 GCA_024643985.1 Myxococcales bacterium | reverse complement strand
CCCAAAACCGCTACTTCAACCGTGAGCAGTGCGGTCTCGAAGCCACTGGGGGAACCGGTGGAACGGGCGGCACGGGCGGCGCCGGCGGAATGGGCGGCGCCGGCGGCATGGGTGGCATGGGTGGCGCCGGAGGTGTGGGCGGTGCCGGCGGCACGGGCGGCGCCGGCGGAATGGGCGGCGCGATGGCCTCGATCGGACTCAAGGCTCCGTCGGACGTGCCGTTCGAGATCCGCCTCGCTCAGACCACCGCGATCTCGGATGTATTCCTGTGGGTCGGAAAAGACGGCGCGAACTGTCAGAACCTCGAGGAGCGAAACCAGACCCAAACGAACTGCGCAGAGATGAGCGGCAACCCACGCACGGTGGACACCGACTTTCGGCTCACGGACCTGGTGCTTCAGGACCTGCTCGATCCGTCAGCGGGCGGAGAGCAAATCATTTCGTGTGAAAGCTCCGGCCTCGCCGGCACGCGCTATCAGATCTTCGTCTTTCGCGAGGCGCCCAGCGGTGACGTCGGGGCGGAGAGCTATGGCGTCGCCCCGTTCTTCGTCGACGTCGAGCAGCCCAATCCTCCGAACGTGGGCACCTCTCCGCAGCGGCAGGCGAACTTCACGGTCAGCTGGTCGACGCCGAGCCCCACCGACGACATCCAGTCCTGGGCTATCTTCTTTTCGCTTCAAGACGACCCGAGCACGGTCGACGCCGACGCGGTCGCGACGACGACGCAGCCGGACGCCCGTGAGCTCGGCGTGAGCGCCGCCCGGCTCGGCCTCCTCGACGGCGAAACGGGATATCTCTTCGCGCGCGCCTACGATACGGCGTTCGTCAACGATCAGTTCGGCGGCAATCAGAGCGATCTCTCGGCGGGCGTGCCGGTGACGGCGATAGCCGTGGCGGGTTACTGCGACATCAGCGGCGACTGCAGCAGCGGGTGCTCGGCCTCGCCCATCACGACGGCCGGGGCGAGCTCGACGCTCTTCGTGGTCGGCCTGGCGATCGGCGGCCTCTTCTGGCGGAGGCGCCGACGGTGAGACGCTTGGCCTCAGGTCTCGCGCTGTGCCTCGCGCTGGCGTTGCTCGCGGCGAATGCCGATGCGCAGGCCATCGGAGAGCCCGAGCGACCGGGCTGGACGCCCGAGGGTTATCTGTTCTCGTTCGGCGTCGGTGCGTATCGGCCCGACCCCGGCAGCTCGATCTTCAGGCAGGTCTACCCTTCCGGTCAGGGGCCCGTGCTGCTGCCCGAGTTCGACTTCTTTCTCTATCGGATCCCGTATCTCGGCCCGATCGGAATAGGGCTGAATGGCGGATGGGCCAGCTACAAGGGCTCGGCGTGTGAAGCCGATACGATTACACCAGAGGGCTGTACGCTCTCCACGCAGGGCGCGAAGTTCAGCCTCTTTCCGTTGAATGCGTATGCGGTGCTCCGGATCGACCAGCTTGCCCGCAAGACCCCGGTGCCCTTCGTGTTCTCGGGCAAGGCGGGCTTCTCGACCGTTTTCTTCAACGAGGACGTCGGCTCGGGCAAGCAGCGTGGCGTCAGCTACGGTTTCGGTTGGGCCGCGCAGTTGGCCCTCGAGCTCAACTTCGTCAATCCGCGGCGCGCCAACGCGCTCGACGAGGACTGGGGCATCAACAGCTCGTTCTTCTTCTTCGAAATCGCGGGCAACGATGCGAACAGCGGGGCGCCGGTTGGCGACAAGCTCTACTTCATCGGCGGCGTCGGCCTGACGCTCTAGGCCCTGCGGGGAGGCTCGCCCTTCGTCGGCCGGTCGAAGGCGTCGCCCGGGCCGTCGAAGCGGGCAAGCTCGATCTCGACGAGGGTGAGGCCCTCCGGAGGCGCGGTTTGACCGGCGTCCGCACGGTCGGAGTCCTCGCGCAGCATCGAGGGGATCGCGTCACGCGCGATGTGGCCCCGACCCACGTCGACGAGAGTGCCGACCATGATGCGGACCATGTTCTTCATGAACGAGTTGCCGACGACATCGAACGCAACGACGTCGGGGCGCCCCTGCCACGGCGTCGTCACGCTGACCTCGAACATCCTTCGGACGACGACCTCCCGCTCGTCACTCGCCTGACGAAACGCGTGAAAGTCGTGCTCTCCGACGAAGCACGCGGCCGCCTCGCGCATGGCGCTCACGTTCAGGTAGTCATCGACGTGCTCGCCCCGCGCTGCGCTCGGCACGTCGCGTCGCATGCCACGGGGTCCGAGCTGCCACGCCTGCTTGCGAATCATCGGATCGCGCCTCTGTCCGCAGCGAATCAGATAGCGGTAGCGCTTGTGGGCGGCGTGAAAGCGCGGGTTGTAGCGACGGTAACAGGGCCTCGCGTCGTGAATCACGATGTCCTCGGGCAGCCGGGAGTTGAGTCCGCTGATCCACCCTTCCCTCGGCACCTCGGTCTCGGCGGCAAAGCTCGCGATCTGACCGAGGGCGTGCACGCGTGCGTCGGTGCGGCTGCAGCCGCGGACGGCGCTGCGCTCGATCCCCATCTCGTCGATCGCCTCCTCGAGCATCCCCTGAACGGTGCGAAGCCCCGGCTGGGCCTGCCAGCCGTGAAAGTCCGAGCCGTCGTATCCGAGGCACAGGCACACGCCGTGCATGAATCGGGGGGGATCGCCCATGGACCGGGCGCACGCTAGCGCGGATGCGGCGGGTTGCCTATCGTTGGCCGGATGCCTTGGATTACGTTGGTGGCCGTGCTGCTTGCGTCGAGCCCGGTCGCAGCCGAGTCCGAGCCCGAGCTGGTGCCGCCGAAGATTGCGGTCGTCGTGGCTGGGGATCCGGATGAGACGCTTCGGAACACCGCTGCGTTCATCGAAGAGGAAGCCGTGCTGGCCGGAATGGAGACGCCGACCGACCCTGCTTTGCGCGCGGCGATGCGGGGGGAGCCTGCAAGGGAAGAGGATGGGCTCGAGCGGCTGCGTGCGATCCGGCGGAGCCTCGGCCTCGATCCCCGAAAAGATCAGGCGTCGTATCGACGCATGGGTTTGATTGCGGGTGCCGATGCGCTGGTCGTGGTGCGACGCCAGGGTTCGATCCTCGTCGAGGTCTTCGACGTGGCGGCAGCTCAGTTCTACGAGGGCGTGCTCGAATTCGACACGAGTGACGCCGATTCGCGCACGGCCTTCATCACGAGCCGAGCCGAGCAAGCGCAGCTCCGCTGGTCGCAGCCTCCCCCTCCTCCGGCGGCTGCGAAGGGTCTCGAGATCAACGCGCCTGAACAACGAGAGGACGAGTCGAGAGCCAAGAAGCGATGGAAAAAGGCCTGGCCTTACGTTGTCGTCGGAGCTCTGCTGGCCGGGGGTGTAACCTATCTCATCATTGATCGACGTCGTGCTCCCGAGACCGGGATACCGCTGCTAAGATTTAGACCCGGTGAACAGTAACCCCCAACTGCCCCATCGAGCCGACGTATCGTGCTGGAGGCGGCGCTTCGCGCTCCTCACGGCCGTTCTCTGTGCATTCGCGATCCAGCTGAGCGCGGCGGGGTCCCTCGCTCAAGACGCGCTGAGCTTCCGGCTCCCGGAGCCGCTGGATGGCTATTCGACCGAGCGGATCGGCTCGGTGACATGGACCTATCCGGAATCGCATCGGGGCCGTGTCGCCCCGCTCATCGAAAGCCTCGATGACCACTGGCGGAAGGTGGTGAACGACTTTGGAGTCATCGTCGACGATCAGCTGGTGATCCGAATCGCCCGCAACCCCCGTGAGATGCGAGCGCTTGCACCCGTCGACGCTCCACCCCCCGACTACGCGACCGGCGTTGCTTACCCGCGATCGGGCGTGCTTCTCTTGACGATGTCCGCGCCCCAGACTTGGGAGCCTCCCGACCTCGAGGTCGTCTTGGTGCATGAGCTATCCCACATTGCGTTCTATCGCGCCGTCGCCGGGAACGACGTGCCGCGCTGGTTCAACGAGGGGGTGGCCATTCACCAGTCCGAGGTGCGGATGCTCCCCCGCATGGAGTCCCTCCTGCGCGCGGCAGCGCAGCGCTCCATGCTACGTCTGTCCGAGCTCGACGATCATTTTCCGAGGCGTCCGCACGAGGTGAACATCGCCTACGCACAAAGCGCCGACGTCGTCGGCTTCCTGAGGAGGAGCAACAACGATGAGCGGCGGTTCCATCGTCTGATTTACTCTCTTCGCGATGGCGAAACCTTCGATGCAGCGCTGGCGAGCGCATACGGCTGGACACGCATCGGGCTCGAGCGTCAGTGGCGGGAAAGCCTGCGCAAGCGCTACCGCATCATGCCAGCGCTGCTTGCCGGGTCGACCGTCTGGGTCGTCGCGGCCGTGCTGGTCATCGTCGCGTATCGACGCCGGCGCCACTACCACCACGCGAAGCTCCAGCAGATGGCTCATCGCGAGGAGCTCGAGGCGCTCCAGGTGACGAGCCGGCCCCCGCCTCCGCCGATTTCACCCGAGCCGCCGGCGGACAAGGGGGTTCCTAGGGTCGAGCACGACGGCGAGTCGCACAC
The DNA here is from genome assembly GCA_024643985.1 of Myxococcales bacterium. GTDB lineage: Bacteria > Myxococcota_A > Polyangia > Polyangiales > Houyiibacteriaceae > SG8-38. The sequence goes on along the minus strand of JAHELW010000127.1, from coordinate 5,541 downwards.
GCTCCACTAGTAGTAGGCCTCAGGCGTCTGCCTGGGGGGCTTTGTCCGGATGGATCGGAAACCTGGGGGTCGTCCCCTGCTTCTCGAGCTTCTTTTTCCGGTCCTTGCCTTTGTTCGCCGTCTTGCGGCGCCGCTTTGCTTTGGTCTTGCTGGTATCCGACATGAGCTCGTCCTGGCCGCGGGGCTTAGTGCGCCGCGCCCGAGGGGTCAAATGCTCGCGCCGGTCGCCTCCGCCACCGCCTGGAGATACCCCTCGCGAAGACGCCGGGTTACCGGGCCGGGCCGTCCCGTACCGATCGTTCGCCCGTCCGCCGAAACGACCGGCATCACCTCGCGGATGCTGCTCGTGATGAAGGCTTCGTCGGCCGAGAAAAGGTCCTCCGGGCGGACCTCGCCCTCCTCGACCTCGATAGCAGCAGCGGCGGCGACTCGAAGCACCGTCGCGCGCGTGATCCCCACCAGAATCCCCGGCTGAGGCTCCGGAGTTCGAACCCGGCCTTCTTCGACGACGAAGATGTTGCTCGAGGCGCCCTCGAGAATCTGGCCGTCTTTGCCGAGCACCAACGCTTCCTGGGCGCCTTTTTCCTTCGCCTCGTGGACCGCCAAGAGATTCGCGAGATAGTTGGAAGCCTTCGCGCCGGCAGCGCGCGCATCATCGGTGGGCCGGGACGCCCTCATCAGCGCTACGGCCACGCCCCGTTCGTAGTACTCGGCCGGCGGGAGCGAGAGCGGCGCAGCGATGATCACCCGAAGGGGCTCGCTTGCGGTGGAAGGGTCATACGTGAGGGGCCCGGTGCCGCGTGTGATCACGACGCGAACGTACCAGTCCCCGCCTCCGGCCGCGTCGAGCGTCGCGCGAACCTCGGAAGACAGCGTCTCGATCGAGACGGGCATCGGAATCATCAGTCGCTCGGCAGAACGCACCAAGCGCTCCAGATGCTCGGTTTCCGCGAACGGAACGCCCCCGTAGGTTCGAAAGACCTCGAAGACGCTGTCCCCGTAGAGAAAGCCTCGGTCCAATACCGAAACGCGCGCTTCATCGCCGTCGACGAGGCGACCGTCGATCGAGACCTTTCCGCTTGGCATGCTTCAACCCTTCAGCTGCGCGAGTAGCTCCGAAGCCTGGGCGTGTCCGGGTTCTTCTGCAAGCGCCCGCTCGAGCATCGTGATCGCCTTGCGACGATCGTCCTGCTTCGCGGCGATGTCCCCGAGATAGTAGTAGACGTCCGCTTTCTTGATTCCAGAGTCCGGCTCGAGCTTTTGGAGCAGTAGGGCACGGAAGCTCTTCTGCGCCCGGTCGAGGTCGCCGCTCGCGTGCGTCAGCTTCCCGAGGTCACGTAGGATCGCGACGTTGGTGAGGTCGATCTTGAAGGCTGCGTCGTAGGCCTGAAGCGCGCCCGCCACGTCACCCATCGCGGAAAGAGCCTGACCGAGCCGGTGGTAGTGCGCTGCGAGCTCTTTGCTTCTCTGTTTGCCGAAGCTCTCGATGATGCGGTGCAGGATCGGGACGGCGTCGTTCTGGCGCCCAGCGGCCATGTACAGCTCGCAGAGGGGCACGAGCGCGGCTCGCTCGTCTCCACCGAGCTCGACGGCACGCTCCAAGTAGTGCGCGGCGGTTCCCGGGTCTTCGAGATGGTCGCGGTAGACGTCGGAAATCGTGCAAAGCAGCTCGGACCTCTCCGCGTCGGTTTGCGCGCGCTCGAGCTCCGCGTCGAGCACTGCTGCAAGCGCTTCGTAGTCACCGCGCTCCTCGTACGACCGTTTGAGACGGTTGCGGGTGACGTCGTCGCTCGGAAACCGCTCGTAGGCCGCACGAAGCGCCCGAGCCGCCTGGCCCGAATCGTTCACTCGCTCCTCGTAGAGATCGACGACCCGATGGCAGAGGTCGATCGCCTCCTGACCTTCGAGGCGCGCAGCCAGCCGCTCGAGCGCGTCCGCAACCTTGGTCCAGCTTTCGCGACGCTCGTAGAGCCGCGCGAGCGCACGAAGCGTTCGATCGTCGGCGCCGAGGTCGGCGTTGATCCGTTCGTATGTCTCGACGGCCGCTTCGATGTCGTCTCGCTTCGTTTCGTGCACCTCTGCGATTCGTTCGAGCAGGGCGCGCTGCTCGTCGTCCGCTGCCGTCTCCGCCTTGGAGAGCACCAGCGCGACCAGGTCGTCCCACCCGCCGGTTTCCTCGAAGAGCCGCCCGAGCTCACCGTAGGCCTCGGCGTTCGCGGGCTCGGCGTCCAACACCTGCCGCAGCGTGGAAATCGCAGCGCCGTGATCGCGGAAGGAGCCTTCGTAGAGCGCGGCCAGGCGAAGCCGGAGAGCGACCTGCTGTTGCCCCTCAGCGCGCTCGCTGTGGCGCTCGAGAAGCGCTCGGAGCGCTTCCAACCGATCGTTTTCGCGATAAAGCTGCTCGAGCGAATCCATCGTGGTGCTGTCGTCGTCATCGAGCTCGAGAGACGTCTCGAAGGCTGCGATGGCGGCTCTCGGGTCTCCGAGATGATCCCGACACACTTCGCCCATCGAGCGCGCGATCGCCGCGCGTGCGTCGCCCGGCGCGACTTCGAGCTGGCGCTCGAGGAGGTCGACCACTTCGTTCCACCGGTTTTGCGCCGCGCGGATGTCCGCCAGGGCGCGAAGGCCCTGAAGATCTTCCCGGTCGATGCCGACGAGCGCCTGATAGCACTCCGCGGCCAAATCCGGTTGGCCGAGGTCGGACGAAGAGAGCTCTGCGGCCTCGCGGATGAGCGCGATCCGTTTGCCCGTGTCTGGCTCGACTTCGGACCAGGCCCGCAGCCCGGCGACGAGATCGGCAGTCCGGCCCTGTGCCCGAAGAAGCGCCACGAGCTGTTCGTGTGCCTCGATCGGCTCCGCATCGAGTGAGAGCGCCTCCGAAAGCGCCCCTTCGGCCCGAGCGTCGTCCCGCAAACGATCGCGGTACCAACCCGCAGAGCGAAGTCGAAGCTCGTAGAGCTCGCGACGGTCGAGGTCGGCGTGCGCCGCGACGTCCTCGATGAGCCCGTCGAGGTCCGCCCAACGTCCGGAGAGCTCGGCGAGCCGCTCCAAGGATTCGATCAGCGCCCGGTCGCGGGGGTCGATGCGAACCGCTTCACGCAACGCGGCAAGAGCCTCTTCCGGCCGGCCGATGTCGTTTTCCCAGAGCTCGGCGGCCTCGGTCAGCAGCGCCACCCGGTCGCCATCCGTCGACGCCAGCGCGACGCGCTGTTCGTAGAGCTGCACGACTTCCTCGAGCTGACCTGCCTGGCGGTAGTGCTCTTCCAAGAGGTCGAGCGCGCTCGACGCGACCTCCGGCTTCGATGCCAGCGCGCGGACGGCCTGCAGCACCTCCGGACGACCCGGCTCTTCCGCGAGCGCCTCCTCGAAGGCGCCCAGCGCGCCTTCGAAATCTTCGAGGTGACCGGCCCGAAGCTGACCTTGCCGCAGCAAGAGCGCCACGCGATCGGCGTCTGGGAGCTCCAGGCGGCGCGCGATCACGTCGTGAAGTCGCTCCCACTGCGCGGTGGAATCGAGCAGCCGATCGAGCGCGCGGAGGATCTCGGGATCGTCACCGATCAGCGAGAGCGCGCGCTCGTGGGCGTCGATCGCCTTCGGAGAATCCCGGAGGTCCTCCTCGCAGATCCTCGCGACTCGCGCGTAGAGCGCCGCGCCCTCGGCCTGGTCGAGGCAGGCCCCGGCCTCGGAGAAAAGCACCTCGACGAGGTCCGTCCAGCGCTGAAGGCTTCGGGCGAGCGCCTCCGCCCGATCGAGTATCTCGTCGTCGTCGGGCCGCTCTCCGATCGATTGCAGGAGGGCATCGAGCGCGGCGTTCGGATCCTTGCGGCCGCTCTCATGAACGTCAGCCAGGGTCACCAGCGCCTCCGCCTTCTGGTGTGGATCGGTCATCGCATCGGCACGAAGTCGAAGAAGCGTCGCGAGATCGCTCCAGCGTTCCTGCTCGCGCAGGTACGGTTCCACCACTGCGGAAGCGTCTTCCCGGTAGTCAGCGAGCTTCGTGATTCGCAGGAGCGCCTGGACCGAGGGCTCGTGGGTGGGGTCGAGCTCGAGGACCTGCCCATACACCGAAATCGCGCGCATCTCGTCGTCGAGCTCGCGCTCGATCACGTTGCCGAGTTGATGCGTCAGCGCCACCCGCTCTGCGTCGTGCGGTGCTGCGTCTGCCCGGCGCTGAAGCACTTCGACGAGGTCCTCCCACTGCCCCTGCCGCTCGTAGAGGCGGCTCAGCCCCTCGAGCGCCTGACGGTTCTCGGGATCCGCATCGACGACGGCACGCAGCGCCTCGCTGGCGGCATCGGGACGGCGGAGCTGGGCCTCGTAGAGCTCCGCGAGCCGGAGGCCGACCTCGACGCGCACCTCGGGCTCGCCTTCGACCTCCATCCGGCGCTCGAGCACGTCGGCGAGCCGCTCGGAGTCGTTCGCGGCTGCGAAGAGCCGATCGAGCGCCTCGTAGGCGGCGCCGTCGTCGGGCTTCTCGTCGGCTGCCTGCTGGTAATAGGAGATGGCCCGCTCGGGGTTGGAGAGCGGCTCCTCGAAAAGACCCCCAAGCCGCGCGAGCAGCCCGGAACGCTCCTCGGCATCTTCGGAGCGCTCGAGCTTTCGCTCGTAAACCCATGCGAGGCCGTCCCAATCTCCGACCATGACCTGAAGACCTTCGAGGTCGTCGAGGGTTTCGGTCGCGTCGGGATCCGCCTCGAGCACGCGCCGATAGCTCTGGATGGCCGCGCGGGGATCGCCGAGCCGACGGTCTTGGGTCTCCGCAACGCTTCGGAGGAACGAACCTCGAAGGGACGGATCGTCGGTGGCTGCCGCGGCCCGCTCGCAGGCATCGAGATACGACGCCCAGTTGCCGACGGCGGGCGCTAGCCGCTCGACCTCGCCGCGCGTTGCCTCGTCGACGGGGTCGGCGACCCAGGCTTCCGTCCAAGCACCGAACGCGCGCGCAGCGTCGCCCGAGTGAGCCTCGTGAAGACGCGCAACCTCTCGCCAGGTCTCGGCCTGCTCGAAGGAATCGACCGACTGCCGCGCTTTGGCTTCGAGCACTCGAATCAGCGACTGCCAGTCACCGCTCTGCCTGTGAATCGGCTCGAGGATTTGAACCGCCCGCGCGCCCTGCTCAGCGTCCTCGACGTACTGCGACACCGAGCCCAGTGCCGGCGCGAAGCCTGGATCGTCGGCGAGCACATCCTCGAAGATGTCGAGCGCCCGTGACGGATTTTCGAGCTTCGCTTCGGTGAGCGACCCGAGGCGCTGGCGAAGCTCGAGAGCTGCCCGCGTGTCGGGGGCGTTGTCGATCTGAAACTCGACGTGTGCGCATAGCTCTTCCCAGCGCTCGGCGTTTTCGAGCAGCTGTTCGAGCCGGCGAACCGCCTCTTCGTCGTTTGGATCGATCTCGAGGATGCGGCGATAGGTGACGACGCCGTCCTCCGGCGCCTCGAGCTGATCGACCTCGATGCGCCCGATCTCCTGGAGTAGCGCGACCCGCTCGTCATCTGCGTCTGCGAAGCTCTCCCGTTCCCGATCGAGCTCGAGCAGCGC
>JAHELW010000287.1 GCA_024643985.1 Myxococcales bacterium | reverse complement strand
GTGCTCGTCGGCCATCACCTTCATGATCGCCGCCGTCAGCGTCGTCTTGCCGTGGTCGATGTGACCGATCGTGCCTACGTTGATGTGTGGCTTGTCCCGGACAAACTTTTCTTTCGCCATCGTTAGCTCCTCAGCCGCCCTTCGCCTTGGCGACGATTTCTTCAGCGATGCTTGAAGGCACCGCCTGATACTCCTTGAACTGCATCGTGTAGACCGCCCGCCCCTGCGTTTTGGAGCGAAGGTCGTTGACGTAACCAAACATGTTCGCGAGCGGCACCAGTGCGCGAATCACCTGGAGACCACCCACCGAATCCATTCCCCCGACGTGGCCGCGGCGCGAGTTGAGGTCCCCGATGACGTCCCCCATGTAGTCCTCGGGGACGCGAACCTCGACGTCCATCACCGGCTCGAGAAGCTGGATACCCGCGCGCTTCGCGCCCTCTTGGAACGCCAGCGAGCCCGCCACCTCGAATGCGGCCTGGCTCGAGTCGACGTCGTGATAGGAGCCGTCGAAGAGGGAGGCCTTGACGTCGATGACGGGATAGCCAGCCATCACGCCGCGGGTCATCGCGTCCCTGATGCCCTTTTGGACCGCCGGGATGTACTCCTTCGGGACCACGCCGCCCACGATCTTGTTCTCGAACTCGTACCCGCCGCCGGGCTCCATCGGCTCGAGCTTGACCCAGACGTGGCCGTACATGCCGCGGCCGCCGCTCTGCTTGACGTATCGGCCCTCCGACTCGATCTCTTTGGTGATCGTTTCGCGATAGGCGACCTGAGGTGCGCCCACGTTCGAGTCGACTTTGAACTCGCGCTTCAGCCGGTCGACGATGATCTCGAGGTGAAGCTCCCCCATCCCGCTGATGATGGTCTGCCCGGACTCTTCATCGGTGTGCGCACGAAAGCTCGGGTCTTCCGCAGCGAGCTTTCCGAGGCCCACGCCGAGCTTGTCCTGGTCTGCCTTGGTCTTCGGCTCGATCGCGACTGAAATGACCGGGTCGGGAAAATCCATGCGCTCGAGAATCACCGGCGCATCGTCGTCGCAAAGCGTATCGCCCGTCGTCGCAGTCTTGAGGCCGACGGCCGCCGCGATGTTGCCCGCATGAATCTCTTTGAGCTCTTCGCGGTTGTTCGCGTGCATCTGAAGAATACGGCCGATCCGCTCCTTCCTGCCCTTGGTGGAGTTGAGCACGCCGGTCCCGGCCTGGAGGACCCCCGAGTAGACGCGGAAAAAGGTGAGCTGACCGACGAAGGGGTCGTTGATGATCTTGAAAGCAAGCGCGCTGAACGGCTCGTCGTCGGAGGCCTTGCGCTCCATCTTCTTTTCGGGATCGTCCGGGTCGACGCCCTGAATGGGCGGCACGTCGAGCGGCGACGGGAGGAAGTTCACGACGGCGTCGAGAAGCTGCTGTACGCCCTTGTTCTTGAACGCAGACCCGGTGAGCACGGGGACGATGCTTTGCTCGAGGCAGCCCTTTCGAAGCGCGCCGATGATTTGCTCGGACGTGAAGTCGGTGTCTCCCTCGAGGTATCGCTCCATCAGCCCGTCGTCGACCTCGGCGACCGCCTCGATCAGCGTGGCGCGGGCCGCCTCGGCCTCCGCCATCAGCTCCTCGGGAATGTCCTCGACCTCCCACTCGGCGCCGAGCGTGTCGTCCTTGAAGCGGTTGGCCTGCATGGTCACGAGATCGATGACGCCCTCGAGCTCCGCCTCTTGGCCGAGCGGCAGCTGCACGGCGACCGCAGGCGCTCCGAGCCGCTCCTTGATCGACTGAAAGGCCGCGCCAAAGTCCGCGCCCGCTTTGTCCATCTTGTTGATGAAGCAAATGCGCGGAACGCCATACCGGTCGGCCTGGCGCCACACGGTTTCGGACTGCGGCTCGACGCCTTCTTTGCCGTCGAAGACTGCGACGGCGCCATCGAGAACGCGAAGCGAACGCTCGACCTCGATCGTGAAGTCGACGTGGCCGGGCGTGTCGATGATGTTGATGCGGAGCTGATCCCCGCTGTACGGCCCGGCTTCCGGCCTCCAGAAACACGTGGTTGCCGCAGACGTGATCGTGATGCCGCGCTCTTGCTCTTGCTCCATGTAGTCCATGGTCGCGGCACCGTCGTGCACCTCGCCGATCTTGTAGTTGACGCCGGTGTAATAGAGGATGCGCTCGGTCGTCGTCGTCTTGCCGGCATCGATGTGGGCCATGATGCCGATGTTGCGCGTTCTCTCGAGTGGGTATTTCCTAGCCATGAGACGTTCTGAGCTTTTCCCTTGCGCTTCACACACAAAACCCCCTCCGACCCAGAAGCCACCCTCGGGCTTCGTCAACTCAGAGAGGGTTTCGAGAGGCACATCGGTTGCGACGGGCTCGTCGCGGTCTTCCCGGTGACTCTCTCTATGTGCGCGGTGTCATGAGTTCAGCTGCTGCTCCTTGTCCGAGTGGTTTCCGTGGACCTTCCCAGACGCTAGAAAAAACTTACCAGCGGTAGTGCGCGAAAGCCTTGTTCGCGTCCGCCATTTTGTGGGTGTCTTCCCGCTTCTTGACCGCGTTTCCACGGCCCTGCGAGGCCTCCATGAGCTCGGCCGCGAGACGCTCCTCCATGGACTTCTCCCCGCGGGCTCGCGAGTACTGGACCAGCCATCGCATGGCGAGAGCATTGCGGCGGTCCGAGCGGACCTCCACGGGGACCTGATACGTGGCGCCACCGACGCGCCGGCTCTTCACCTCGACGCGCGGTTTCACCGAATCGAGTGCCTTCTTGAAGACGTCGAGCGGCTCTTCTTTGTAGCGCTGCTCGATGATGTCGAAGGCGCCGTAGAGGCACTTCTCTGCGGTCGAACGCTTGCCCTTCAGCATGAGCGAGTTCACGAACTTCGCGACCAGCCGATCGCCGTACTTGGCGTCCGGGATGATCTGTCTCTTGGGTGCGCTGACTCGACGGCTCATGGTGGCTAGCCCTTGGGGCGCTTCACGCCGTACTTCGACCGCTTGTTCACGCGGTTTGCTTTGTTGGTGTTCGAGGGTCCGGCTGCGCCCGTCGCATCGAGCGTGCCTCGGACGACGTGGTACCGAACGCCGGGAAGATCCTTCACACGGCCGCCGCGAATGAGCACCACGGAGTGCTCCTGAAGGTTGTGCCCCTCGCCGGGAATGTAGGTCGTGGCTTCGATCCCGTTCGAAAGGCGCACACGCGCGACCTTGCGAAGCGCGGAGTTCGGCTTCTTCGGAGTCGTGGTGTAGACGCGCACGCAGACGCCCCGCTTCTGCGGGCAACGCTGAAGCGCCGGCGAGTCCGTCTTGGACTTGATCTGTTTTCGCCCTTTTCTGACGAGCTGGTTGATCGTTGGCATAACTATCCGAAAAAGCGTGCAATTCTTCGAGCGCGCGAAGCTTCCCCACGCGCTGAAGGGAGCCAAGGATAGGCGCGAAAGCCCTGCTGTCAAGCGGCGTCGACACCGAAAAGGGACGTGTGTCTAACCATCCGAAATCACTATGTTTTACCTCGCGATGCGGCTCGCGCGCCGGGGTCAGAAATCGACGCGCAGTTTGCCACCGGTGAGGCCGAGCTGGAAGCGAACCTCCGGGCCTCGGCTTTGAGGCTGCTCGAGCTCGTCGGGCAGCTCGCGTCTTCGTGTGGTCGTGATCTCGGGCTTGAATCGTACCTGGGCTTCGACGACCCCGGCGACCGCAAAGCTCAAGAACGCTCCCACGCTGACCCAATTGCCGATTCGGAGGGCCCGTTCGACGCGCCTAGCCCGCCCGAGCTCGCTTGGCGCCGGGTTTTCGTCGCGTAGGGAGTTGTGCCCGATGAACGTGGCAATCGAGGCGGCGAGAAACGCGGACTCGGTGACCGCGAACATGATCCCGAGTCTTCGGTTCTCGTTTTGAAATTGGCCGATCCCGAATGGGAGCGCCGCGATCCAACGGGAGTTCACCTTCTTCACGGTCTCGGTTCGAGCGAGCTCTTCGAGCGCTTGAATCCGCTGCTGCTGACGGATCAGCTCTTCCAGCTCGCCCGCACGCTCCCGCTTCCGCCGCGCGGCGTCGGTCGCTTCGCGGCGCGCTTGCTCGGCCTGAACCTTTTTCTGAACTTCCTGAAACGTCGCGACGACGGCTTCGGGAAAGGCCACCGGATCGATGTCGTAGTCGGGGTCCTCTTCGAGAAGCAGCCTGAACTGCTCTCGCGCGGCGTCGTCCTTGCCGAGAAACAGATACGTGGCGCCCAAGTATTTTCGGGCCTCGAGACGCACGACTGGGTTTCGCGCACGAGGAACGACCCCGCCGACCAGAGACTCGAGGCCCCGGGCAGCCTTCGCGTAATTTTGCTTGTCGTAGTTGCGTCTCGCCGCCTCGAAATCCGATAGCTCGTCGGCCGCCGCAGGCAGCGCAAACGCAGCCATCAGGACGACCACCAACCCGGTCAACGTGGCGCGCCGCATCACCTTATGCGGGTTCTACGGGGTTTCGTTCTCCCTCTCAAGCGTGAAGGAATGCTGGGCCACGTCGCCGCCTGCCCGAAGCTTCACGACGCTCTTGTACGTGCGGTACCCCGGAGCGCGAATCTCGACCTGTGCCGACACGCGGAGCGAGCCCATCGGAATGCGAAGTATCTCACGGATACGGCCGCTGACCCGGCGATTTCCGGGAAGGGTGATGCGGACCGATGCGTCCGGCGGAGCGGGACCTTTCAAGTAGAGCCGGGCCGGCTCGTACTTGAGCTTGACGGCGAGCTCGTAGTCGCGTGCGCCGGGCGGGATTCGCCGACGGACGATCTTTTCCTCACAGCAGCCCTCGGCCCCGACGAATCGAAACGTGTGGGTCCCCACTTTGAGTCGAATCCGCTGGAACCCCGGACCGTAGGGTTTGGAAGGACCTCCGTCCACGCTGATCGACACGTTCGGCGGCGTCGGCTTGAAGACCACCCAGCGGCGTCCGTTCGTCGCGGGCGTCTTGGCGGGCTCGGCGGCGGGGTCCGGCCCGGTCTCCTGGCCCGGGCTTGGCGCCGGCCTTTCGGCCGTGCTCGGAGGCGGCCCGTCTTCCCGCCTCTCGCGATCCGGGGGCGACTCTTCCGTCACGCCGGGTCCTTCGACCAGGGCGGCGCCTTCGTTGCTGAGCCAGCGCGCGTAGCCGTACGAGGCGGCCGCGACGAAAGCCGTTCCGAGGACCAAGCCAGCGAGAAGTAGTCCGAGCCGCCGCCGGCTTCCGAGCGCGCCTAGGAGCTTGAGTGCCCGCTCGTTGCCGTCGTCGATTGCAAGTGCCCGGCTCAGAGCCGCTTGCGCCCGAGGAATGTTGCCCGCCTTGGACGCTTTCGCACCGATGGTGAGAAGCCGTTCGAGCGACCGACCGCGCAGCTCGGCGGCGAAGCCCCCCGGGTCGCTCATGTAGCGGGCAAAAGCCTCGTCCGGATCGTCGACGCCCATGTCCGAGAGAAAGCCACGGAGGCTCTCGGCCATCTCGCCCGCCGTCTGGTAACGTTCCGCCGGCTCCCGTGACAGCGCCTTGTTCATGATGCCGGTGAGGTCCGCGCCGATCTCCGGACGCAGGCGAAGCGGATCGGGGTATTCACCACCGAGAAGGAGCTTCAAGAGGTGGTGCGGATTGCGTCCGACGAAAGGCAATCGCCCCGTCGAGCAGAAGTAGAGCACCGTGCCGAGCGAAAACACGTCGCTCCGTGCATCACACGTGCCGCCCTCGACCTGCTCTGGCGCCATGTGCCCAGGCGAGCCGAGGATTTGCCCCGTGGCGGTGAACGTGTGCGTGTCGACCATGTAGGCAATGCCGAAGTCGGTCAGCTTCACGCAGCGTTCCTCGTGAATCAGCACGTTCTCCGGCTTCACGTCTCGATGAATGATGCCTTTTGCGTGAGCCTCGCCCAAAGCATCCGCCAGCTGCAGGGCGATGCACGCCGCGATCTCCGGAGGCGGCGCCTCGTGCTTCATCACGAAGTCCTTGAGGGTCGGCCCCGTGAGGAGCTCGGCGGCGATGTACGTCTCCTCGGATTCCTCTCCGCTGTAGTCGTAGATCTCGAGGATGTGCGGATGCCGGAGCTTTGCGACGCTCTTGGCCTCCCGTGCGAATCGGGCGCGCGCCTCGGCCGTGCGCTGCAAATGCGGATGCAAAACCTTCAGCGCGACGAAACGATCCAGGGAGCTGTCGCGCGCTCGGTAGACGGTCGCCATGCCGCCATGTCCGATCTCGTCGAGGACTTCGTACTTCTCCAGCTTGCGCAGCATGGGCCCGGAATGTTCAGGATATCAGGGTTACACCACTCGCGCCGTACTACAGCGGCTCGAGCGCCGCCGGGACGCAAAACTCGAAGTCGTCTAGGCGGACACCGCCATCCGAGCCGCCGCCGACGATGAACGCGCCGCTTTCGAGCACGACAGCCGAGGGAGCGGCGCGAGCTACGTTGAGCTCTGCGAAAGGCACTATTGCGACGATGCCTTGGGACCAACGGACCTCCTCGATGAGGGCGGAGTCGGTACCACCGATGAGCAACGTGCTGTTCTCCGCCAGAGCCACGTCGAGACGTGCAGTCGTCCAAGCGCGACCTGGCGAAGCGTCGCAAGTGTCGATGTCGGAGCAAGCGTCAAACTCCACGGTATCCTGCCTGAGCGCGCCGATTTCGTCGACGCCGCCGACGAGGAGCGCCCTCGAGGAGCCGTCACCGACGAGTGCTCCACCTTCCCGAACTCCATCGCTCAACGACGTCACGGGCTCACCAGTGCTCTGGCCACCCACGAGCAGCTCAGCATCGCCGGCCTCATTGCCGCCGACCACCAGAACATCGGCTCCCAAGGCAGTCGCCGCCGGACCCGATCTCGGGGTGCTCAACTGCAGAGCCGTAAGCCCCCCGTCACGACCGACGAGGGTGACCGCGGACTGCGCGACCCCATCCACTGCTCCGCCGATCACCATCGCACCCACGGCAGGGACGGAGACGATCGCTGAGCGCACGCCCGCGCCGATATGCAATCGAACGTCCTTTATCCTGTCCTCCTGGTCGGCCATGTCGAACACAAATGCCGGGGTGTCCGAGGGGAGAACCAGGATCTGCGTCTCATCGATTGAAGCCACGCGGGTGTCGCCCAGGGACCCGCGCATTTCGAGCTCGACGTTCGCGCGGTTTAGTGTGTTGGTGTTGGAGAACCACTGGAGAACGTCCAAAAACTCCGACTCTGTCTCAGCCACCGAAGTGCCGCCTACGAGCAATGCAAAAGAACCCGACAACGCCATCCCGAAACGCGCACGCGGGGCCTCCATGAGATTGAAGGAAATCGACTCGCACGAGCTTGGCGCCGCGGCCACCAACCTAACGAAGTTGTCGGAGTTGTTCGGTACGAAGACGGGCGGCGCACTGAGCAGTGTAGTGGAGGCGCCGGTGAGCAGAGCCCGCAGCAATGTCGGGCTGACGAAGGATTGAAACTCAATCGCTGCATCGAAGCTCTCGTTGACGATCGGAAACGTGAACGACCGTGGCTCGAGCTCCCCTTCCTGAATGGCGATACTAAGGGTATCCGCGTCAGTGCCCTCCACGGGATTGCCGTTGTCTCCATCGACTATTCGGATACTGACCACAGTCTGCGTGGTCGACTCGTCGCATCCGAGTATGCCCACGAAGTACGACAAACCAAGCAAGAGCAGCGGGACCGGCACGGCGGGAGGTTGCGTTACGGCTCGACGCCGGGCAAGTAGAGGATCGCAATGTGGGCGGAACGCGCTGCGTCGATCGACGAGCTGGCGGTCGCACGATCCTTGAGCGCGAAGCCTGGTTTCACCTGGTTGGACTCGAATCGTACCGAGTCCCGGGATGGACGGTACTCGTTTCTCGCCGCTTGGCCGGACGACGAGCTCCGAGTCGAGTTTGGGGAACGCGCGCCGTTCGAGGCTTTGCGCGCGCTTTCTCTGCCCGGTTCGGACGAGCGCGGCGACGGCCCGAGTCGAGCAGACGTGCCGAGTTGGATTGGATACATCGCATACGACGCGTTTTGGTCGTCACCGCCACGAGGGAGGCCGAAGTTCGCGCGCAAGCGTCGGCCGATCCTGTTGTTCCGGCGGTACCCCGCCCTTTTGGCGATCGACCACGAAAACGACGAACGATGGATCGTCGGTGACGACCGCACCGCATGCAAAGCGTTTCGCGATGCGCTCGAAACGATGACGGAGCCCGCGCCAAAGCCTCCAGCCGTCGGGGCACTTCGCGTGGATGACGCGGAAACGCATCGTCGAGCCATCGTGAAGGCGCTGGACTACATCGCGAAAGGTGAGGTGTACGAGGTGAACGTCGCGCGCCGGTGGTCTGCGACGTTCGAGGGCGACGCGCTCGCGCTCTGGCAGGCGATGCGGGTCGCGAGCCGGGTCCCGCTGGGCTTGTACCTGGACGCGGGCGACCACTCGGTCCTCGCATGCACCATGGAGCGATTCATTCATTGGGATGCGGCTTCCCGCCGGCTCGTGACCCGACCGATCAAGGGCACGATTCGGCGCGAGCCCACCGACGACGGGGCGTCCGAGCGCCTGCGAGCGGACCCGAAGGAGCAGGCGGAGCACTCGATGATCGTCGATCTCATGCGAAACGATCTCGGCCGTGTCGCGGAGGTCGGGACGGTGAAGGTCGACGCGCCGCTGGTCGTCGAGCCGTTTACCGGGCTCTACCACCTGGTGAGCACCGTGAGCTGCGTCTCGCGGCGCGATGCGACTCTGGCCGACATTCTGGAAGCGACGTTTCCCCCGGGTAGCGTGACGGGCGCCCCGAAGATCCGCGCGCTCGAGATCATCGAAGAGCTCGAGCAGCACCCGCGTGGCATCTACTGCGGTGCCCTCGGTTTCATCGATCGGGACGGTGGGCTGTCGCTGGCCGTGGCGATTCGGACGGCCGTGGCCGCCGAAGGAGAGGTTCACTACTGGGCCGGGGGAGGCATCGTCGAAGCGAGCGACCCGGACCGCGAGGTCGCGGAAACCGAGCTCAAAGCAAGAGTGTTCCTCGACGCCGTCGAGTCACTCGTGTAACAAGCGTCCCATCTCGTGTTCGAGACGCTCGAAATCGTTTTGAACGTCGCGATTGTGGTCTTCATCGCAGGCGTTTTGTTCACCGCAGGCCTCGAGGTGACCTTCCGACAGGTCTTCGAGCCGATGAAGAACGCCGGCCTCGTCGCCCGCGCGTTGGTCGCCAACGTTCTCCTCGTGCCTCTCGTCGTGTATGCGATGAGCGTCTTCTTCCCGCTCGAGCCCCCGTTCATGATCGGCGTCCTGCTCTACGGTTTCGCGTCGGGGGCGCCGTATACACCGAAGCTCGTGAACGTCGCAGGCGGCGACGTGCCCAACTCGATCGCGGCAACGATGCTGCTGACCGTTCTCACGATTCTCTACATGCCCTTCGTCCTGCCTTTCCTCGTCCCGGGAAGCGAAATCGGAATCTGGGAGATCGCCAAGCCGCTCCTCCTCCAGATGTTCGTGCCTCTCGTGATCGGTCTCGGAATCCGTCATTTGTCCGAACGAGCCGCGACTCGGCTGCTCCGTCCGGCGAACGTCGTCGTCAACCTCTCCGCGCTCACCTTTCTGGTTCTCGCTCTCGTGCTTCACTGGGACGAGCTCGTCGCGACTGCTGGCACCGGCGCCCTCGCATCCGCCATCGTGCTGACTCTCGTCGCCTTCGGAATTGGCTACGCGCTCGGACCCGGTCGGCTCAGAGGCCGAGTGACCCTCGGTCTGATCACGACCGCTCGGAACATCGGCGCCGCTGCCACGATCGCAACCGCGAATTTCCGTGACGACCCGCGGGTCCTGATCACGGTGGCCGTATGCATGTTCGTCGTATTTGCACTCGCGTTTCCCACTGCAAAGCTCTATTTCAACAAACGGCTCGCGCTTTGATGAGTGACGCTAGCGGAAGGAAATCATGAGTCTTCGAGGAGCCATCACGGGTGTCGCACTGGTCGCGCTCCTGTGCGCCTGCAAAAAGAACGAATCCACGCCTGCACCGGAAGACGCCCAGCTCGCGGCGTCGGCGCTACGGGACGCGCGCAACGTCGCCGAAGAGGCCTATGTCTACGCGTATCCGATGATGGAGAGCTACCGGACGATGTACGTCCAAGCGGTCGACAGGACCGCGCCTGGCTATCTCGGCCCTCTCAACGAGATCACTCACAAGACCGAGCTGCTGGGCCCGGATTTCGGCGACATCGTACGGCCCAACAACGATACGCTCTATTCGCTCGCCTGGCTGAACCTGCGCGCACAGCCGATCGTCATCACGGTCCCGGAGATCGAGGGCAGGTACTACTCGATTCAGCTGGTCGACATGTTCACGCACAACTTCGGCTACGTGGGCACGCGCGCAACGGCCGGTGAGGCGGGAAGCTACGCGGTGGCGGGTCCGCACTGGATAGGCACCCCGCCCAAGGGCGTGAAAGCGGTGTTTCGGAGCGAAAGCGACTTCGTCTACTGCATCGTCCGCATCGAGGTGCGCGGGCCCGAGGACGTTTCGCGGGTGAATGCGCTCCAACGTGCGTTCCGCATCACGCCGCTGCACGCGTTTCTGGGGCGATCGACCGAGCCCGTCGCATCGGGCGTCACCTTTCCCGCGTACGACGGGAGGAGAGCGCGCTCGGCCGGCTTCATCGACCTTCTGAGCTTCTTGTTGGCACACGTGAAGCCGCCCGAGGAAGAGCGTGAGCTGATGGAGCGTTTTGCGTCGATCGGGATCGAGCCGGCTGCGGGCGCAACGTCGCTCGGGCTCGACGACTCGCGGCGCAATGCCGTGGAAGAGGGCGTCGGACGTGCTCTCGTGGCGATCGGCAAGGCGGCTGACGACCCGTCCGCGCTCGAAGGTGTCCGCGTCCGCTCAGCCGGCGGCTGGAGCGGCGTAGATGGCCTCTTCGGCGACGGCGACACGATGCGAAAGAGCTACCTCGCACGCGCTTCCGGAGCGATGGTCGGACTCTACGGAAACGATGCCGTCGAGGCCTACTACCCGAGCGCGAATCGTGATGCCGAGGGAGAGGCGCTCGATGGATCCAAGCATTCGTACGTCATGCGCTTCGAGCGAGACGAGATCCCGGAGGTGGACGCGTTCTGGTCGATCACGATGTATCGCCTCCCCGAGCAACTGATGGTCGAAAACCCGATCGACCGCTACTCCATCGGTAGCCACAGCGAGCTCGCCTTCGCCAAAGACGGCTCTCTCACCCTCTACATCCAGCACGCTTCGCCGGGGAAGAGACGCGAATCGAACTGGCTACCTGCACCGGACGGGCCCTTCTCGCTTCAGCTCCGAATGTACCTCCCAAGCCCGGAGATGCTCGATCCTCTCTATCTGCCACCCCCCGTTGATCGGGCGGAGTGACCTCAGTCCATCTTCCACTGCGGCAAGGGCTCGCTCTTGCGGACAAACGAAATCGCGTTGGTGCCCGAGCGGCCGACCATGACTGCTTCGACGAGCGGCGCGTGCACCCTGTCGTCGTCCGCGTGCCACTCGACGATGTAGTTGGCGCCCGAGCCGCCACTCACGTCGTGTCGTTCGATGAGGAACTCAATGGTTTGTAGGGGCTTGAGCTTGATGAGCCGGTCGATTTCCCGCTTCGCCAGCTTGCCGTCGGTGTCGAAGTAGTCGGCCTTGCTGACGTAGATCGGCTCGTTGGGATCCACGTTTCGAATGCTCAGCGTCGTCTCGAGAAGATAGGGCCGACCGCCGTCGTGGTAGATGTGAGAATAAACCGGGACGTAGACGGCCTGATGAACTTCGAGGGTAGACGTGTCGATGCCTCCAGCGTCGAACTGGCCGAGGTCAGGCGGCTGGTACGCACGAGGCGGCTGACTCCCGACCCGTGCCTCGATGGCCCCCAGTCGCTCCTCCGTGTTCGACCGGCTTTGCGTGTACACGAAAGCCATGAATGCAATCGCCAACAGGATGAGCACCCTGACGCCATGCTCCATGATCCACAGCAGCCACTGAGGGTGTCTGTTATTGCCGTTCACCGAAGGTTCCTTCCTCGCCCAGTTCGAAGCTTGGGTATCGCACCATTGGGCGCATCGCTGCAAGCCCCGCGGCCAGACGCTTGAGACGGAGCGCATGCGTGTTATGATGTGAGTCGCTCCCGGGTCGTCTAAGGGCAGGACAACAGGCTTTGGACCTGTGAATGGTGGTTCGAATCCACCCCCGGGAACCAGGGGGCATGATGCGTGCGTTTCACTCCATCGTCGTGGCGTCTTTGCTGACTGTGAGTTGCAGCAGGGGCGGGACCGGCTCCGAGACTGCGAACACGGTCTCCTCGGGTCTCGAATGTGACCACGACGTGAAGCTCAGGGCAGAGGTCGATCACGCCTGGCCCTACCCAGCCGACTACCGCGACCTGCGCTGGGCAGGGGGCTACGAGCTGCTCGAGCTTCGGCTGAAGCCGACGCCCGCGGCCTTCATCACGGCGACCATCTCGTTCCGAGACGGCGATCTGATTCGAGTGCTGGACAGCCAAGTCAAAATCGAAAAGCCCCGGAGGCTGGTCGCGAAGCGCGACCTGCTCATTACGCGTCGTGCGTGGAGCCAAGGCGTCGAGGTCGAGCGAACGGAGCTGGCCGTTGCGAAGGGCGAGGTCGGCAACTTCCTGTTTTACAACTCGGAAGGGCTCTGCGTGATCGGAACGAGTGACGGGCCTGGATGGACCCCGTGCACCCTCGACGACGCGTTCGAAGGGCTCAGCGCAGAGAACCCCGACCCGTGCGAGCAGGAGTGGTGGGTTCAGGTGCGAAAGAGAAAGATCGACAAGGGCTGGATGATCGTCGATCCGGCGAAGGTCGAGCGAGTCCGGCCCGCTACCGACGGCGCAGCCAAATGAACGTCTCCTGATTGCCTTTCGGCCCGCGAAGGACCGAGTCTTCGCGCGCTTTCAATTTGAACCCCAGCCCCGCAGCCTCCGTGACGGTGCTCGCGATCGCCATCTCGCGCACCTTCGGATCGCGAACCACGCCACCTTTGCCCACGCGTTCTTGGCCCACCTGAAACTGCGGCTTCACGAGAGCAATGACATCGCCTTCGGGCTCGAGGATCGCTCGCGCCGCCGGAAGGAGCTTTTCGAGGCTGATGAAAGACGCATCGATGACGACGAGGTCGACGAGCGCAGGGAGGTCGCCGCGCTTCAAGTGGCGGGCGTTCGTGCGCTCCATCACGACCACCCGTTCGTCGCGCCGGAGCTTGTCGTGCAGCTGTCCGTAGCCGACGTCGATCGCAAACACCTTGCCCGCTCCGCGCTGCAGGAGGCAATCGGTGAAGCCTCCGGTGGATGCACCGAAGTCTGCGACCGTCTTTGCCGTGGGATCGTACCCGAAGGCGTCCAGGGCTCCCGCGAGCTTGACTCCGCCACGGGACACGAAGGGGTGGTCCGGCTGGTGCACCTCGAGCTGGGTTTCTTCATCGAGAAGCTCGCCGCTCTTTTCGACGCGCCGTTCGGGCGTGAACACCTTGCCTGCCAGAATGAGAGCCTGAGCGCGCGACCTCGAAGGCGCGAGCCCTCGCTGGGTCAACAGAACGTCGGCGCGCACCTTCGCCACGCGGAAAGGTTGGACTAACTTTCTTTGAAAAGCGAACGGCGCTATCTTGTCGTCATGGCGCGCAACGTCCTTTTTCTCTTCGGGGTGGGCTCCATCGGCTGGGCGCTTCTCTGCCTCTTCGCGAGCTCCGTCATGCCAGAGTGGATGGGGCTTTCCGGAGCGGAGCGCGGTGAGCTCTACATCGAGTCTGTCTCGATCAACGTGGGGATGTGGACGGCGCTCGGCGTCTTCGGGATTCTAGGGGCCGTTTTTCAGCGGCTGCGGCTCGCGGCGGTGCTTGCCTTTCTCGTCGTAGCTGCCGGAATCGCAGGCGGTAGGGTGTTTGCCTTGGTGCAAGGCGCGCAGGCCGGCGTGTACACGGGCATCGCGCTGGCCCTCGAAGTCGCGCTGGTGCTTGCCGCGTCGGCTGCCTACGTGTCCGAAAAGAGGCGCCTCGCGCGCGAAGCAAGGGAGCTCAAGAAAGCGGAGAAGGCCGCCCTCGAAGCGGCCCTAGCCGCCGAGCACGCCGCTGAGCCCGAAGCCCCCGCTCCCCCATCCCCCGTCCAACAGCCCTAAGGACGCCGGATCGCGCGCTCCGCGACGGGAGCCAGCGCGATTCCCGCCTCTTAGAGGCGAGACTCCTTAAAACGGGATGTCGTCGTCCCCGAAGTCGTCGGCGGGAGGCGCGCCGCTTTCGCCATCGCCCGGCGCGCTCGAATCACGGCCCCGGCCGCCTCCGAGAAGCACGATGTTCTGCGCGACGATTTCGGTGGAGTTCCGCTTGTTACCGTCTTTGTCTTCCCACTGGCGGTACTGGATTCGGCCCTCGGCGCAGATACTCCGGCCCTTCGAGAGGATGTTGTTGAGCGCCTCCCCGCGCTTCCCCCATACGATGACCGTGTGCCAGTCGGTGCGCTGCTGTCGCTCGCCGGCGCGATTTAGATAGGACTCGCTGGTCGCCAGGCGCAACCGCAAAACCGCCTGCCCGTTCTGGGTGTACTTGAGCTCCGGGTCCGCACCCAGATTACCGATGAGCGTCACACGATTGAGGCCTTCCGCCATAGCTCCCCTCTTCCCTTCCGCCGCAGTGGGCGGCGAACATACGCGGCCTACCGCCGCGAATCAATGGCCCGTCGCCTCGCGCTCCATGCGAAGGACGATTGCTAGTTCATCGGTCAGTTCGCGCCTGCGTTGCTCATAAAAACGCGGTCCGACCCTCTCGGCCGCCCGCTGCTTCTCGAGAGAGGCGATTTCATCGAGGAGCTCGCCCCTGCGCCGCTCCCGAAGGCGCGCGAAGGCCTCGCTTTGGTCTGCCGGCCGGAGCGCCAGGGAAAGGCCCAGAAGCCCGAAAATCATGGCGATCGCGACCGCCAGGTAAGGCAGAGGCCCGCCTCCGGGAATCCCCCGAATGTGGATACGCAGAGGGTCGACCGGTGGCTCGCCGGGACGCCGAAGGAGCCCTGCGACCAGAAAGCGACGGTCACCGCCTTCGTGAACCCGAGCAACTTGAAAGCCTTCGACCTCCAGGCTCATCCCGTCCACGTAGTCGCTCACGACCTGGTACTCCATGGTGGCGAAAGGAACCGCCTGCTCGAGCGTGAGGGACGTGCCGCTCGCCGGGATGTCGTAGGTCCACATCAAGTTGACGCGGCCCGGGGGAATGGAGCCCGTCACCTCGAGCCCGCCATCGGTAGCGGTGAGCTGCTGATCGGTCATCACCGCCATCGTATCGAAGGCCTTGAATCCCTCGGGAAGCGGAATCCCCAGCCCGCCTTCGGGAAAGACATACGTCGAGTCGCCGAGGTTGCTGAGACGCGCTTCCTGGGTGATGTGTGCGCGGTCGTCTCGAAACTCGATCATCGTGCGCCCTAGAACCTGAAAGACGCGGCGATCGTCCTTCGTGGTCGGCAGACGCACGACGCGTACTCTCTGACCCTTCTCCGCGTCGAGGCGGAAAGGCGTCGAGCTGTACCGGGCGCCCTGATAGGGGACGTTGACGCGGTAGGAGTGCTTGGTGTCGGTCTTCAACCCATCGAAATCGCAGATGCCCTGTTCGTCCGTGAGGCACGCAGTGCTTTCACGCCCGCCGGACTGCTCCATGATTCCAAGACGAACCGCCTGCTTCGGCGCGGGAGCATCGTCCGGATCGACGACTTCGACCCGAATCGTGCCGGCAGGTAGCGCGCCGTCGACGGTGGACGTCACGAGCTCGGGCACGTTTCCGAGCACCCGATTCACCACCGCTTGGTCCTGCTGCGCGAACGCGATGGCCGGGGCCCACGCGAGCAGGCCGGCCCATACCGCTGCTCGGATCATTTCTCCTCCCCGAGCCTCCGCGAGATCAAAGCCTCGGCTTCCTCGCGGAATTCCGCGGCGCCTTCATCGAGCCGGTGCAAGACGTGGCGGGCCTGCGCGCGAAGCTTCGCGTTGAGCTCTTCGTAGTCGCGATCGGAGAGCTTTCCGGCATCATGCTCGAACGCGACGTCCCGTATCTCTTGCAGAAGCGCTTCTTTTTCGGTCAGTAGCGCGAGCCTCGCATCGCTGGTGAGGCGCAGGCGGGTCTCGTCAGGGGGCTCGTCGGACAGAGCGAGGCTCAAGCTCAGCCATAGGCTAAACAAGCCGCCCACGATCGCGATGACGGCCGTGATGACGAAGACCCAGGGAAGAAGCTCGCTCATCAAGCATCCTCCGAACGCTCGAGCTCCTCGTCGAGACGCGAGTCGTACTCGAGCTCTGCGGACATCGTCGACGACGAAGCCGCTTCGGCTTCCACGCCCCGCCGCTGCCAGCGGCGGCCGATCGCGACGACCATGCCAATCGCGAGCACCATCCCGGCGATGGGAACCGCCCAGAGCGCGCGGTCGAGACCCTGGTCGGAGGGAATTGCGAGCGCTTTGGCGCCGTATTGCGCCCTGTACGAGTCCTGGACCTTCGCTGGCTCGACGCCTGCGGCCAAGAGCTCGCGCACCTCGGCCCGCTTGTCATCGGCCCAGCCGCAGGCGCAGGTGTCGAGGGGAAGCCGGGCGCAGTCACCGCACTGGCAGAGCAGGCGGCCGAAGAGCTGGCGCTCCGTCGGGTTGTTGAGGACGACCGTCCCGGCGTGAAGCGAGCTGCTGGTGTCGTCCTGAGCCGAAGCGACACCGACCCAAGCAGCCATCGTCGCAAGCGCGATGGCTAGGGCCACGACGGCGGTCGCTGGGGAAAAGCGGAATCGCCGCGGCCGCGACCTTGCGGCCTCTTCGCGCACGAGCTCGCGGCCCGTCGGCCACATCCCGAGGATCGCGCCGAGCAGGAGCACGATGCCGCCGAGCCAAATCCAGGCGACCAGCGGGCGAATGATGATCCGGAAGGTGCCCCGACGAGTCGACGGGTCGACCGTGCTCATGATCACGTACACGTCCTCTGCGGGCCGGCTCTGAATCGCGACTTCGGTCGTGGGCATTTGCGGATGGGTCCGGTAGATGAACTTGGCCGGGGCGACCTGACCCGTCTCCTCGCCGTCTGGATCGAGCAGGGTCATGTCGGTGAAGATCATGCGCTTGTTTGGATCGGCCTCCATACGCGGCTGGTCGTAGCGAACCGTGTGCTTGCCGATCGCCATCGTCTCGCCGGGGCGAAGCGCCTTTTCCTGCTCGACGTCGTAGGCCGCGCCCGTGAACCCGACGAACATGAGCACGATCCCGATGTGGACGATGTATCCGCCGTAACGGCGCCGGCCCTTGGAAATCAAACGAAACAGGGCGGTGGCAGCGCCCTCGCCGCGCCTCATTCGAACGCGTATGCCGCGCCAGAACTCCTGACCGACGCTCGCAAGGACGAACGCACAGGTGGCGAATGAAACCACTGGAGCAACCGCGCCCATCCAGGCGAGGACCGTCCCGGTGGTCGTGTCGTAGATCTCCGTGGGTTCGACGACGGGCGGGTAGCCGAGGCGAGCGCCGAAGACGAGCTGGAACACCGCGACGGCGATGCCGACTCCGAGAGGGAGCGCCATCGCGCGCGCGAGCTTGGAGCCCGTCGCCTTGCGCCAGGCGACCAGCGGCCCGAGCCCGGCCAAGAAGAGCAGCACGATCCCGAGCGGTACCATCCACTTGTTGTAGAAGCCCGGGCCGACCGTGACCTCTTCACCGCGCACCCATTGGCTGAGCAATGGAAACGTGGTCGCGATCAAGACGAACACCATCATGCCGAGGAGCACCCAGTTGTTCAGCAAGAAGGCGAACTCGCGGCTGACGAGAGATTCGATCTCGTTGTCGGCCTTGAGCTTTGGGAGCCGCCAGATCATCAGCGCCGCGATGACGATGATCAGGAAGGCCATGTACCAAACGAAGTACTGGCCAATGTCGGAACGGGCGAACGAGTGGACGCTCGCGATGAGCCCGGACCGGGTGAGGAACGTGCCGAAAATCGTGAGGAAGAACGTCAGAGCCAGCAGAAAGACGTTCCACACCTTCATCATGTGACGCCGCTCTTGAATGAGAACGGAGTGCAGGTACGCCGTGCCGACGAGCCAAGGCATGAACGACGCGTTTTCCACCGGATCCCACGCCCAGTAGCCGCCCCACCCGAGCTCTTCGTACGACCAGAGGCACCCGAGAAGAAGCCCGAGCGAGAGAAACGTCCAGGCGATCATCGACCACAGGCGCGCCGCCCGGACCCATTCGTTGCCGAGCCGGCCCGTGATGAGCGCAGCGATCAGAATCGCAAACGGAACCGACCAACCGACGAAGCCGAGGTAAAGGCTCGGCGGATGAATCGCCATCCAGTAGTTCTGAAGGAGCGGGTTGAGCCCCTCCCCGTCTCCGGGCGTAGTCCGAATGTAGGTCGCGAACGGATTGGCTGCGAAGAGCATCAAGACGAGGAAGAAGATCAGAATGCTCATCAGCGTGGCGAGGATCCAAGGCTGGAGCTCGGTGTAGCGACCGCGGAGCCAGCGCGTCGTAAAGAACGTGTAGCCCGCGAGCAAGAAAGCCCACCAGAGCAGCGAGCCGTCCTGACCGCCCCAAAGTGACGCGATCAGGTACCACCAGGGCATCGAGCGGTCGCTGTACCGCGCGACGTAGCGGATCCGGAAGTCGTGGACCTGGAACGCGTACGCGAGAACGCAGACGGCGACGAGAACGAGCGCACAGGTCGCATAGGTGCCCCACCGGGCCGACGGAAGAAGGTGCGGCCGACCTTGGCCCGCACCCATCGCCATGGCCATGGTGTAAGAGGCGCTGATCAGCGTGAGAGACAGCACGAGCGTGCCGAAGAAAGGAATATCGAGTGCCGGCATGAAATCGAGCCCCCGAGCTCGCGGGCGTGTCCATTGTACATAGGGGCTCTCAGAATTCGGGCAAGCACAATGAAAAACCCCGCCGGGTGCGTGACCGGGCGGGGTTTTCAGGCTGTGGAACTCGAGTTAGTCGCCTTCTTCGAATTCCGCATCGATGACGTCGTCGTCGCCTTTGGGGGCTTCGCCCTCGCCCGTCGCGGACGCCTCGCCGCCAGGGGCTCCGTTCGACCCGGCTGCGGCCGCCGCGCTGTAGGCAACCTCGGCGATCTCCTTCATCGCGGCTTCGAGCGCCTCGCTGTGGGTGGCTATCGCCGCCGTGTCGTTGGCCTCCATCGCCTCACGAAGCGACTTCACTTTGCCCTCGACGTCCGCGACCTTCTCGGCTGGAAGCTTGTCCTTGACCTCCTCGAGCGCTTTTTCGACGCCGTAGGCCAGCTGATCGGCCTTGTTTCGCGACTCGACCTGCTCGCGCCGCTTGCGATCGTCCTCTTCGTGAGCCGCCGCGTCCTCGACCATCTTCTCGATCTCGTCGTCGGAGAGGCCGCTGTTGGCGGTGATCGTGACCTTCTGGTCCTTGCCGGTCGCCTCGTCCTTCGCCGTGACGGAGAGGATGCCGTTCGCGTCGATGTCGAACGTGACCTTGATCTTCGGGATGCCGCGCGGCGCGGGCATGATCCCCTCGAGGTGGAAGCGTCCGAGCGTGCGGTTGTTGCCTGCTTCGGCCCGCTCGCCCTGAAGGACGTGAATCTCGACCTTGGTTTGGCTGTCCTCCGCGGTGGAGAACACCTCTTCCTTGCGGGTCGGAATCGTCGTGTTCCTCGGAATGAGCGCCGTCATGACGCCGCCGAGCGTTTCGACACCCAGGCTGAGCGGGGTGACGTCGAGCAAGACCATGTCCTGTACGTCGCCAGAGAGCACACCGGCCTGCACCGCTGCACCGAGCGCGACGACCTCATCGGGGTTGACGCCCTTGTGGGGCTCCTTGCCGAAGAACTTGGTGACCGCCTGCTGCACTGCGGGCATTCGCGTCGAGCCACCAACCAAGACGACCTCGGCGATGTCTGCGGCGGTCTTGCCCGCATCGGAGAGAGCCTTTTTGCAGGGATCCAGCGTGCGCTGGATGAGATCGTCGATCATCGACTCGAGCTTGGCCCGAGTCAGGCGAATGTTGAGGTGCTTGGGCCCCGAAGCGTCCGCGGTGAGGAACGGAAGGTTCACGGTGGTCTCGAGCTTCGTGCTGAGCTCGATCTTCGCCTTCTCCGCGGCATCCTTCAGGCGCTGAAGCACCATCTTGTCTTCGCCCACGTCGATGCCGGTGTCCTTTTTGAACTCGGCGACGAGATAGTTGATGATCCGCTGGTCGACGTCGTCACCGCCGAGGTGCGTGTCGCCGTTCGTGCTGACGACATCGACGACTTTGTCGCCGACCTCGAGGATCGAGATGTCGAAGGTGCCGCCACCGAAGTCGTAGACCGCGATCAGGTGGTCCTCGGTCTTGTCCAGGCCGTAAGCGAGAGCTGCTGCCGTGGGCTCGTTGACGATTCGCTTGACGTCGAGCCCGGCGATCTTGCCGGCGTCCTTGGTCGCCTGGCGCTGGGAGTCGTTGAAATACGCCGGAACCGTGATGACCGCCTCCGTGACCGGTTCGCCGAGGTAGTTCTCCGCGGCCTTTTTCAGCTTGCGGAGCACCTGTGCCGATACCTCGGGCGGCGAAAGCTTCTTGCCTCTTACCTCGAAGCCGGCATCGCCGTTCTCTCGCTTGATGACCATGTAGGGCATCCGGGTCGAGTCGTCGCCGAGCTCGTCATGGCGCCGGCCCATGAAGCGCTTGGTCGAGTAGACCGTGCCCTCCGGGTTGGTGATGGCCTGCCGTTTGGCGATTTGACCGACGAGCACCTCGCCCTGATCGTCCCAGGCCACGACGGAGGGCGTGATCCGGTCACCCTCCTCGTTGACGATGACCTTCGGGTCCTTGCCCTCCATCACCGCGACGACGGAGTTGGTCGTCCCGAGGTCGATGCCGATGATTTTTCCCATGTTTCTTGGCCTCCTTTTGGCCTTCGTGCCGAAGTGTGCCCAACCTAACCACCCGCGGATGCGCGTCAAGGCGTCGTCCGGGCCAAATTCGCCGGGCAATTCAGCCGGAGACCAGCTCTCGGAGCCCCATCACGTCGTCGGCCTCGGCAAGCACGATCAAGGAGTCGCCCGCTCTGAGAACGTGCTCGCTCCCGGGATTGTAGATGTAGTCGCCATCGGTCGGGTGCACCGCGACGACGAGTGCTCCTGCCTCCCGAAGATCGGTTTCGGCGAGCCGCTTGCCGACGAGCGGGCTCGAATCGGGAATGTCGATCGCCTCGATGCCGACGCTGATTCCGCTGCCGTACTGAACGATTCGGTCCAAGAAAGCAACCGTCTTCGGACTGACCATCTCGCTGAAGAGCCGCACGCCGCCGATGTAGTTCGGCGCGACCACGGCGTCGGCGCCTGCACGCCGAAGCTTGCGCGCAGTAGACGGCTCGATCGACTTGGCCACGATTCGTGCGGTCGGGCTGAGCGCTCGCGCGCTGATCGTCACGAACAAATTGGATTTGTCGTCGTTGAGAGCCGAGATCACGCCGCGCGCCCGCTCGACGCCCGCTAGCTCGAGCACGTGGTCGTCGGTGGCGTCCCCAACCACGTACAGCAGGTCCTCCCCGAACTCTTGGCCGAGCTCCTCGAGGAGCCCGCGGTTTTTGTCGACGACCACGAACGGAATGCCGACGGCCCTGAGCTCCGTCGCGATGTGGCGGCCGGTGGTGCCGACGCCGCAGACGATGACGTGCTCGCCCATGCTCTCAATTGCCCGCTGCATGCTCCTGCGCCTCAGAATTCCTTGCAGATCGCCTTCTACGATCAAAGCCGTGAGACTTGAAATGAAATAAAGCAGCGTGCCGCTGCCGAGGATGATCAGCGACACCGTCACGGCTCGAGCGTCGGGCATTTCGTTCATCCCCTCGAGCGTCTCGGCGAATCCGACCGTCGAGAGGGTGATGATCGTCATGTAAAAACAGTCGAACCAGGTCCAACGCCCCTGGCCTACGCTGTAGTACGCAGTCGCGCCGACGAGCACGACGGCGGCCAACACTCCCGCAGCGGAGATGAGGCGGCCATACGCCCCTCGCCTCGACCTGAAGAAGAAGATCTTCACTGGGGCGTAGTTGGCGTCATGCGCGGATCCAAGTCAACCCCTTGACCGCGCGGAGCTGGAGCGGCAAAACCGGCCGGGGTGAGTCCTTCGGAAGACGCGCGTCGGGCGGGGCGTGGCTTGGTGTCGATTGCGGGCGCGAAGGCCTACTTCATCGTGACGAGCTACGCGGTGCAGCTCTTGCTGCCCCGGATCTTCGGCGAGGCGAAGGAGTTCGGCCTCTACTCCGCGACGATGAGCGGAATCGCGATCCTGACGAACGTCCTAATCGTTGCGACGATTCAATCCGTTTCGAAGTTCGTCAGCGAGGACGAAAGCCGCGCCGAGGTAGCGCTGCGACAAGGTTTGAGGATTCAAGCTCTCGTCGGGGGAGTGCTTGCGCTGGCGGTGTTCGTCCTGGCGCCGCTCATCGCGCAAGCGCTGCTCGACGATCAGCTGACCCCGCTTCTCCGCGTCGCTTCGGTCGTGGTGTTTGCGTATGCGCTGTACGCGGCGGCCGTCGGAAGCCTCAACGGACGGCACCTCTTCGGCAAGCAAGCGCGTTTGGACGTCGCGTTCTCCACTCTGCGTACGACGGGAATTCTCGGGGGAGCTGCACTCGGGCTCGGGGCGATCGGTGCCGTAGCGGGATTCGCGACGGCGGCTTCGATCATCGTCACGATCGCGCTTCTGTGGGTCGGGTTCGGAAGAGCAGGAGAACCAGGCGAGAAGATCAAGCGTAGGCGTTGGCTTGGCTTCATGGCGCCCATCTGGACGTACCAGATCTGCCTGAATGGCATTCTGATGATCGATCTGCAGGTACTGAAGCGAACCGCGACCGAGATTGCACTCTCGAGCGCCGAGACGGGTCAGCTCGCGGTGGACCTCGCGAATCAATACGTGGGTTATTACCGCGCCGCACAGACGTTTGCCTTCGTGCCCTACCAGCTGATCATCTCGTTGACGTTCATCGTGTTCCCGATGATCAGCAAGGCGACGAGCCTGGGTAACGACGCTGCCGCGCGGTCGACGATCCAACATGCGATGCGCCTCTCGCTGCTCTTGCTGCTGCTCGTCGCCGCTCCCGTGTCGGGAGCTGCCGAAGGCGTGATGCGCATCGCGTATCCCGACGACTACCTGGTGGGCGCCGCGGCCCTCGAGATCCTGATCTTCGGCGTTGCGGCCTTTGCGCTGTTTGCCGTTGCGGCAACTGCGATCAGCGGTGCAGGTAAGCCGACGCTGGCGGCCGGGATTGCGGGGGTTTCTCTCGTCATCGTCATCGTCGCCAACCGGCTCCTGATGATGCGAGCCGGGCTCGGCGTGGAGTTGCTGGAAGCGGCCGCAACCGGCACGACCATCGGAATGGCGGTGGCAATGCTGTTGTCGGGCTGGGTGGTTCGCAGCCAGTTCGGCGTCTTCATCCCCGTCGCAACTTGGCTGCGGGCCGCAGTTGCCGCCGGGGCGGGTTATTGGACCGCGAGCGCAGTCCCGCATGATTCCGCGCCTACGGCCGTGCTCGCGCTAGCGGCCGGCTTCGCTGCGACGCTGGCCGTGCTGGCGATGACTCGTGAGCTCTCGGCAGAGGACTGGCGCGCGCTTCGCAGGGTCGTTCGACGCGACTAACCCTCGCGACGGTAGTGGCCGCTCTTGCCGCCCTGCTTTTCGACGAGCACCACTTCTTCGATTGCCATGGCGCGATCGACCGCCTTGAGCATGTCGTACAGCGTGAGGGCGGCGACGGTTGCAGCGGTCAAAGCTTCCATTTCGACACCCGTACGGTCCGCGCAGCGAACCGACGTGTGGACGATGAGCCGCTCGTCGTCCGTCGCAGGCTCGAACCACACGTCGCAGCCCGTAATCGCCAAGGGATGACAGAGCGGGATGAGCTCGGATGTCCGCTTCGCAGCCTGAATCCCCGCGATGCGCGCGGTGGCGAGCGCGTCCCCCTTGGGAACCTTTCCAGACAACAAGACCTGCCGGGCGTGGGTGCTCATGCGCACCACCGCGCGCGCCAGCGCAGTGCGGGACGTCTTGTCCTTGTCGCCGACGTCGACCATTCTGGCCTGTCCGTCGCGATCCAAATGAGTCAGCTCGTCGTCGCGATCCATCAGTCGGGGTGCGGCGCCTCGTAGGGTGCGCGCGGGGGGATGGTAGCCGTCCCCGCCATCCGAGCAATCAGCTCCACCCTGGAGTGCACGCCCAACTTGGAAAAGATGCGCTTCAAGTACGTGTTGACGGTGGAAATCGTGAGACCCGTTTCCGCCGCAATCTCGCGCGTGCTCGAGCCGGCGACGAGGAGCGAGACCACGTCGCGCTCGCGCGGCGTCAAAGGCGCTCGCCGGAGCGTCTGCTCGACCGCCTCTCCTGGGCGGCGGCTACCTTCGTCCGCAAGCCGCGACGCACACCCGAGGCCGCGCGCGTAAATCCTCGATGCCCACTTCAGAACGTCGAGCTCCTTGCCGACCGGCGCATCGCCGACGATCTCGAGGTGCAAGGTGCCAACGGCAGTCCGCCCTCGACGAAGCGGGAGCGAAATCGTGGGGTCCCCCGCAGTCAGGGCAGACTCGCTGCTGAGCGGATCGGCCTCTGGCCGCTCGAGACGATACGAGTGAGCGCCGACGAGCCCGGCCACAAGACTCGCGCCACGTTGAGGATAGGTTCGGACGGGATCGAGCTCCGTGAGGCGCTCAGCGATGTCCATCAGCCTTTCGCTCGATGTCATTGCCCTATCCTGTTTTCACCAAATCTAGCGTCGAAAAACGAATTTAAGTCAACCCTCGGGATCCCAGCGAAAGGATGAGGCGGGGATTTCGCTCAAGGCGAAGCGTGAAACCAAGCCTTCCGCGGCGATTGGGTCGGGGCTGGGGCACAATCCGAGCGAATGAGCGAGGAGGCCGATCACCTCCTCCGGTTGCCGGCCCGCGTCTCGGAGGGCCTCGATCGCGTTAGAACCATGGCGCTTGGAAAGCCGTGTACCGTCCGGATCGACGACCAAGCCCACGTGCGCGAAGCGCGGCGCTCGGTAGCCGAGTGCTTCGTAGAGCGCGAGCTGGCGTGGCGTCGACGAAAGAAGATCGGCGCCACGGATCACCTCGGTGATGTTCGACTCGGCGTCGTCGACGACGACAGCCAACTGGTAGGCCCAGGCTCCGTCCGCGCGGCGCAGGACGAAATCACCACCGACTCGGCCCTCGGAGTACTCGCCGCATACGAGGTCTTCGAACGCGGGGGACGGATCCTCGAATCGGAAGCGAAGCGCCGCGGGCCGGCCGGGCTTGGTGACGCCATTCCTGCAGGTGCCCGGATAGCGCGGGCCCTCGTCGCCGTGCGGCGCGCTCGCAATTTCGGCGATTTCTTTTCGCGAGCACGTGCATGGATACACGTAGCCTCGTTCCGTCAGTTGGCTGAGAGCTCGCTCGTAGGCTTCATCTCGCGACGACTGGAAGATCGGTCCTTCATCCCAGGTGAGGCCGAGCCACTCGTGGTCGCGGCAGATCGCGTCCGCGGCGCCGGGGACCGTGCGGGGGCGATCGATGTCCTCGATGCGCATGACGATGACGCCCTCTCGCTCCCGCGCCCGGAGCCACGTCACCAAGGCCGTACGCGCGTGCCCGAGATGCATCTTCCCGGTCGGCGAAGGCGCAAACCGCGTTCGATACGTGGAAACCACGGGGCGTCTTTAGACGACTTGCGCGCAGGCCGCCAAGCAGTGCATCTTCGGCACGTGCGGGGACGGACCGATGTATGCGGGTGCTTTCCAACGGGGAGGCACTATCCGGGCATTGCGGATCTAATCGCCGAGGCGATTCAAAACGTCGAGGGCCTTTGTCACGAGTTCGAGCCAGGCTCGGCTTGGGAGGACATTCCCGTCGTCGTCATCGACTTCGAAACGACGGGCCGCGACGCCGAGACCGACCGCGTGATCGAGGTGGGGCTCGTGACCTTCGAGAAGGGTAAAGTCAGCCATCGGGAAAGCCTTCTCTGCAATCCGGGCGTGCCCGTGCCCGAGGAGTCGCGCGCGGTGCACGGCATCACGGACGAAGAGCTCGCGGGAGCGCCGGAGTTCGCCGCGATCATGCCTCGGGTTCTCGAGCTTCTTCAAGGGAAGCTCCCCGTGGCCTACAACGCGTCTTTCGATCGCTCTTTTCTGATGGCCGAGCTGAATCGCGCAGCACCCAAAGGGATGACGCCGGGCGACCTTCCCCCGGCTGCCCGAGAAGAGGTGGTTTGGGTCGACCCCTTGGTCTGGGCGCGAGAGATCCTGAAAGAGCTACAGAGCCGCAAGCTCGGCGACGTCGCCAAGCACCTCGGAATTCCTCTCGAGCGCGCGCACCGGGCCGCTGGAGATGCAGAGGCCACCGGGCGGGCTCTGCTCGCACTGGCCCCGCAAATGCCGCGCGTCTACGGCGAGCTCGTACGTCTCCAGAAGCGGTACGCTGCGTTTCAGGATGCCGAGCTCGCTGCGTGGAAACGCTTTCGGTGAGCCCGGAGGTCACCAAGGCCCGGCTGATCTGGGGCCCCTTCGTCCTGATGGCGATTGGAAGTTGGGCGCCGGTGCTCGTCATGTGGGCTCAGGGCATCGAGTGGTCCGGCGCGGCCGGCCGCGCGGTGGCGTTCTGGTACACGGTGCCCGCGCTCGTTGCGGTGCTTCTCGTACAGGGTCCTTGGCTCAAGCAGGAGATCTTGGAGCCGCTCGGGATACGGCTCAAGGTCAATCGCTGGTGGGGTATCGCCTGGCTCCTTCCGGTCGCGCTGCTCCTCGTTGGCATGACGTTCGTCTGGCTCGCAGGGTTCGAGCCGGTGCTCACCGTCGAGCAGCTCGTAGAGAACAAGCGCGCGGCCGTGCCGCCGGAGCAGCTGGCCGAGTTCGACGACTATCTCGCGCAAAACCCGCCACCTCATCCTTTCATGCTCATCGTTCTCGGGATGCCCGCCGGGCTCACGTTCAACCTCATCCCCGGAATGTGCGAGGAGGTCGCCTTCCGCGGGTACTATTTTCGAGAGATCGCAGGCGGGTTTTGGTCCCGCTCCACCAAGATCGGGGCGCTCTGGTGGCTTTGGCTCGCACCCTCGATCGCGGCTGGCAACTTCTACGGGACACCCGGCGTCACCGGTGTGCTGCTCGCGCTCCCGTGGTGCATCACTGCGTCGTGGGTGCTGGTATACGTACGCGTGCGGAGCGAATCCGTCGTCGCCTGCGCGATTGCGCGCGGGACGACGATTGCACTCACCGCCGCGGCGCACGATCTCACTTTCGGTACGCCGACCTGGCTGGCGCCGTTCTACGGTGTCGCAGGGACCGCAGCGCTGATCGTGGTTTGGCTGGCGTTCTGGGCTCACGACCGGAGTTTTGCGGAGGGTCGCCTGACGGCGATCGCCAGGTCCGCAGGGTGACGAGATGACGCTAGGATTGCACGAACGCTACGGAGGCTATGCGTTGATCACCGGCGCAGCTCGTGGAATCGGACGTGCGTTCGCTCAGTATCTCGCCGAAGACGGGTTCGACTTGCTCTTAGTGGACCGCGAGGCGGATGAAACCGGCGCGCTGGCCGAGTCGCTTCACGCGGCGCACGGAGTGAAGGCCGTGCCGCTCGTCCGCGACCTCGGCGACCCTGAGCTCATCGGCGAGGCGCAGCGCTGGACGAACGACTACGAGGTCGGTCTCCTGGTGAACAATGCCGGCATATCCCCACTCGACCGGTTTTTGGAGATTCCTCTCGAGTCGCATCTCGCCACGCTGGAGATCAACTGTCGCGCCACCCTCGTGCTGACGCACACGGTCGGCAAAGCCATGGTCTCACGCCGCCGCGGTGGCATCGTCATCGTCTCGTCCGCATCCGCGCTTTCGGGCTCACCCTACTTCTGTCACTACGCGGCGACCAAGGGCTATGGGCTCAACCTCGCTTGCGGTCTCTGGTCCGAGCTTCGAAGCGGCGGCGTGGACGTCTTGGCAGTTTGCCCGGGCATGACGAACACGAAACCCGTGCGGGACCGCAACCTCGCCGCGGATCTTCCGTTCTACGTGCCGATGAGCCCGCCGGAGCCCGTTGCGCTCGGCGCGCTTCGTGCGCTCGGCAAGCAGCCCGTGGTCGTACCTACGCTCGCGGACCGGGTTTCAGCGGGCTTGTTGGCAAAGCTGCCGCGGGAGTGGACCCTTTCGCTGCTAAAGCGATCGATCGAGAAGATGCGCGGCTAAGTCGGCGGCTCGCGGGACTCGAGGTCGCCTGCAAGCCAGCCCGCGATGCCGTTTGCGTACCATCTGGAAAACCGACGACCGGAGGGCCCCCCGCAGAGCGCGCTGTGGAGCCCCGACTCGCACATGTCGACGACGAAGCGAAGGGAGGGAACGAACGAAGTCGGCCGGCCCGCCGACTGATAGATCTGCCCCTGGTGCGGGGTCGCCCGGCCGCCGCGAATCGAGACGGGGCCCCGATCGAAACCGAGAAAGCGGGGTAGCTTTCCGCCAAAGAACACGTTGGTCAGCCGAAGCCTGTTTCGCTCGCCCCAAGGCCGAGGCGCTTGGTGGGCGACCTCGGCAAAGGCCGCTGCCCACACCTCCTCACGGGTTCTCTCACCGAGCCAGGGCGAGGACGGATCGACCAAGATGCGGTCGAAGTTCTGGTAGAAATCGATGAACACCCCAGTTGCATCCCGCAGATGCTCGACGACTTCCGTCCCACAGCCCGGACCGAACATCTCGACGAGCAGCGCTTCGTAGAAGATCTCGAACGCGGTGGCTCCCTTCGACTTCTCGTCGTAGCGGTGGTCCCACGCGCGAAGCGCATCCGCCATCGGCCCCGAAACGAGTAGTGGGCGCAGAATCTCCATGAGCTCGGCGGCTTGGATCGAATACGTGTCGAGTTGAATCGCGCGAAAAGACTCGGTGTCGTGGTCGCTTCGGGCATCGAGGAGCTGCTCGATCCGCCGCGCACGGTAGTCTCCCATCGGCGCATTGATCGGATCGGCCTCGCCGAGGTGATTGAGATCCTGATTCGCGGTGACGATCCTGCCCGATTCGGGGTTCTGTACCCGCGGAAGACGCTTGGGATCGACGAAACCGTCCCAGTCGAAGCGGGCGTCCCAGCCAGGTCGCGGTGCGAACCCGGACCAGTCGGTCGGGCGCTTCGGCATGAGGCCGGACATCTGGTAGCCGATGTCGCCGGTGCTGTCGGCGAAGACCCAGTTGAATGCAGACTCCACGGGAGCAAATGCCGCCATGCCCTCGGCGACGGTCCGCGCATGCCACATCTCGAGAAGAGAGTCGATCGACTGGGCGCCGCTGAACGAGCCCGACCAGCGCGTCGCCAGCAGGTACGCCTCGTCGGTGGGATCTCCATCGAGCACCCCGTGATCGTTCTCCCAGAACGTGGCGACGATCGGTGCGCGCTTCCGTCGAACGATCTTTTCGACTCGGCGATGGAAGCCCACCCAGCTCTGCCCGCGGCGGTACTTGCCATTGCGGCAGTGCTCGATCCAGGAATCGATCGCGTCCATGAACGTGTACGTCGTGCCCCAAGACAAGTGCTCGTTGCGGCCCACGAGAGGTGCGGGCAGGCCTGGCATCGTCACGAGAATCGCGTAGCCGTTCGGCCACCGAAAGCTCTGCTCCACCCACACGTTGGGAAGCCGATTGGTTTCGAGGTGCGGGTCGTTGGCAAGCATGGCCGCGCCCGATTTGGTTCGAGCACCCGACACACACCAGTTGTTCGAGGCCATCATCCGCGGAGCGGCGGAGGCCCACTTGAGCGCCTCGGGAACGATGCGTTCGCCGAGCCGTACCTTCTGCAGAGCTCGGCGATCGAGGCCTTGGGTCGAACCCGGAAACAGCGCCTCGAGATGCACGTCGCTAACGCCAGCCTGGACCATTTCGACGAACAATCGCTCGAGCTCGCCCTGCGACTGCGCGAGTGTCAAGAACCCGGCCATGCGCGCGAGCAGAAGGCTGTCGCGAACCGTCCAAGGCTCGGGCCGCACCCCGAGCAGCTTGAGCTCCCAGGGCTTCGACTCGGAAAACCGTTGGTTGACGGCGGCACAGTACGCCTCGCAAACCTCGCGTGCCTCTTGGCTCAATCGGGCGGTGTCCTCGTCCACTGCGCGGGCCCAATTCATGCGTCGGAAGAAGCGGTCGACCTCGACCATCTCGTCGCTGCCGTCCAAGAGCTCGGCAGCGCGTCCCTGCCCGAGGATCCGCATGAGCAACATTTGGAGCCCGCGGTCCATCGCGTGGCAGTAGCCCATGCCCCAGTAGAGTCCCTTCAGATCATCCGCGAAAATCTGGGGGATGCCGTTCGCGTCGCGATGCCAGCGCGCCTGATGTGCTCGAGCCACGTCTAGAATGCGTCTTTCGCCTGCCGGATGGCGGTGAAGGAGGCGACTGGATCGCGCCCTGCCGCAACGCTCGGGGCATCGAAGCGAAGGAAAGGGTTCGTTTCGAGCTCCCTTCCGAGCTCTCCCGGCACGGTGAAGGCTTTGGCTTCGCGAGTCGCGATGGCTTCTCGGAGAGCCTCGTCTATCGCGGCGTTGTCCGGCTCGACCGTCCTCGCGAATCGGAGATTGTTGACGGTGTATTCGTGACCGCACCACAGCTTGGTTTCGGGGGGCAGCGACCTGAGCTTGGAAAGCGACTGCGACATCATCTCCATGGTGCCTTCGAACACGCGGCCGCAGCCGGCGATGAACAGGGTGTCTCCACTGAAGAGGTTGCCCTCGGTGACGAAGGCAATCGCGCCGAGGGTGTGGCCCGGGATCTCGAGGACCTCGACGTTCGAGCCTTCGAAGTCGAACGTGTCGCCTTCGGAAAAAGCCTCGGTCTGTCGTGGGATTCGAGTGTGATCGGCGTCGTAGCGCGAGCCGCGCACGTGCTCGATCGGGCACTCCTCGACGAGGGCCTCGATTCCGCCGACGTGATCCCAGTGGTGGTGGGTCAGCCAGATCTCGGTGAGCCGCACCCGATGTTCGTCAATCGCGCGTAGGACAGGATCCGCTTGGGACGGATCCACGACGGCAGCACTGCGGCCCTGGACGACCAGGTAGGCGTAGTTGTCGCTCAGACACGGGACTGGAATCACCTGCATCGAGCGAAGATATCACGAGTCCTCGAACGGGCGATTGGCGGTCCAGTCAAACGTGCCTTCGTCACGCTCCCGAACGGCCTGCTTCCAGCCGACCTGCTCGGCGCGCTCCTTGAAGTGAAGGCCTTCCGGGGAGTGGCGGGTGATGCCATCGAACACGGTCGCCAGCATTTGCGTCTGGTTGAGCCCCATCGCCTCGATCGCCTGGTTGACCACGAGCTTTTGCATCATCAGCTGATTGACCGGCACGGTCGAAATGCGCTCCGCAAGCGCTTCCACCTCGGCATCGAGCTCCGCCGCGGGAACCGCCTTGTGCACGAGCCCGATGCGCTCGGCTTCACGTCCGTCGATCTTGTCGCCCGTGAAGACCATCCGCTTGGCGCGCTGCGGTCCGAGTCGATAGACCCACATCGCGGTGGTTGGGCAGCCCCAGACCCGAACCGGCATGTAACCGATGCGGGCGTCCTCGGCCATCACGATCAGGTCGGCGCACAGCGCGATGTCGGACCCGCCCGCTACCGCGTAGCCGTGCACCTTGCAGATCACGGGACGGTAGGATCGCCAGAGCGACATGAAGAGCTGGGTGTTCCTCATCATGAACGCGTAGTCCTTCATCGGATCCCAGGGCATTTCCTGCGTGCCCGTCTCGGAACCGGTCGCCTCGGCGTAGTAGGTCAGGTCGTAGCCCGCACAGAAGGCTTTGCCGGCGCCCGACAGCACGATCACGTGCACGCTTGGGTCGTCGTTCGCGCGCGCGACGCAGTCAGCGAGCTCCTGCGGCAGCTCGTTGTCGATCGCATTCATCACCTCGGGGCGATTGAGCGTGATCCGCCCGATCCGCCCATCCCGCTCATAAAGAACCCTCGCCATCCCCCCGATCTACCAGAAAAAGGGGTCAGACCCCGTTCGCGAGGGGTTAATCCCTTTCCGCGAAATCAATGAGCTTTTCCCGACGCCCGAAAAAGGGGTCAGACCCCATTTTGGAAGGGTTAAGTCATTTCCTCGGGGTTTTTGGGGGTCCTGTTAACCCCTTCAAAAAGGGGTCTGACCCCTTTATATCGGCGGGATGGAACCGAGGGTGATGATCGAGACGGGGATTGCGTTTGCGGGGCGGACGGGCGTGAAGGTGCTCGCGATGGAGCCCGGGTACGTCAAGCTGATGATGCCGCTCGAGCCGAATCTGAATCATGTCGGCACGATGTACGCTGGGGCGCTGTTCACCCTCGCCGAGCTTCCCGGAGGCGCGATCTTTCTGACCACGTTCGATGCGAGCCGGTTCTTCCCTCTGATCAAGGGGATGGACATCAAGTTCTTGAAGCCAGCCGCGACCGACACCACGGTCGAAGTACGTCTCGACTCGGAGCGGGCGACGGAAATTCAGAACGTGGCCAACGAGGTCGGCAAGGCCGACTACGAGTGGGAGTGCGAGCTCACGGATGCCAACGGCCAGGTCGTCGCGGTTGCGTCGTGTCGCTATCAGCTGCGGAGTATCAAACCGTCGAGCCCCTGAATCGCCGCCTCCGTCTGAAGGTGAGTCCGACGCCACTCGGGTGCATCCTGCGCAAACGCCGGCTTTTGGATCGGCGGGTGATTCTGAGCGCGCGCGAACGCTTCCATGTCCGGGGTCCGCATGAGCGCGGCTCTCACGAGGCGGGACAAGGCAGCCATCTTCTTTCCAAACGAGGGGACCGCCTCGGGCCGCTCCGCGACGTAGCGACGGCAAATGGTCTCGAAGTCCTCGGGGTCACGATCGGTCAGCGCTTTGACTACGTCGGTCGGAGCACCGACGGCAAAAGCGTCCTGCTGGTAGTCGGTGAGGTAGAGCTGGACCTGTGAGATATCGTAAGCGGGGTATCCCGCGATCGTCGCTGCTTTGACGAACATGTCGATCGAGCTCGGCGCATATTCGACGCTGCGTCCGAGAACCTTGGCAAAAGTGGCCGCGATCTCCTCGGGTGTGAGCAACCGGGGTCCCGTCGGCCGGTAGGTCTTACCCACGTGCGGCGCCGGATCGGCAAGCGTCGCCGCCACGACTGCTCCCATGTCTTCGTTCGAGGGCGGCGCGTTCCGGCCTTCACCGAGTGGCATCGGAAGGATGCCCAGCTGAGCGATGACATCGAGCACCAGGAAATACGTCCACGCAAACCAGCCGGGGGTGATCTGCACGACGTCGACGCTCGGCATCCACGGCATCGCTCGATCGGCCAACCAGAGCTCGCGCGTGGCGAGCGACGGATGACCTGGGTGGAGCAACCACTGCGTGAGCGTCGTTACGCTCTCGAGCTTCGCGTCCTCGGCGGCGACCGCGAAGCCCATCGAAGCATGCAGCCCGTTCGCTCCATGCGGTGCAACGAAGTAGGCGCGCTTCACGCCGTCCATCGCGCGACGCAGGTCCCGAACGTCGAACAGGTTCCCGACGACGACCTCGGCGCCCAGGCCGGCGAGATGCGCCGACCGCGTATCCGTCCGACGCACCATCGCTCGAACCGGAAACCCGCGACGCAGGAGCTCTTCGGTCACGGGTCGTCCGGTGTTGCCGGCACCCGAGGTGACGAGAACTAGCGGTTTTGCAGACATGGGAAACCTCCTGAAAGTATGTGGTTTCCCGATGTATGCTTTACAAAGTCAAGTTGTTACATTAAAAGAGCAACCATGCGGGAAACAAGGCGATATCGTCTGCTCTGCCCCATCGCACGCGCCCTCGACCGCGTCGGGGATCGCTGGACGCTGCTCGTCCTCCGGGATCTCCACGCCGGACCCGCGCGCTTTTCGGATCTCCAGACCTTGCCGGGAATCGCTTCCAACCTCCTTACGAACCGGCTGCGTCAGCTCGAAGACGACGGCCTGATCCGACGTCGCGAGGCAGAGTACGGCACGATGGTGTACGAGCTCACCGACCTGGGAAGGCAGACCGACAACATTCTGTTCGAGCTCGCAGCCTTCGGTGCGCGCTTTGCCCCCGACGAGCCCGTCAAGCGCCCGGGCAATCTCCGAACGATCGCCGTCACGCTGAAGGTCGCATGCCAACGCATCGTGGATCCGGCGATGCGCCTGCACGCAGAGCTCGTCGTCGACGGCGAGCCCTTTCGATTCTCGATCGAGGCCGGCGAGGTCGCTGTCGAGTCAGGAAGCGCGCAGGATCCCGAAGTAACGCTGACCACCAGCTACGGGCCGATGGTCGCCGTCGCGGACGGACGAATGTCGCTCGAGTCGTTTGCTTCGAAGCACGTGCAGCTGTCCGGACCCAGCCCCGAGAAAGGCCAGGCCCTCGCCGCACTGATGGGGCGCGCGTTCAGCGCTCGACCGTGACGCCCTTCCAAAATGCGACGTGTGCTTTTACGTTCGCGGCTGCTGCCTTCGGCTCGGGGTAATACCACGCGGCGTTTTCGTTCCTCTGACCGTTCACGACCAGGTCGTAGTAGCTGGCCGTGCCTTTCCACGGACACACCGTGTGATGGTCGGTAGGCTCGAAAAACTCCTTCTTGATGGCCTCGGGTGGGAAGTAGACGTTCCCCTCGACCACTTCGAACTCGTCCGACTCTGCGACCACTTCGCCCTGCCAAGTTGCTCTTGCCATGCTGCCTCCTGAGCTTTCGTCTCTAAGGCCCGCGTCAAGAGGCGGCCGTTGACCTCGCTTCCCCAAGCCCCAGAAACGATGCACACATGGCAAACCATTTGCGCGCCGAGAGCAGCCCGTATCTCCTTCAGCACGCCGACAACCCAGTCGAATGGTACCCGTGGGGCCCCGAAGCGATGGCGCTCGCCAAGGATCGGGACAAGCCGATTCTTCTGAGCATTGGATACGCAGCGTGCCATTGGTGCCACGTGATGGCGCACGAGTCGTTCGAGGATGAAGCAACCGCCGCGCAGATGAACGCAGACTTCGTCAACGTGAAGGTCGACCGCGAGGAGCGTCCGGACGTCGACAGCATCTACATGCAAGCGGTCACCGCGATGACCGGCCGAGGTGGCTGGCCGATGACCGTGTTTCTCAC
This sequence comes from Myxococcales bacterium, assembly GCA_024643985.1. GTDB lineage: Bacteria > Myxococcota_A > Polyangia > Polyangiales > Houyiibacteriaceae > SG8-38. The sequence continues at coordinate 1,847 of JAHELW010000287.1, read as the reverse complement.
CCCGGACGGCAAGCCGTTCTACGCCGGAACGTATTTCCCCAAGGAACCGCGCTACGGAATGCCGAGCTTCCGCCAAATCCTCACGGGCATCGCCCAGGCCTGGAACGACGAACGGGAAGACGTGTTGAGCAGCGCCGGCGAGGTCGCGGCCCAGCTGCGCGCGCTCTCCGACGTCGGCCTCGAGCACGGTGCGGTCGACGCAAAAGTCCTGCGCGGCGCGGTTCGTGCACTGGAGACCAATTTCGACGCGACGTGGGGTGGCTTCGGGGGCGCACCGAAGTTTCCGGCGCCGATGGCCCTCGATTTCCTGTTGGGTCAGCACCTTCGCGACCAGGATTCGAGCGCGCTCGCCATGGTCGAGAAAACGCTGCAGAAAATGGCCGAGGGCGGCATCTACGATCAGATCGGGGGCGGATTCGCCCGTTACTCGGTCGACCAGCGCTGGCTGGTTCCTCACTTCGAAAAGATGCTGTACGACAACGCGCAGCTCGCACGGGTCTACCTTCACGCATGGCAGGTCACGCGTAACGACTCGTATCGACGCGTCACCGAGGAAACGCTCGACTACGTGCTGCGCGAGATGCGGCACGAAGACGGGGGCTTCTACAGCAGCCAGGACGCGGATAGCGAGGGCGTCGAGGGCAAGTTCTACGTCTGGTCTGCGGAGGAGATTCGCGAATTGCTCGGCGACGACGCCGAGGTCTTCATGCGTGTCCACGGTGTCTCCGCGGACGGCAACTGGGAAGGACAGAACATCCTCAACCGACACCTCGACCCTGCCGGCCTCGCCAAACAGATGGACGTGGAGCCCCACGCGCTCGTTGCTCGCATCGACGCTTCGCGAAAGACGCTCTACGAAGCTCGCGCGAAACGGGTGTGGCCGGGGCTCGACGACAAGGTGCTGACCGCGTGGAACGGCCTCATGCTCGCAGCGTTCGCGGAGGCAGGCGAAGCGCTCGGCCGTGCGGACTACACCGAAGCCGCGGTAGCCAACGCTAACTTCCTCTACCGAACGATGCGCGACGAATCGGGGCGATTGCTCCGGACGTGGAAAGCGGGATCCGAGCCCAAGTACAACGCCTACCTCGAAGACTACGCCTACTTGGCAGAGGGACTGATTGCCCTCTACGAAGCGACGTTCGACGAACGCTGGCTCTGTTGGGCGCGCGAGCTAGCCGCGCTCATCCTCCTCCATTTCTCGGACGAGGAAAACGGCGGCTTCTTCGACACCTCCGACGACCACGAAGCGTTGATTCACCGGCCGAAAAGCCTGCAGGACAACGCGGTCCCGAGCGGAAATGCGGTTGCCGCCAAAGTGCTGCTCAAGCTGAGTCTGCTCACCGGAAACGGCGACTACTGGCAAGTCGCCGAGGAGAGCGTTGGAATGATGATCAAGCTGATGGGTCAGTATCCGACCGCCTTCGCGGAGTGGCTCAACGCTGCGAGCTTCATGCTGAACGAGCCCCGCGAGGTGGCGCTGATCGGACGCCACGAAGAGCTCGCACCGCTTCTCGAGGTGATTCGGGGTCAGTATCGGCCGTTTCAAGTGATTGCCGCCCGAGGGAACGAGGAAGCCACGACCGTTCCACTTCTCGAGAACCGACCGCAGGTCGATGGAAAGCCGACGGCCTACGTCTGCCGCAGGTTCGTCTGCCAAGCACCGATCACCGAACCGAAGGCGCTTGCCGCCGAGCTCTGACCGAGCCGACACGCACTACGGTGGGGGTTCGTCGATCACGACGGGATTGCGCGCGGGCGCATCGGGCGTGCCGGTGGGCCTTGGGGGCGCGGCGGGCTCGGCGGGCGCGGGAACCGTTGGCTCCTCGGGAAAATCCGGGACGCTCCAG
>JAHELW010000126.1 GCA_024643985.1 Myxococcales bacterium | reverse complement strand
GTGAGCTCCTGCGCTTCGACGGCGCCGGCTGGGCTCCCATCCCCTTCGACGAAGGAAGCGTCACCGCCGCCAGCATTGCCGACGGCGTGCTCTGGGCCGCCGTCGACGGCTTGCTCTACCGACGAAATCGTTTCGACGAATGGGAGCGGCTGGACGCCCCGATGTGGCCGACCCCGATCGCCGAGGTTCGTGGGTACGCCGCCGGCGGCGCATGGGTCGTTCGCGCCGATCAGCTTTGCCACGTCGAGCCGCGCGAGACGCTGCGCGTGAGCGGCGTGCGCCCTTACGGCCGCTTGCCTGAGGGCGCTGGGCTCACCCTGAGCGTGTACGGTAAAACGTCGACCGAGGGCTCGCTCAGCGCGCAGCTCGACGGCGGGGGCTTGAACGTCACTCGCACCGCCGATTCCTGGAGCGTCACCCGAGCGGATTCCCTCAGTCCCGGTTGGCATACGCTCAGTCTCACGGCGTCGTCCGACGAAGGCGTCGTTCGACGCACGGTGAAGTTCCTCGTCGAAGGCGGCGAGACGGGCGGGCCGCCGATGCCTCCTCCCGGCGAGCCGACCGTCTTCTGGGAAGAAGACATTCGACCGATCTACGAGCGCAGCTGCTCCGCGTGCCACGGCGAGGGCGGCAACCAGACGTTCATGGGCAGCTTCGAGGCGTTTTCGGCGCTCGGGGAGCTCGCGCTCGAACGCGTGTCGCGAGGGGAGATGCCGCCTCCCGCGGCAGGCAACGTGGAACCGCTCAGCGAAGCGGAGGTGCAGCTACTCGAAACCTGGGTGCAGGAAGGAATGAATCCGTGAGTTGGTCCAAGAACACCGCTGCGAGGTTAGGCTTCGCGATCGTGCCGCTGCTCGTGGCTGCCAGCTGCAGTAACGGCTCCTCTCCCTATGAAGATCCCCGAAGCGTCGTCGCTCCGGAGGAGGTCCCCGAGACCAAACGCATTCGAAGGCTGACGGCGGATCAGTTCTTCGCCTCGCTGTCCGTTGCAACGGGGCAGCGGTGGGATGACCAAGAGGAGTTCGCCGCCACGCTCGGCCGGCCGGACTTCGCGGAGGTCACCGTGGAAGGGCGTGAAATGTCGGTCGGCTTCGCCAAGCTCGCCGGAGACGCCGCGCGTCAGACCTGCAGGCGGGCAGTCGAGGAGGACCGCAACACGGCCAGTCCCGCTGAACGCGTGATCCTTCGTGAGATCGACGACGTCGATCAGCTCGACCCGTTCGACCCGAACGTGGGCGCGAACCTGCGCTACCTCTCCCTTCGGTTTCTCGGCGTGCACGCAGTCGACGACGCCGACAGGCGCCTCCAGCCGTGGTTCTCGGTTCTTCGAGATGGCCTCGAAGCCACCGACGAGGCGCGCTTCGGCGAAGCGGAAGATCGCTGGATTGCCGTCTGCACCGGCTTGGCGCTTCACCCGGACTTTTTGACGTACTGAGGCAATCGACATGAGTAAGAAACACCCGAAGAAGCTCCAGTCACCACCGCATCGCGGCGCGTGCTGCGGTCCACGGCTCGGCCGCCGTTCGCTCCTGCACGGCGCGCTCGGCGCGGCGGCCGCATATTCCCTCTGGCCGATACGTCCCCTTCTCGCGCAGGAGGCCGCCGGCCATCGCTTCGTTGCCTGCTTCCTCGACGGGGGTTGGGACGTTCTGCTTGCGGGCGACCCCCGCGACCCCGCCGGAAGCTACGAGGGAATCGACCTCGGCATCAATCTCTTGGCGCCGGAGTTTCGCGATCCTTTCCCGGTGTCCATGGGGGGCACCGAGCAGATCTGGGGTCCGACGATGCGCGCGCTCGAGGCGCATGCCGATCTCGCGACGTTCTTTCGCGGAATCAACATGAACACCGTCTCGCACGACACCGCCAGGTCCTACAGCCACACCGGGCGGCAGCCTGCCGGTGCGCTCGCGCGCGGTGATTCCATCGGCACGGTCGCAGCCTCCGTGCACGACAAGGGCACGCTTCTTCCGAACGCTGCGATCTCGATCCCGAGCTACAACCGCGCGTTCGACAACCGCTTTTCCGCGATCCGCATGAACGATCCGCGGGAGATTCGCGACCTGATCGGTGCGACCCGGGGCGCGCTGCCCGAAGGGGTCGAAGGGCTGCTCAACGATGCCCTGGAAGATGCCTACTCGTGCGTGTCGCCCGCCTACAGCGGGCGCCTTCCCGAGGACGAGCTCAGCATCAGCCGCGACCGGATCCTCAGGCTGCAGCAGCAGGACGTCGTCGCGCGCTTCGACTTCAACGCAGAGACGCCGGAAATGAACGCGATTCGGGCTCTTTACCCGCTAGGTAACGGGGCCGGGCGTGCCACCGCGACCGCCGCCCAGCTCCTCAAGACCGACCTGAGCGCCGCGGTCACGACGCGCGTTCGAGGCGGCTACGACACGCACGGTAACGAATGGGCCGACCAGCAGCCGCAGCGCCTCGTCGAAGCTTTCGAGGCGATTGGGGCCATGCTGACGCATCTTCGCGAAGACGACCCGAGCTTCGAGCGGACGACGGTTCTCGTCTACTCGGAGTTCGCGCGCACTCCCAAGATCAACGGCGACGGCGGCCGCGACCACTGGTTCGCCGACACGATGATGATTTTCGGAAGCACGCTCAAGCGCGGAGTGTTCGGCGCCAGCAACGAGCAGGATCTCGGCATTCTCGCCGTGGATCCGGTGACGGGGCTGCCGGACGAGAACGGCGTCCAGATCCGGCCCGAGCACGTGATGGCAACGCTCGTGCAGAGCCTCGGCGGGGACCCCTCTCCCTATCGCGAGGACCCGCTCACCGCTTGGATTGAAAAGGAGCTCACGCCATGAGGACGCTTGCGATTGGACTGCTAGCGCTCACGCTCTTCGCGGGGATGCCCGTCTCTCTCGCCGCCGCGCAGTCTCCCGAGATCTGCGCCCCGGTCGAGCAGCTCGACAAGTACCGCTACCTCCGACAGCTCACACTCGACCTCTACGGTCGAATTCCCACGGTCGAGGAGTACGAGCGGCTCCACTCGATGGAGGACGTGAGCGACGACATGATCGACGAAATGATCGGCTCGCCGGAATTCTACGCGCAGCTTCGGCGCTATCATCGCAACCTCTTGTGGTCGAACCTGGGCGATGACGACCTCGTCGGCCAGACCATCCAAGAAGACGGCGACGAGACGTTTCGCGTCTGGCTCAATCGGGGCAAGCGCGACGACTACCGCGGACGCGACGTGAGCTGCCTCGACATGGAACACACCAACTTCGATGGCGAAGGGCGCGCGCTACCGATGTTCGAAAACTACACCGAGGGCGAGTGCGCCGGTGGATCCGGCTGCACGATGGACGGCTGGGTGCAGGTCGAGCCCTACTGGGCGCCGGGCACCACCATTCGCGTGTGTGCCTTCGATGCGCAGCCTCATACCGACGCGACCCCGAACGACAACGGCGACCCGCGAACCTGTGACCAGGTCGGTGAGGGAGATCCGCTCTGCGGCTGTGGTCCGAATCTACGCCATTGCACGGCCCGAGGCGGAAACTACGAGGCGGTGCACGACGCGCTCCTCGAGGAACCGGCGCGGCTGTTCGAAGAGGTCATCGCCGCACGGGAGCCGTACATGAAGGCGTTCTCGAGCCAGGCCACCGCGATGAACGGCGCGCTTGCCCACTACTATCGCTACCTCGCGGACGACGACGACTCGGAGCTCAAGAACGCGCCGGAGCTTCCTTATGGCGCCGACTGGCAGCAGGTCGACCGTGAGCCCTACCACAGCGGCATCCTGACGACGCTCGGCTTTCTTCGACGATTTGCATCTCACCGCGCGAGGGTGAACCGGTTGTACACGGCGTTCCTCTGCTCGCCGTTCGAGGCGCCGTCAGGCGGCCTTCCTCCCGCGACGGACGAGTGTTCGGTGAATCCGGACCTCTCTTCGCGATGCGGCTGCGCAACCTGCCACGAGACGATCGAGCCCGCGACGACTCACTGGGGCCGCTGGGAAGAAGGCGACGATTTCGTCTACAACGAAGACATCTCTACGTTCAGCAACAACTGTGCGAACTGCGAAAAGGGCAGCTGCTCCAACTACTGCAAGACGTTCTACATCACGCGCGAGCTCGAAACGACCCCGGGCTCGGTCGACACCGAGCTCGGCAAGCTGAAGACCCTGGGGTGGCGGACGGAAGCGGAAACCGCGGCCCTGGATGAAGGTCCGAGCGCTCTCGTGAACCGTCCCGAATACCAGCAGCAGCTCGCGAGCTGCGCGGTGGAGAGCTTTTCGGAGCACGTCTTCGGGCGTGAGCTCAGCGCGGAAGAGCGCACCGGTTGGCTCGTGGAAAAGACGGCGAGCTTCTCGTCGAGCGGTCACGACTTCCTGAGCATGGTGAAAGACATCGTGACGGACGAACGCTACCGGCGCATCGAGTGAGCTGATCCGGTTTTCAGGCTCGTAGAGCTTGACGTCCTTTCGCGACGAGCGCCGATGGGGCATAACGGCGGCATGAGCGAAGAGCCGAGCGCCGAGCCCCAGGCGCCTTCGTCGGCCGAGCGCATGCAGGCGCGGATTGCTGCGCTTCAGGATTGGGGGCAGCGCGTCTACGATCGCATCCCCCCGCGGACACGTCGGAACGCACGCCGGGCGTTCTCGGCGGCGTTCGTCGTTTTGATCGGAACCATTCTATACCGCCAGCTTCGTGGCACCGATTGGCCCGAGGTGCTGCGTTCGCTTCCTGCCTCTCCCTGGTTCTACCTGCTTTTCCTGGCCCGCTTCTTCCTTCAGCCCACGGTCGAGGTGCTTTGCTACACGGCGGTCTGGGGAATCAGGCTCTTTCGGTACTTCGGCGTCTTCTTGGTGAAGCTCGTCATGAACTTCTCCGTCGCCGGCATGAGCGGCGACATGTACTTCTTGCTGTGGTCCGTCAGGTCGCTGCGGCTGAGCTACCGCAAGGCGTTCTCGGGCGTGAAAGACGTGACGCTGCTTTCCGCGGCGGCAGCGAACATCGTGGCCGTCGTCGTGTTGGGGGGCTACCTGATCTTCGGCGACCTGACGCTGATGCAGACGGTACGACCCGCGGCGCTCGGCATCATCATCGGCGTCACGCTTGCTGCTGCGCTCCTCAGCCTGCTGGTCATCGTCTTTCGAGGAAAGGTGCTCGGCGTCGACACGCCCACCATGTGGCGAATCATCGGCTATCACTTGGTTCGAAGCGGTGGAAATCTCGTGCTCCTCGGCATGCAGTGGACCGTCGGGCTCCCAGGCTCCGTGTTCACGGCGTGGATCAGTCTGCTCGTCGTCGACCTGCTCGTTCAGCGGACCCCGTTCATTCCGGCGCGAGAGTTTCTCTTCCTTTCGCTGGCCCTGGCCCTCGCAGACACGATCGACGCCCCGCAGGCCCAAGTCACCGCGCTGTTTCTGGCCGATACGGCGATGCGGCAGCTGATCGTCGTCCCGTCGCTCATCGCCGGGTTTCTCTGGCGATCGAAACCTCAGCCGCTTCCGCTCGACCCGAGCGACGAGCCTCAGAACAACGTATAGATGAAGGGTGCCGCAGCGGTGCCGCCAAGCATCACCAGCAGCCCGAGCAGCAGGATGACGACGAGGATCGGGGCCAGCCACCACTTCCTGTTCGCTTTCAAGAAACCGACGACCTCCGACACCAAGCCCGGCTGCTTTCCGGACGCGCGGGCGAGAAAGTCGTCTTCGCTGGGTTTTCGTTCCTCCGGCATGGGCTCTCAATACTGATGGAAGTAGCTTTCTTTGTCCCGCGCCGGCTTGGTGGGCTGCCAGTAGCTCGATGCGGCCGGGTCGTAGCCCCTGCGCAGCGAATCCCGCCCGACGAGCCGGAACAGCACCGCGGTGGGCCCAATTACCAGAAAGAAGATCGCGCCCATGATCACGTACGAGAGCACGTACCCGATGGGAAACGCCAGCACCGTCAGCCCGACGTACAGGACGCGATTTGCGCGAGGGGCGACTAGGGACGACGACAGCGCGAAGGTCCCGAGCGCGGCAAGCCCGACGGCAACTGCGGTTCGGGCCTCGCCTAAACCAAACGAAAAGATCGCCTTCTCTGTGAAAGCAAGCGCTGCGAGAGCTCCAAAGCCAACGAAGGCGATCACGCCGAACTGACGCAGCTTCTTCTCATTCGGGTCGAGGTCGATGTCGACGAGCTTGCCCATGATCAATCGAGTGCAAACTGCCGAAGGTAGGCGTCGCGGTCGACCGTTCGAGCGTTGGGCTGCTCCGCTTTCCTCAGCACGAAACCATCGATTACGAGCACGTCCATGTTGGTCCCCATGAAGCAGCGATACGCGTCTTCGGGCGTGTTGACGATCGGCTCGCCCCGCACGTTGAAGCTCGTGTTGATCAGCACCGGACAGCCGGTCTTCTCCTTGAAGGCCCTCAAAATACCCGCGAAACGCGGATGCCCTTCGCAATCGACCGTTTGCACGCGGGCCGAGCAGTCGACGTGCGTCACCGCAGGCAGGACGGAGCGCGTTTGATGAAGCTTCTCGAGCCCGGTGGCGCCCTCGTCGGTCGGAAGGCGTTTGTCTTCGCGCACGGGCGCAACGAGAAGCATATACGGGCTTTGCTCGTGAGGACGCATCTCGAAGAACTCGTCGACGTCTTCGCGAAGAACTGCCGGCGCGAATGGGCGAAAGGACTCGCGGAACTTGATCTTCAGGTTCATCTTCGACTGCATCTCCGGCGAGCGGGCGTCGCCGAGAATCGACCGGCTGCCGAGCGCCCTCGGGCCGAACTCCATTCGGCCCGCCATGTGTCCGATCACGTGTTGCTCGGCGAGCAGGCTTGCAATGGTTTCATAGAGCGCTTCCTCGGTATCGTAGTGCTCGTAGACGGCGCCCATCATGTCGAGAAACTCGCGCGTTTCATCCTCCGGATAGCTCGGACCGAGGAGCGAGCCCCGCTGGGCGTCTCGACCCTGGTTGTCTCTTGGCTTTTCCATGAGCCGGTACCAAGCGAAGAGCGCCGCGCCGAGGGCCCCACCTGCATCGCCCGCGGCAGGCTGTACCCAGATCTCGTCGAAAGGCCCTTCGCGAAGGACCCGCCCGTTGGCGACGCAGTTGAGCGCCACGCCTCCGGCGAGGGTCAGCTTCGACGCGCCCGTGACCTCGTGTGCGTGCCGCGCCATGCGAAGCACGATCTCTTCCGTGACCGCCTGAATCGAGGCGGCGATATCCATCTCCCGCTGGGTGATTTCCCCCTCGGCTTTGCGGGGCGGTCCGTCGAAGAGCTCGTTCATTTTCGAAGAGGTCATCCGGTCTCGACGACAAAACCCGAAGTAGTCCATGTTCATTCGGAACGATCCGTCGTCTTTCAGGTCCAAGAGCTCTTCGAGGATGCGATCCCGGTAGATGGGGCAGCCGTACGGGGCGAGGCCCATGAGCTTGTACTCGCCGCTGTTCACCCGGAAGCCCGTGAAGTAGGTGAAGGCGGAGTAGAGCAGCCCGAGCGAATGAGGAAAGCGTAGCTCTTTGATGAGCTCGATTCGGTTTCCCCGGCCACGACCGATGCTCGCCGTCGCCCACTCGCCGACGCCGTCCATCGTGAGAATGGCCGCCTCGTCGAAAGGCGAAGGAAAGAACGCGCTTGCCGCATGCGACTCGTGGTGCTGCAAAAAGACGAAGCGGCCCTCGTACTGCCCTCCGAGCCCAGCTCTGAGCTCGCGCGGGATGTGAAGCTTTTGTTTCAGCCAAAGTGGAAGACCCATCAGGAACAGCTTGAAGCCAGCGGGTGAATACGAGACGTAGGTCTCGAGGATCCGCTCGAACTTCAGGAGCGGCTTGTCGTAAAACACGACCAAGTCGAGGTCGCCGCGTTCGATTCGAGCTTCCCGAAGGCAGTAGTCGATCGCGTTCTCGGGGAAGCCGTGGTCGTGCTTCTTCCTGGTGAAACGCTCCTCTTGCGCGGCCGCGACGATCTCTCCGTCGCGGACCAAGGCAGCTGCGCTATCGTGGTAATACGCTGAGATTCCGAGGATGTGCATGCGTCGCCGGCGCGACGCGAGGCTAGCGGATCTCGGCGGCCGCCGCCAACGGCGCACGCCGGCGGTGAGCCCAACAGAGCAGTTTCGCCCAGGTGTGCGCCGGTCATGCCTTCCGGTTATGCTGGATCGCGAGAGACTGGCCGAGGCCCATGAAGATCATCGTTACCGGCGGCGCGGGGTTCATCGGCGCGAACTTTCTGAATCTGTTCGTACCACGCTTCCCCGAGCACCAGTTCATCAATCTCGACAAGCTGACGTACGCGGCCAATCTCGAAAGCCTCCGAGGCATCGAGTCGCTCCCCAACTATGCGCTCCAGCGAATCGACATCAACGACGCAGCGGCTGTCGACGAGATCTTCGAGGCAACCGATCCAGACCTCGTCGTTCATTTCGCAGCGGAGAGTCACGTCGACCGGAGCATTCACGGTCCTCGAGAGTTCATCCGCACGAACATCGAGGGGACGTTCAACCTCCTCGAGGCGTGCCGAAAGCACTGGCCGTCGGGCGATGGCCGACTGTTCCACCACGTGAGCACGGACGAGGTCTACGGCTCCCTCGGCGAGACCGGGGCCTTCAGCGAGACCACGGCCTACGACCCCTCGAGCCCGTACTCGGCTTCCAAAGCTGCAAGCGATCACATCGTCCGGGCGTACCACCGCACGTATGGGCTGCCGATCAAGGTCACCAATTGCTCCAACAATTACGGTCCGATGCAGTTCCCTGAAAAGCTGATCCCGCTGATGGTCCTCAACGCGCTCGAACGAAAGCCGCTGCCGATCTACGGAAGGGGCCTCAACGTCCGCGACTGGCTTTACGTCACCGATCACTGCGAGGCGATCTGGACGGTCATCGAGCGCGGCCGCATCGGCCGCACGTACAACATCGGGGGCAACAGCGAGAAGCGAAACATCGACGTGGTCGACCTGCTTTGTCACATCATCGCCGAGGAGACCGGGTCCGATCCGTCGGAGCTCCTCGCCTTGAAAGAATTCGTGGCCGATCGCCCAGGTCACGACCTTCGCTATGCAATCGATGCGACCCGGATACGCGAGGAGTGCGAGTGGGAGCCCAAGGAGACTTTCGACACAGGCATCCGCAAGACAGTACGATGGTACCTGTCGAACCAGAGCTGGGTGGATGACGTGCGCTCGGGCGAGTATCGCAAATGGATTGACACCAACTACGGTGAGCGAGCCGGTTAGCGCGGACGACCATGATTGAGAAGGGCATCATCCTGGCGGGCGGAACGGGCACGCGCTTGCACCCCCTCACGAAGGGTCTGAGCAAGCAGCTCATGCCGATCTACGACAAGCCGATGATCTACTATCCGCTTTCCACGCTGATGCTGGCCGGGATCCGCGAGATCTTGATCATCACGACGCCACACGAGCAGTCTCTCTTCCAGGGCCTTCTCGGCGATGGACGGAGCTGGGGGCTCCGCTTCGAGTACGCGGTGCAACCGAGCCCCGACGGCCTCGCCCAAGCGTTTCTCATCGGCGAGAGCTTCATCGATGGCGACCCGTGCGCGCTCGTGCTCGGCGACAACATCTTCTACGGGCATGGTTTGCAGGGTCTGCTCGAGGAGAGCGCCCGGCAGAGCGACGGAGCGACCGTCTTCGGGTACTACGTCCACGATCCGTCGGCCTATGGTGTCGCGGAGTTCGACGAGCAGGGGGTAGTCGTCGGCCTCGAAGAGAAGCCGAAGAACCCCAAGTCGCACTATGCGGTTGCGGGTCTCTATTTCTACGACGAAAACGTGGTCGATCACGCCAAGGCGCTCCGGCCGTCGGCTCGGGGCGAGCTCGAGATCACGGACCTCAATAGGAGGTACCTCGGGCAGGGCAAGCTCAAGCTGCAGAAGTTCGGGCGCGGCGTCGCCTGGCTCGACACCGGAACGCCGACCGCTCTCATGCAAGCCGCCAACTTCGTGCAGACGATTCAGGAGCGCCAGGGGCTTCGCGCCTCGTGTCCCGAGGAGATCTCCTTTCGCAAGGGCTGGATCGACGCGGAGCAGCTCGCGCGCCTCGCCGAGCCGCTCCAGAAGACCGAGTACGGGCAGTACCTTCAGGCGCTCGCCGACGGGTTGGACGTCTGATGCGAGTCGAGGCGCTCGG
>JAHELW010000125.1 GCA_024643985.1 Myxococcales bacterium | reverse complement strand
TGCTCGGACTCGTCCTCGGTGAGCTCCACCCGCCGGTCCAAGACTTCGACGAGCGGCTCCCAGCGGCCTCGTCGTTCGTAGAGGCGCTCGAGGGCCGACAGCGCATCCTCGTCGACCGGATCTCTTTCCAAGCGCGTCTGGTGAACCTCGATTGCGCCGTCAGGCTCGTGAAGCGTGTTCTCGAGCAGCTCGGCGAGCATCTGCAAGACCTCGTCTCGTCGGGTCTCGTTTTCCTCGAACTGAATTTGTCGCCGAAGATCCTGCGCGAGGGATGCATGGTCGTCGGAGGCCCGGTGGAGACGTTCGAGCGCGCGAGACGCCTTGAGCACGAGCTCGGGGTTGTCACGCTCGAATCGGAGCAGCTGCTGATAAGCCTTTTCCGCCTTTTCCGGCTCTGGCTCGGAGACGTCCCAGAGCTCGGCGAGCTCGACGAGGATCTCGCCCTTCGAAAAATCTTCGCTCACGGACGCGAGACCGGACTCGAGCAGCTCCGCCCTCTGGCGGTGCCGGCCGAGCTTGGAAGCCAGGCGGGAGAGGTCCGCTCGCGCGCTTCCGTCTGCCGCGTCCTCCCGAACGGCCCGTGCGTAGGCGTCGAATGCCAGCTCGTCGTCGTGCAGCTTCGTTTCGCTGAGCTCGCCAATCCGACTCAGGTGCGCCGCCCTCGATGCGGGGTCGGTGAGATCTTCGAGCTCCACCTCGAGCACCTTCGAGAGCTCTCCCCAGGCACCTTGGCTCTCGAACACCGGGTGCAGAATCGCCGCGACGCGCTGGCGCTCTTGACGGTTCTCCATCAGGCGCTCGAGCCCCTCCTGCGCGCGGAGGTGCGTGGGGCTCGACTGTAGGACGAGCTCGTAGTGATCGATCGCCTCGACCGTGCGGTCGAGGCGCGTCTCGTAAATCGTCGCGAGCTCGAACGCGAGATCGATGGCTTCCTGTCCGATCGCCTCGTCGAGGTCACGGCGAAGAAGCTCGGCGAGCTCGGGCCATCGCTTCAAGCGCCCGTAGAGACGCTGAAGCGCCCGTCGCGAGGGGGCGTGGGTCGGGTCGAGCTCGAGGGCCTGCTCGTAGCTCGAAATCGCGTGTCGCGGCTCGTCGAGGATTTCCTCGAAGAGAAAGCAGAGCTGAAGAAGGAGGTCGAGCTTGGCTCCCGCGTCGGTCGTGGCTTCGATTCGCTGCTGGTAGAGCGCCCTCAGGTCGTCCCACTGCTCGTTCTTCGTGTAGAGCTGCTTCAGCGCCGTGAACGCCGCGGCGTCCTGGGGCTCCTCGCGAAGGACGCGCTGATGAAGGCGAGCGGCCTCCTCCGGTGCGGCCAGCACGACGTCGAAAAGCTCCGCGGCACGGCGGCACAGCGCGGCATCGGCCTCGCCGCGCACCTGTCCGGAGTCGATCGCCTGAACGATCGCCTTCGCGAATGCCTCGTGCTGGTCGGAAGCCTCCGCCACCCCGCCGAGCCGCTCGAACAGGTCGAGGTCGTTCGGATTGTCGGAGAAGGCCGACTCGAGCGCACGATACGCGCCGGCAGCGTCGCCGAGCTCCGACGCAGAGAGGTCTGCAAGCCTCAGGCGAAGCTCGCGCCTCTCGTCGGAATCTTCGGTCTTGTCGAGCCGCCTTTGAAGCAGCCCCGCCAGCTTTTCGAAGTGACCGCGCTTCGCGTAAGCGGGCTCCAGGAGATCGATCGCATCGACCCCGACTCCGGCGCCCTCCCCGCACAGCGCTTCCAGCCCAGCAATGGCGACCTCGTTCCGTCCGTCGAGCGCGAGAGCGTGGCGGTAGCATTCGAGCGCGCCCCTCGAGTCGTCGAGGTAAAGGCGTCGCAGGTCCGCGAGCTGCAAGAAAATCGAGAGCCGGTCGTCGTCGCTGACGCGCGACTGAAGCCGCCTCTCGAGCGCCGCATCGAGACGGTCCCACTGCTTGAGCTGCTGGGACAGCCGCTCGACTGCACACAGCGCGTCGACGTCGTGCGGGTTGCTCTCGATGATCTTCCAGTGGCGTTCCGCTGCAGCCGGAAGGTCGCCGAGCTGCTCTTCCTCCACGTGCGCGACCTCGTTCAAGAGAACCCATTCCTCTGCCGGGTCCGTCACCTGCGCGAGCCTGCGCTCGTACAGAGCCCGAAGGTCCGCAAAGCGCCGCGATGCACGGTAGAGCCGGTCGAGGACCGCCATCGCCTCCGCGTCGTCCGGCTTCACCGCGAGGATCGATTCGAGCTGCCGGATCGACTCCTCCGACTCGCCGAGGCGCTCGCCGGCAATCGCTGCGATCCGGCGCTGGAGGTCGAGGCGCTCGGTTTCGTCGAGCGTGGCGTTGTCTAGTCGGTCGCGAAAAAGAGCCACGAGATCGGCGTAGGCTCCGGCGGCCTCTGCCGACTCCTCGAGGCCTGCGACGACTTGGATGTCCGTAGGCGCAAGAAGGTACGCCCGCGTGGCCCACCCGAGGGACGCTTCCGCATCGCGCAAGCGGTTGAGGTAGACACTCCTCAACGAGCCGATGCGCTCCAGCCTGACGTCGAGCTCGAGGTCGTCTTGGGACGAACCGTCGGCGATGACGATTTCGAGCATCCGCACGTAGTCGGCCCACTTGTGATCGCGCTCGTAGATCGGCACGAGCCCCGCCGCGGCTTCGACGTTACCCGGATCCGCGGCGAGCGCCCGCTCGTAGGCTCGCGCTGCGTGACCGAGGTCGGCAAGCGGGTCGGTGTAGATCGCCGCAGCGCGAAGGCTGAGCCTGGCGACGAGGGCAGCGTCGTCGATGGACTCCGCGGCGCGGCTGAGCGCTTCGGCGAGCCCGGCCCAGTCCTCGCTTTCGGCAAAGAGCGCCTCGAGCTTGTCCCATTCACCTTGAAGGACATAGGCGTCCTTCAGCATTCGCCGGACGCGGCTGGCGTCCGGATCGAGCGCAAGCACGCCCTCCCAGGCGGCTATCGCGTCGGCCGGCCGGTCGAGGCGCTCCATGAAGATGACGCCTTGTCGCCGTAGGAGCTCGAGCTTCGTGGCATCGCTGACGGCCGTCTCTTGTCGGTGTTGCAGAACCGCCGCGAGCGTCTCCCAGTCCTTTTCACGCTCGGTGAGACTCTCGAGAGCGTCGAGCGCGCTCGGTTCTTCCGGCGCCTCGGCCAGGATCTCTTTCCAAAGCGCGATCGCGGCTGCGTTGTCGTGCAAACGCTCCGTACAGAGCTCGGCCATTTCGACCGTCTTCGCGATTCGGGCGGCCGGGTCCTCTGCAAGATCGGCCTCCCGGCGGAGGATTGCGAAAAGCGCGTCCCATTTTCGCTTTCGGGTGTAGATTTCCTTGAGCTCTGCGAGCGCTTCCGTGTGAGTGGGCTGGAGCTCTACGACGCGCTCGAGCGGCGCCGTCGCCTGGTTCATGTTCCCGAATCGCTCCGTCCAGAGATTTGCGACTCGCATGTAGAGCTCGACCTTGGCCGGCACGTCGGGCGTGCGCTCCGCCTGACGCTCGAGAACCTGGATCAGCTCGTTCCAACGGCCGGCGTCCTCGTAGAGCGTCCCGAGCGCGTCGAGGGCTCCCGCGTCGTGCGGAGCCAGCGCGAGAATCTCGCCGTAGACCTGAATCAGCATCGAATCGAGCTGGAGCGCATCTCGATAGATCGGAATCAAATCTCGAAGCAGCCGCAGCTTTTCTTCGGTCTTCTCGGGGCCCAGCGTGTCGATCTCGCCGCGAATCGATTCGGAGAGCGCGTTCCACTTGCCCCCCCTCTCATAGAGCGCCTGGAGTGCGACTCGCGCGTCGAGATCGCCCGGTTCGAGCCGTTCGACGAGCTTCCACGCTTCGAGCGCGCGCTCGGGGCGATCGGCCGACTGCGCCCGCCGCCCGAGCTCGCGCGCCAGAGCCAGCTTGGCTTCGGGGTCCGTCGTCGTCCGGAGCGCATCGCCGAGGATGGTGAGCAGACGTCCGTCGGGGTCATCGGGCTCGATCTGTTCACGATAGAACTCGAGCATCCCGGGATGGGCCGCATCGATTTTGCGAAGCCTCGCGAAGAACGGCTCCGCCGCCTCGGTGTCGTTCCGAAAGCGCCAGTGCACCATCGCGAGCTGGAGCAGCATTCCCTTTTCATCCTCGAGCTTCTGTCGAGAACGAAGCGCGCTTTCGTACATCGCCGCGAGGTCGTCCCACGCCTCGCGGTCGGTGTAGTGCTGGACGAGAGCCCCGAGGGCCTCGACGTTCGCCGGGGCGAGCTCGAGCACTTTCCGGTACGCGTCGGCGGCGGACTCGGTGTCGTCGAGCGATCGCTGGAGAACCCTCGCAGCCTGGAGCCAGGCGGCGGCCTTTTCTTCTCGCGTCCGCGCCGCTTTGGCTGCACGGACGAACACCGACACCACGTCTTCCCAACGGCCGCGGGCCCGGAGGCTCAAGGCGTACTGGCGCGCGGTGCGCATGTGGGAAGGATCCGCTGCAAGCGCTTCGTCGAAGATCGCGTCGGCTTCCTCGACGGCTTCGTCGCCGCCGTACTGCCACATCAAGGACGCGGCACGAGTCAGCAGCGAAGTCTTCAGCCTCGGATCGATCGCGTTGCGCGCCTCTTCGATGAAGCGGACCGCGAGCTCGCTCCACTTCTCCTCGACCTTGTGAATCTCGTCGACCGCACGAGCGACCTCGGGGTCTTCGGACTCGACTCCTCCGAGCTTTTCGTATGCGTCGAGCGCGCCGTGATCGTCCATCAGCTCTTCGCACCGAATGCGCCCGAGCTCCTTGATGAGAACCTTGCGAAACTCGGGATCGTCGGCGACGAGCTCGGACTCGATCTCCATCAGCCATGCAGCTGCCAAGAACTCGCCGCGGCGCTCGTGACCGCCGCGCGCGGACTCGAGCAGCCGGAGTGGGTCTTGTCCGTCATTGGCGGGGTCTGGGCTCTTGAGTCGCTCCCGTAGCCCCTCGATCAGCTGCGCGTCGTAGGGGTCTTCCGAAAGCAAGCCGAGGATCTTGTCGACGGTCAGGCTGGCCATCTCCGCGGCCGGTCGCCCTTTCTGAAGGACTTTTGCACCCTTCGGTGATCGCATGAAACCCCCAAAAGCAAAAGGATCCTGCAGGCTAAGCTCCCCACCACGCAGGCGCCCTAGATGTTAGCGGCGCCGCGAACGCCGGGGCAACTTCCGAAATTCGAGAGAACGCAGAAAGTCTGGCGCTCTGTGAGCTCGATATCAGAACACCATCAGCGCGCCCTGGGCGGTCAGCGCACCATACGTGACCACGCCGACGACGAGATGGGCGGTCGCAATAGCCCGAAGCGTATTGTAGTTATTGGCGCGATCTATCCCAAACCATTCGGAATTCGCAGCCACGATCCCCAGACCGATCTGTGCGAGGAAGCCAGCGAACGTGACCCAGCGAAGCGCTTTGTGAGCGCGAAGCTTGCGGGCGAACTTGCTGTCGCCCTCGCTCACCCCGAGCGGATCGGGCATCGCGAAAGACAGGCCCCAGGTCGTGAAGAAGGTCGCGGCGGTCAGGGTGGACAGCGTTAGGTGGGCGGTCGGCACGCCGCTACACTGGCGCTGATTGGGCCACGCCGTGCCCTGGACGCATGGGTTCGTCGCCTGGCTCCGGTACCAGCCGTACTGGTTGTAGTACTGGACGAACCCAGAGGCGACCGTGAGCGTCGCCAGCGACCAGGTCGTGAGCCCGAAGATCTTGTGGATCTTCTTGATCTTGTTGCGCTGTCGGACGAGATCCGCGGTGGTCGGCTTTTCGAGCTCGGTCGAGACGTCGGCCGCCAGCACCACGCCTGGGTCGATCGCCAGATTGGGGGCCTCGAGAAGCGCCGGGTCCAGCTGAAGAGAGAAACCAAACAAAGGCGTAGCGAGCATCAGAGCGGTCAGCGTCGTCATGCGTGGCGGAGTATCCACCAGATCGCGGGTCAGGGCTAGGTACCTGCATGCGCAGGAGGACGAATTTTCCGCGAATTGACTCCGCCTTTTCAGCCGGGCGCAGGCGCAGTACATGAAGGGAATGGCGCCAGCGTTCGTCGAGCTCCCCTCCCGGGTTTCGGTTTACGAGGTCTCCCCGCGCGACGGCCTTCAAAACGAAAGCGCGCAGGTGGCCACGCACGCCAAGGTCCGGCTCATCGAAGCACTGGTCGACGCCGGGGTTCAGCGCATCGAGGTCGGGAGCTTCGTCGCGCCGAAGTGGGTGCCCCAGATGGCCGACGCAGACGAGGTGTGCCGAATGATCGAGCGGCGGCAGGGCGTCACCTACGCGTGCCTCTGTCCAAACGCACGGGGACTCGACCGGGCGCGGGCGGCCGACGTGGATGAAATCGCCGTCTTCGTGAGCGCGAGCGAAACGCACAATCTCAAGAACGTCAACAAGAGCATCGCGCAAACGCTGAGGGCATTCGAGCCGGTCATCGCGCCGGCCGTCGACCAGGGGCTGCGAGTACGCGGCTACGTTTCGACGATGTGGGGATGCCCGTACGAAGGCGAGGTCGACCCGGCCCGCGGGCTCGAGCTCGCCAAGCACTTGCTCGGGTCCGGATGCTATCAAGTCTCGCTCGGGGACACGATCGGCGTCGGCACGCCCGTACAGACACAGCGAATCCTCGACCTCTTCGCTGCCGACATCCCGCTCGAGCAGATCGCACTTCACCTCCACGACACTCGCGGAACCGCGCTCGCCAACGTTCTCGTCGGCTTGCAGATGGGGATCACGACCTTCGACGCGTCGGTCGCGGGTCTCGGCGGCTGCCCCTACGCGCCGGGCGCCGCGGGCAATCTCGCGACGGAGGACTTGGTCTACACGCTTCACGGCATGGGGATCGACACCGGCATCGACCTCGAAAAGCTCTGGCAGGCAGGCCAAGTCGCCGAAGCGATCGTCGGGCGTGATTTGCCGGGCAAAGTCCATCGGGCAGGTGTACGCTCGCTCGCGAAATGACGAAAGCCGTGCCGTCCGTCCAAGATCTCCTGCACTACATCGACGCTTCTCCGACGCCCTTTCATGCGGTCGCCGAGACCGCGGCGCGCCTCGAGCGGGAAGGCTATCGACGCCTTCTCGAGGCCGAGGTCTGGAACGTCTCAGCCGGTGACAAGGTCTTCCTCACGCGGGGCGGAGGCTCCCTGGCGGCGTTCCACGTTGGACGCACGCCGCCGAGCGAGACGGGTTTTCGACTCGTCGGGGCACACACGGATTCACCGAATCTTCGGATCAAGCCGAACCCCGAAATCAAGAGCGCCGGCTATGGGCAGCTCGGCGTCGAGCCCTATGGCGGGGTGCTGCTGCACACGTGGATCGACCGCGACCTCTCGCTTGCGGGGCGCGCCTCGCTCGCGGACGGCACCACGCGCCTCGTCGACTTCAAGCGGCCGCTGCTTCGTATTCCCTCTCTCGCGATCCACCTCAACCGCAAGGTCAACACCGAGGGACTCAAGCTGAACGCGCAAAAACACATGGCGCCGATTGTGGCTCTCGACGGGCTCGAGGGATCGGCGCTGCGGGAGATGCTGGCGGGTGAGCTCGGCGACGTCGCCGAGGACCAGATTCTGGCATGGGACCTGATGGCGTACGACCTTCAGCCTGCGGCGCGAAGCGGTGCCGCAGAGGAGTTCATTCACGCCGGTCGAATCGACAACCTCGCGAGCTGCCACGCTGCGTTCTCGGCGCTGCTGGCCTCGAAGAGCGAGGCGGAGCTGACGCGCGGCATCGTTCTCTACGATCACGAAGAGGTGGGGAGCCGAAGTGCGCAGGGTGCGGCTTCGGACTTCCTGCGGAGCTGTCTTCAGCGGCTGTCGGGCGAGTCGCAGGAGGGGTACCATCGCGCCGTGGCGAGGTCGTTCTTGATCTCGGCGGACATGGCTCATGGAGTCCACCCCAACTACGTGGACATGCACGAGCCGCAGCACCAGCCTCGACTCGGCGCCGGTCCGGTCGTCAAGATCAACGTGAACCAGTCCTACGCGACCGACGGGGAAAGCTGGGCAGGCTTCGAACGCTGGGCGGCCGAAGCGGACGTTGCCACCCAGCGGTTCGTGGTGCGCTCGGATCTCGGGTGCGGAAGCACGATCGGACCGATCACGGCCGCCGAGCTCGGCATACGCACCGTCGATGCGGGCAACCCGATGCTCTCCATGCACTCCTGCCGCGAAGTCGCCGCCGCCGCCGACGTCCCGAAGATGATCGAGGTGCTGAAGCGGTTCTTCGCTGCCTGAGGTTCCTCAGAAGCCCCAGTCGGTCCCCCGGATTCGAACGGGCGCATCCGGGTCGTCAGTGCCTTTCCAGAGGTCGTAGAGCTCGGCGCGAAACCCCCCGCTCTCGGCGGAGAACACGAGGGGCGCCCCGTCCGGCACCATGAAGTGGTAGATCGGGTCGACGAGAAGCCAGCGAAGCTCTCGCTCGCGCAGGAGCTCTCCGGGCGCGCTGACGAGCCAGCCGAGGTCCATCGCAGAGAAGTCCGTGAGGTACGCCACCGTGCCAACCTCGACGGCCGCAAAGTACTCTTGCTCGCGATTGCCGTGCTCGAGGAGGTACGCGGCCACGTCGCGGTACGCGTGATCGCGTCCGCCTGTCCATCGTGCGTCTTGGTGGGTCGCAACGCGCGCGGACGTGTGAAACCCGATCGAGAGAAGCAGAAGAACCGCGAGCCCGCCGCCAGCCCAGCGGCCCCATCGCGGCGCGAGCTCGATCAACGCGCCGAGCGCAACCATGGCGAGGACGACCATCATCGCCTCGGCCGGATAGAGATGCCACGTATGCACCGTAAAAGGACGCAGCTTGAGGTAGGCCGCGTAGTGGAGGAACGGATAGACGGCGAGCAGCGCGTATAGGGGCCCACGCCGTACGAGGTGCGCGGCGCCCCCGAGACCGAGCGCCCACAGCAGGATCCGAACCGTCGGCCGGCCCGGGTGAACGTAGGCGCCCAGATGCTCGTAGATGTGCTGCGCATAGGCCGCCACGGACGCCCGCTGGAACTTCGTCGCCGCCGTCAAAGGAAGCGGCGTGCCGTAGTAGAAGGTCGCAAACAGCAACCAGGGGGCGAACGTCGCGACGAAGATCAGCGCAGGCACGAGCGCCTGCCGGCGAAGCTCGTAGACGCAGACAGCTGCGAGTGGAAGTGCGAAGACGAGGGCGTCCGGTCGAAACAGCACTGCCAAGCCGGCGAGGAGCGCCGCCGTGCGCCACCGCTTCTCCATCGCCATCCAGAGCGCGGCCAGGTTGAAAGCCACGACTTGATTGGTCTCGAGGGCAACGCGGATGTCGGAGCCCCCTGCGCCGAGGAGGAGCGCCGCCGCGGCAAGCAGGGCCGTCCAATCGCCGAAGCCTCTGCGAAGGACGAGGAAGATGAACACCGCCTGCGCAATCCAGGCCGCGCAGCCGAGGGCCGCCATCCAGCTCGGGGTCAGCTCGAGGCCCGCCAGCGGATAGACGAGCGCGCTGACGAGCATTTCGCCGGGGCTCGTGGTTCCCAGAATGCGCTCTCCGGGATTGAAGACCGGTCCCCGGCCGCTGGCGAGGTTCTGCCCGTATCGAAACGTGATGTAGGCGTCGTCGAAGCGGGTGTCGTGAAGCGCGATGATGACGAGGACGCCGAAAATCAGAGCTGCGGCAAGCAGAGCGATCTCCGTTCGCCGTGAGAGGCGCGGTCGGGCTTCATCCCCCATTCGGCCCTCGACTCTCATCGATCGGGCAGGGGAGCACCAACTATTCGACTCGTGATACCGTTCACCCGATGTCCGCCGGAGTAGAAAAGACGCTCCACGAGCTCGGCAACGGGATCTACGCGTACACGCAGCTCCCCGGATCTTGGGGCTGGAGCAACTCGGGCCTCGTCGTCGACGGCGACCAGACACTGCTCGTCGACACGCTGTTCGACCTTCAGATCACGCGGGAGATGCTGGACACGATGGAGCGTGCCGTTCCTGCCGCGCGGCGAATCCAGACCGTGGTGAATACGCACGGAAACGGGGATCACTGCTACGGCAACATGCTGGTGCGCGATGCGGAGATCATCGGCACTCGAGGCTGCATTCGAGACCTCGAAGAAGGCCCGCCAGGCCGAAATCACCTGCTGATGCGCGCGGCACGCGTCGTCGATGCGATGGGGACCGCAGGCTGGGTCCTCGGGGGTATGCTCAAGGCCGTCGGCATCGATCGCGTCGCCCTCCTCGCCGACGCAGCAAGCCTCGCGCTTCCTGCTCTCGGGCACTTCGACTTCTCCGAC
>JAHELW010000283.1 GCA_024643985.1 Myxococcales bacterium | reverse complement strand
ACTCTTCCTATATTCGGCGACTGATCGCTTGGCCTGGGAGGGAAAGATGAACAGAACGGCTTTGATTATCGTGCTTGGACTGGCGGTGGCGGGTTTCGGCTGTGACGGTTCGGGAAATGGTGGCGGCGCGGGCGGTGACGGCGGCGCGGGCGGTGTTGGCGGCGCGGGCGGCGTCGGCGGCGCGGGCGGCGTCGGTGGAAGTGGTGGCGCGGGTGGAAGCGGGGGTAGCCCCGAGCTCGCTCTCTGCGATCCGACGGGCCCCGGGGTTCCGTGCACGACCCCGTTCTTCATCGCCGCCGACTGCTTGCTTCTAGGGGCCGGCGTCCCGATCCCGTTGGATCCGGTCGCGACACCGAGCGCAGTCGCAGTCGCAGGGGAGTCACTCGACATCGAGCTGTCCGCGACGATCACGCTCACGGCTGAGCTGACGTGCGGCTTCACCGACGCGGTTCCATCCGGGACCATCTCGAATTCCGAGCTCACCTTCGAGGTCAGCAACTCCGACGTGAGCACCCAGCCGGTTCAGAGCTTCGTAGACGACGGCACGCAGAGTCCAACCCCGCTGAGCCCCCACCAGCCCACGACGTATGATTTCTTCGAATCGTGCGGGAGCGCCCCAGGCACCTGTTCCGGCGGCACGTGCGCGACCGATGGAACGACCTCCTGCGTGCTCGACGAGGACTGCGAGGGGACCGGCCCAGGCATCTCGATCCCCTTCCTCGCTCGCACGAACGACCCAGCGGTCTCGGGCACGACTTCGCTCACTCCGATCGAGCCCGGCGCAATGAGGTTCACGTACGACTACGAGAGCCTCAAGCTACCCATTGTCACCGACTTGGTTGCGGTGTGCATCGGCGGGGCGTGCGTGTCGTCGCAGGATGGGTTGCTATGCCCGCCCTCGGAGCGCACCGGAGCGAGCGACGGCACCTGCGCGTTCGCATCGCCAGAGGAGTGTGGCCCCGGGGATTCCCCTCGCATCATGTACGACGCGCGCTGCACGAAGGCCGACTTCGCTGAGGGAACGTGCTCTCCGTTCGAGGACTTCGGAGAGGCAGCCAACATCTGTGTGCGCGGTCAACCTGGAGGAGCCGTGGCCCCAGACGTGGAGACCGGCGTCTGCGGCAACTGCATGCCCGAAGGTTGCGGTTTGGAAAACGACTGCACCTGCGACGTCGAGGCCTGCTGCGCCTTCATTCAAGAGAACTACCCAACCGCGACGGCAAATGAGTTCCCCGCTCTCCCCGTGCTCGAGACCGGAGCCGGCGGGGCTGGCGGCAGCGGCGGCTAGTTCGTGAGCGCCCGACCCATGCGCGCCTTGCCGAGCGCCTCGCTCGGCAGGGCGTCCTTCCAAGCGCGCTGACCGGCAACCCACACGTCGGTGACGACGCCGTCGGAGCGGTTGAGCATCTGCTCGGCGGCGAGCGCTTCGCGGTAGCCAAACGTGGTGTTCGCATCGGAGTCGTACGCGCGGAGCGCCGCAGGGTCGATGAGCGCCAAGTCCGCTTGGCGTCCAGGCTCGATCGTGCCGAGCGCGCCGCTCATGCCCCAAAACTCCGCCGGCACCTGCGTGAGCCTGTGGACGTGATACGCGACGCGCTCGAGCGACTCCCGCTGGGCGATCTGAAGGCCGCGGAGGTTCGAGTCGTAGTACGCCATGTTGGTGAGGTGCGCGCCCGAGTCGCTGAACCCGGGAAGCGTCTGCGGGTCGAAGAGCACGCGCGCCATGCGCTCCTCGTCGTCGTTCGCAGCGAGCACGTACCAGCGAAGGTCGGTGTCGAAATGGCGCAGGAGGTGCAAAATGAACTCGCAGTCGTCGCCGACCGGATTCAGAAAGCTCGCGAACACGGCGGCCTCTTCTTCGTTCCGAGGACCGAGACCCGTTCGCCCGCGGCGCCCGCGGCCGCTCGGCCGAGCCTGCCAATCGAGGAGACGCTGGTAGATGTCCTCGAGCGTTTCGCCTTTCCACACCGGAAGCGGCCGCTCGGTCATCACCATGTCGCGGAGGTCGCGGCTGAAGCTGTCGTCCATGATGCGAAGCCAGCGCTTGATGCGCGCGAGCGAAAAGCCCCGCTTGTCGTGGTACCACATCTTGCGAAAGCGTCGGCAGTACGCGGGGTCGTTCAAGAGCGCCATGCGGGCCTCGCGATCCTCGAGGTCGATCGCGTTGAGCTCTCGAAGGACGGGGTTCTCCTCGGCAATCGGCGTGATCATCCCGTCGGCGTAGACGCGAAACGGGGCGGCGAGCGCCTGAAGCCGAAAGCGCCCTTGGACGAGCGGCGAGTTGATGACGCGGGTCATCACCATCCCGAGCTTCGCGAGGAAGCGATTGGTGACGACGTCGAGCGCGGCGACCGCGGTGACCTTCAAAGGCTTTCCGAAAAAGCGGCCGCTGCTGAGCATGAACCAGCGAATCACGTTGTGGGGCTTGTCCTTTTCGGGCGTGGCCTGCCAGACCCGGCCGTAGCGGCGCACGACGTTCGTGAGGCGCTTGACCTCGCTGTACGGGGCGTGATTCGCGGGGATGCGCGTCTCGCGATGGGGGTCGTTCGAGAGATAGTGAAACGGCAGCATGTCCGTCGAAAAGCCGGGGTAGCCGTC
>JAHELW010000124.1 GCA_024643985.1 Myxococcales bacterium | reverse complement strand
ACCGTTGACGAGCAACCTTCGGTGGGCGGAGGCGCCCGGAAACGTGCTGCTGCCGGCGCGGGCGACGAAGCTTTCGAAAGAGTCGGTGGCCAACGTGTCGCAGCTCGTCACGCTCGACCGGGGGGTGCTCGACGAGCACATCGCGAAGCTTTCACGGCGGCGAGTAGAGATGATTCTAACGGGGATTGACGTGGTGCTCGGGCGCTGAGGCTTCGGCTCCGATTTCGCAATGCGCAGCGGACGATCCGCATCGGAGGATGGGAAGGCAACTGCGGCGTAGACATCGAGAACCGTAGCCGGTAGCGTGGCCGCAAGCTCGTAGCGCGGGTCACGCAGAGAGGAGGTTCCCGATGACTGGAGCTCGATATCTTGGCGCGGCGGTTGCCGCTCTGGTGTTGGTCTTTGGAGTATTGGGGGCGACGGGCTGTCCTTCGAGTGAGAGCGGAGACCAAGAGCCGGCAAACGTCATCGGCAAGGTGGTGCTGAATGAAGAGCCGGTTCAGGGCGTTGGCGTGCGGATCGCGGACCAGAACGACGATCGGCAAACGACGAGCACCGACATCCAGGGAGACTATCGATTCGACGTGTTGCCGGGACCGGTGACCGTGTCGCTGATTAGCGGCCTTCCCGAGGATGCCGAGTGCGCGCCGAACACCACGCAGGACGCGACTGCGCCAGCGCTCGGGGAAACACCCGTCGAGGTCGATTTCGCCTGCGAGAGTGGCGCGGGCGGCATGGGCGGCGCGGGAGGCGCGGGAGGCGGCTGCGGGTCGCCGGCTAACAGCCAAGACGCGGACCTCGCCGGCAACGTCACCGTGTTCGTCAACGGGGAAGACGTCACGGGGGATTTCCCTCCGGCGCTCGTGGCCGAATCAGACGTCATCCGGGTTGACGTTCCGGTCACCGCAGGCACGCGGTTCGTCAACGTGAGCTATTCCGATACGGGTAGGTCCGAGACCATCGGCGGGTTCGGAAGCGAGAGCATCGGAGACGAGACGGTCACTCTCGAGTTCCTCGCAATCGGTAGCGGACAGTTCCCCGAGGGGGCATTCCCGCTCCTCATCATCATCGAAAACGAAGGCGGAACGCGAAACGTGGTTTATGAAACGGAGCTCCCCGACTGCGACTCCGTGACCAAATTCGTCGAAACCAACGGCGTGTTCGACGAGGGGGCCCCCGCTCCCGGCTGCACACCGAATTGCTTGCTGTCTCCGGTCATGAACTGACTCGCCTGAGGTGCTGGGCGACGACGGTGGGGAGTGCCAGCATCGTCGTTCTTGGGTGTTCTGCGAGGTTGGCGCGTAGACTCCGGCGGTGGCTCGGCGACGCAACAGCCGCTCTTCGAAGCTCGGCCCGGCTCGGCGGATTGCAAAGGAGCGCTTTGGCATCGCGAAGCTTCATCCGGAGCAGGCGCGGGCGATGGGGGCGGTGCTCTCGGGGCGCGATGCGCTGGTGGTGCTGCCGACCGGGTACGGGAAGTCGCTGATCTATCAGGCGACCGCGCCGCTGCTCGAGCGGCCGACGGTGGTCGTCTCGCCCTTGATTTCGCTGATGCGCGACCAGGAGCGGAAGCTTGCCGAGCGGCGGGTGCCTGTGGTGCGCATCGACAGCACGCTTCGAGCGGCCGCGCGGCGGCAGGCGCTCCGGCGCCTAGAAAAAGGCGGCTCGCTCATCGTGCTGACCACGCCGGAGACGCTCGAGTCGCTTGCCGGCTCGGTCTTTTCGGAGGTGCGCCCTGCCCTCCTGTGTGTCGACGAGGCGCACTGCATTTCCGAGTGGGGGCACGACTTTCGGCCGTCGTACCTCCGTCTCGGCGCGCTTCGAAAGCCGCTCGGCGATCCGGTCGTGCTGGCGCTCACGGCAACGGCCACACCGCGCGTGCGCGCCGACATCGTCGAGCGGCTCCAGATGAAGCACACGGTCGAGGTCCTGGCGCCGCCTCACCGTAAGAACCTTCGCCTGTCGGCGGAAGTGGTTTGGGGGGACGACAAGATCACGCGCGCGGCCAAGCTGATTCGACGGCTGCCGCGGCCGGGCATCGTCTATTGCTCGACCACTAAAGCAGTCGACCAGGTGGCAAGCGCCCTCGGGCGCGCGCGGATTCCATCCGCCCGCTACCACGGCAAGATGAAAGCAACCGAGCGCGCTTCTTCGCAGCGGAAGTTCATGAAGCCGTCTCGGCGGCTCGTGATGGTGGCAACCAGCGCGTTTGGCATGGGCATCGACAAGCCCAACATCCGCTACATCCTGCACTACCAAGTGCCGGGCTCGCTCGAGCAGTACGTGCAAGAAGCCGGGCGTGCGGGGCGCGACGGCAAGCGCTCGCAGTGCGTTCTGCTGTTCGACCCGAACGACCTCCGGATCCAGGAGCACCTTCAAGACAGGAGCCGCTCGAGCGCGGCGCAGGTTCGCCGTGTCGTCGAGGCGCTGGTGGCGTGGGTGGACGAAGACAAAGCGGTCAAGCCCAAGGAGCTGGCGATGTCGGCGGGGGTGCCGGTCACCGTCGCCCGCTCGGTGAGCGCGCAGCTCGAGGAGCTCGGGCTCCTCGAAATGGTCCGCCGCGGGGAATATGCGGGGAGCGCGAGCACGCGACGCATCCGAAGCGGCGCCAAAGACCTGGCCGCGCGCCTGGAGGTCCGCCGGATTCAAGATGCGCGCAATCTTCGCGCGATTGCCGACTACGCCGAAACGGAAGAGTGCCGGAGCGCGTTCATTCGGCGCCACTTCGGCGAGGCCCGCCCGCCGAAGTGCGGCCTCTGCGACAACTGTCAGAAGTCGAAGCGGCGCCGCTGACTCGGGGGGCGCGGGCACTGTCGAGCAGGCGCGTGCAATCAGGCTTCTCGAGAACGCTCGCGGTCAGGCCGCTCGAATCGGGCTGCGCTTGCTTCGCTTCGCGGTCGAGTCGACGTAGTCGCATGCGGCGACGAGCTGCGGCACGAAGTCGGTTCCCCTGTCGGCGCAGGCGAAGTGGTTGCCGTCGACCTCGAACTTCTTTGCGCCTGGAATCGCAGCAGCAAGACCAAATTGACGGCGCGTCGGAACGACCTTGTCGCGCGTGGTGATGACGACCGCAGTCGGAACCCGGATGTTCGACACCCAATCGCGCGACGAGAAGCGAAGGACCGCACGCGTGGCCTGGGCAAGCGTCGCGGGTTCGGAGGTCGCCATCTCGTTTCGGACGAACTCTTCGACTTCGGGAACCCGGATGTCCCGGACCATGCCGTCGATGATCTGCCCGCGGACGAGGCTCGGGGCGACGCGCGCACCGACGACGGCGCCCGGCAAAATCGCGCGCGTGAGCACGGCGTACTGCGGCGGCGTGAAGTGCTTGGCGGTCGCGCAGAGCACGAGGCCGCGGACGCGTTTGGGATGGCGGCTCCAGCAGAGCTTCGCGATGGGGCCGCCCATCGAATAGCCGACGGCGATGAATTCGCGAACGCCGAGCGCCTCGGCAGCAGCGACCGCGTCGTCCCCGCAGTCCTTCAATCGAAAGCGGCGCGTGCGAATGCCTCCGCCGTGGCCGCGGTGGTCGACGGCCAGAACGTGGTAGCGCTCGCCGAGGGCCGAAAAGGAAGTGTACCAGTTGAGGGGACCGGTCGCGCCGAGGCCGTGCAAGAGCATCAGCGTGGGCGCACCCGCGGGGCCCTTGACCTCGAACACGCGAATGCGGCCCCTGCCCGGCAGGTCTACGAAAAGCTCCTGACCCTCGGGCCGCCGGGGCCTCCGTGAGCGGGCGCGTCGCGTGTGCGTTTCGTCTGCCACCGTGCATGAATGTGCATGGAGCAGAGGCTCGGCGCAAGTGCGCGGCAGAGCGCTACTGCGCGCGCGAGGCGTACACGACGAGAGAGCCGTCCGCGCCGCGGCTCACGTGCAGAACCCACGGGCGGCAGCAGACGTCGCAGTCTTGAACGAGCTCGCCCTGGGTCTCGGGGTCGATGTAGACTTCGACGTTCTCGAAGCAGTAAGGGCATGCGACTTGTGCGGTGTCGTCCATGGAGTCGAAGGATATACGAAGGCGTCTTCCGCGGCCCTCGTTTGGCCACGCAAGAGCGCCTTGGTAATTTTCATGACTCCGTGGTAGTCAATTTTCTTCTCCCTGGAAATTGAAGCGCACTGGAGTCGGTCATGCGGTCATTCGTGCTCGTAAAGTTTTGGCGGTCGTGCTTGTTCATCGCAAGCGCGGGGCTCGTCGTGTCGTTGGTTGGCGGTCCGCACGCACTTGCACGCGGACCAGGGCTCACCGCATTCGAAACGCTGTATGGCGGTGTCTCGGACTCGAGTGACGTCGCGCAGTGTGCGGTCTGTCATGCGACGAATCCGGGCGACGCTTCGTGGAACCAGTACGGGTGGGATATCAACGCGGTCCTCGGCACTCCTGGATGCGACTCCTGGCAGGCGGCGATTCAGTGCGTCGAGAACGACCCGTCGGTGAGCGATGTCCCGGGTACTTACACGTACCTCGAGGAGATTCAGGCAAGCGCGCAGCCCGGTTGGACCGCGGGCAACGCCAACGCTGTCTACACGAACTCGGGTGACTTGTTCGACCGACCGCCAGTTGCCGACCTCGGCCCGTATGATCCCCTGGGCGGTGGCGGCGCGGGCGGCGCAGGCGGCGGCGGCGGGATGGGCGGCGCGGGCGGAGACTGCCCGACCACGGGCACGATTCCCCCGGAGCAAATCAGTGACGGCACGATCCTCGTCATGCCGGGACAGTCGATCCAGGAAGCCATCGACCTCGCGCCGGAAAACACGCGAATCGAAATCCAGCCGGGCATCTACGAGGAACCCTGCAACACGACGAACGGGCTCAACGTCACCAAGAGCGGCATTCACCTGATCGGACTCGGCACTTCGGCGGCTGGTCCGGACAGCGTCGATGAGGAGCGCGTCATCGTCCGAAGCACGGGTGACCCGCAGCGCAACGGCATCGTCATCGTGCCGCTGGAGGTCCCCGCCGAAGCGCAACCTCTGTTCGGGCTCAAAGTCGAGCGGACGGACTGCATGGGCTGTCATTCCGACATGGCGCCGCCCTTCCCTCTCCTTCCAGGCGTGCCACACGTGATCTTGAAGCAAAACGACCCATGGCTCACCGACATTCGTGTCGAAGGCATCACGATCCAAGGCTTCAGCAACAACGGGCTGTTCACCGAGCACGTCGACGACTTCGTGTTCGACGACGTGGAATCAGTCGACAACCGGAACTATGGAATCTTCCCAGTGCTTTCCGCGAATGGCGTGATTCGCAACAGCTACTCGACGGGCTCGGACCTCGATAGCGCGCTGTGGGTGGAAACTTCCGTGGACGTCGAGGTAAGGGGCAACCTCGTCGAAAACAGCGTCAATGGGATCGAGGTGTCGAACAGCGATGGCGTGTTGGTCGTCGACAACGAGGCTCGGAACAACACCGTCGGTGCGGCCATCTTGCTGCTTCCGGACATTTACGACAACCGAGACAGCGCCAAGCGCATCGACATGGAGAACAACTGGCTGTACGACAACAACAAGCCGAACACCGCTCGGCCGGGCTCGATTCTTGCCGAAATCCCGAGCGGCATCGGAATCATTTACCTCGGCGTGGATGACTCGGTCGCGTCAGGCAACTTGGTCGAGAACAACGACTTCGCGGGCATCGCCGTCGTGGACTACTGCCTCCCGCTGCTCGGAACCGACTTTGGCTGCACCGTCGACCCGACGATCACGCCCGACTTCCTCCTCGACGAGACAGCCGAGAACAATCGGGTCGAGGGCAATACGCTGGTCAACAACGCGACGAACCCCGCAGGGCAGTTCGCTCAGTTCGCCGGCGACCTCGTGTTGCTGACCGGCGAAGCCCGCGGCAACTGCTTTGCCGACAACGACTTCGACACCGAATTCTCCTTCACGGGTGAGCTCCCGCCGTGCCCGGAAGATCCGGAGACGGGCGGTGCCGGCGGCATGGGCGGCGAAGGCGGGGCCGGCGGAGAGGCAGGCAGCGGCGGTTCGGATAGCGGCGGCGGGGGCGGCGGCGGATGCGCGGTCGATGGCGACGGCGACAACGGACCGGCGGCGGCGTGGCTCGTGTTGTTGCTCTTCGGATGGGCTCTTTCGCGCAGCAGGTCGCGGATGAAAACGTCGACCTAATCGACGCGTTTCGTCAGGGACCAGATTAGCTCATGGCGAGGGCTGCTCGGCTCCGCGCCCTTCGAGCTCCTGTATGATTTGGGTGTGGTAGCCGTCGGCGCGTTCTTCGGAGAAGTGGTCGAGGAACAGAACGGCCAGGCCCAAAAGAACGGTGGCTAGACCGATGGCGCGTCCGAGCGGAGTCGGCTTCCACAGGAAGACGGCGAGACCGATGATGGTGATGACCGAGAACGAAACCATCGTGATCGGGTACCACTTGATGAACGCTTCGGTGCGCTCGCGCTCGCTTTGCACGAAGGCAGCGGCGTTTTCCGCGTAGGCGGCTTCGTAGCTCGGGATGCGGGCTTGGTTGCTGAAGTTCATCGATATGCCCACGGCAAGTGCAAGCGCGCCGACGACCAGCAGCGGCACGACCATGGCGCGGGCGGACGGCGTAGTGCCGAAGCGCCAGAACACGACCGCGAGGCCGACGACGACCGCGCCGAAAAGCGCGAGCATGCGGCCTTCGAAGATTTCGCCGCGGCACCAGGCGACGGCGTGCTCGATGAATTCCATGGAACTTCCTTTCGTCGACCGGAGGATATCAGCAGACGGAAAGCATGGGTTGCTCATTTACCTTTTGGGCGAGGGCGGTGCGGGATACTCTCACGCCGAGGTGGGAGGTCGTGATGGTGAGAGCATGTCTTGGTAAGACTGTCGGGGTCGTTCTGGCCGGCGTCGTTTTGGCGAGCGCGTGGCTGACATCCGGCGCAGCGTTTGCACAGCCGCCGACGGCCACGATGAGCTTTGCTCCCGATCCGATTGGGGTGCGCACGGTCAGCACGCTCACCATCGAGCTCGTGAATTCCGATTCGGCAACGCCGGCGTCCGACCTCGCAATCACGCACACCCTTCCCGCAGGACTGCGCATTGCAAGTCCCTCCAATGCGTTCACGGATTGCACCAACGCGATTCTCTCGGCGCCGGAGGGAGGGTCGACCCTCGCGCTCAGCGAAGGCCGTCTCGGAACGGGTAGCACGTGCACGCTGACGGTGGACGTCACGGGCGACGCGCCGGGCACCTTCAACAACGTGTCCGGGGACGTCACGTCGAGCGTGGGAAACGGCGGCTCTGCCACGGCGGATCTCACGATCTCGGCCGACCTGCCGGTGTTCGAGATGATGTTTGAGCCCGCCTCGATTCCCGTTGGCGGCACCAGCACCGTCACCTACTCGATCGAAAACCCCCCAACTTCGAGCTCGCTGCAGACGGTGAGCTTTCGCAACGTGCTGCCGCAAGGGATGGTCGTGGCCAGCCCGGCCAACCCGAGCACGGATTGTAATCCCGCGTTCGGCCCTCCGCTCACCGCGCAACCTGGCGCGAGCGAGATCAGCTTGCAGTCTGGCGTCCTCGGTGTGGGCGCGACGTGTGAAGCGAGCGTCGATGTGACGGCCAACGTGGCGGGAGCGCTCGCGAATACCACGGAGCCGCTGATGTATTCGGACCCGCAGAATAGGACCAGCGGCAAGGCAAGCGCCGTGCTCGACGTCACGGTGGACCCGCTCAACCTCGGTGGCTTCTTTTCGGGCGATCCGGTGCCGCCAGGCGGAACGCTCTTCCTCGATTTCACCATCGATAACTTCAACCGGGACTTTGCCGCCACCGGGATTGCGTTCGCGAACGACCTCGATGCGACGCTCAGCGGCCTCGTGGCTCTCGGCCTCCCCATGACGGACGTCTGTGGCTCGGGCTCGACGGTTTCGGGAACGAGCAGCCTCAGCCTGACCGGCGGCAGCCTACCGGCGGGAGGGACCTGCTCGTTTCGGGTGGAGGTCCAGGTGCCAGGGGGCGCTACCCCAGGCATCTACACCAACACATCGGACGAGGTGACCGCAGACATCGACGGACGAACCGTGACAGGCAGCCGGGCGATCGACTCCTTCGAGGTCAACGAGGCGCCGCTGCTCGAAAAGACCATGCTCGTCGACCCGCTGCCCGCTGGGGAGATGCTCGACATCGAGCTCACCATCACGAACGTCAGCTCGACCAGCGCGGCGACCGACATCGGTTTCGTCGACAACCTCGACCAATTCATCCCCGGGACCGTTGCCACCACGCTCCCTGCGCCCGGTTTCTGCGGGGGCGCCACGATCTTCTTCGGAACCGTGGGAATCGACGATCGCGGGCTCACCATGACCGGCGGCTCTCTCGATCCTTCCGAGTCGTGTACGTTCCAGGTCACGCTCGACGTTCCGCGCGGAACCGCTTCGGGCCGCTACGTGAATCGCACCGAGCCCATCACGGCAACGGTCGGCGGCAACGAGGTTACGGGCCAGTCGGCGGAGGCGGATGTCGAATTCGTGTCGGCGCCGCAGCTCCGAAAGAGCTTTGGTGAGCCGCGGGTGGCGCCCGGGGACTCGGTGACGCTCGAGCTCGAGCTGAGTCACGGCGAAAACGCGCCCGCCGACGCAATCGAAATCATGTTCACGGACGACCTGGGCGCGATGCTGATGGGTCTCGAGGCCGTTGGGCTTCCCCTCGTCGACGTCTGCGGCTCCGGCTCGCGTCTCGAGGGCACGTCGGTTCTCACGTTCACGGGCGGAACGCTTTCGCCGCTCGGGAGCTGCGTCATCGATGTGACTGTCACGGTGCCCGCCACCGCCCAGAGCCAATCGTATACGAATACGACGAGCGTGGTCTCGGCGACCGTAAGCGGTTTGTCGGTGCTCGGTGAAGCCGCCGTGGCGAGCCTCGAAGTCACGAGCGTGGTTCTGGAAAAGGAGTTCTTGCAAGACCCGAGCTTTGCAGGCGACACCGTGCCGCTGCGCTTCACCATCACGAACGACAGCCCAGACCAGGCGGCCACCGACATGTTTTTCACCGACAACCTCGACAGCGTGCTGCCGGGGTTGACCGCGGTGGGACTGCCCGCCAGCGACGTGTGCGGGCTGGGCTCAACCATCAACGGGACAAGCTCCTTGATCTTCACCGGCGGCAACCTACCCGCTGGGAACTCCTGCACCTTCGACGTCGACGTGCAAATCCCCTCGGACGCAGAGGCGAATACGTATACCAACGTCACGAGCGCGTTTGCTTTCACGAGCGGCGGGGTTTCAAGCGCGACGAGCGGCGCGAACGCCGCGCTGAACGTCGGCGAGCCGCTCTCGTTTGAAAAGGCCTTCGATGCCGACGAGGTGGCACCCGGCAGCACGGTCAACCTCGAGTTCACGATCTCGAACGCACATCCCACGCTGACGGCGGATCAGCTCTCGTTCGACGACGACCTCACCGCGGCGCTCGAAGGGCTTCAGGCCCTCGGTCTTCCGCTCAGCGACGTGTGCGGCGAAGGGTCGATGCTGACCGGTCCGGATGTCATCACGCTGACCGGCGGCGCAGTAGCACCCGCGTCGTCCTGCAGCTTCAGCGTCGAGCTTCAAGTGCCGGACGATGTCGGCATGGGGACCTCCATCGTCAACGAGACGAGCGTGCTCACCGGTCTGGTCGGCGATTTTTCGAGGACGGCGCCCGGAGCGCGCGACGAGCTGACGTTCAACCTCGTCTCGCTCGCGAAGCAGTTCGAGGGGCCGGCCGAGCAGGGAGGCTCGACGATGCTCACCTTCACCGTCGAAAACCTCAACGCCACCTCGGCCGCCACGGGAGTCAGCTTCAACGACGACCTCGACGCGGTGCTGCCTGGTTTGTCCGCGTCAGGAACCCCGGCGGACGACGTCTGCGGCGAAGGGTCCGTGCTGGACGGGACCGGCGTGTTGGCGCTCCGCAACGGAAGCCTCGATGCGGGAGGCTCGTGTACGTTTTCCGTCTCGGTCGAGGTGCCGCTCGCGGCGAGCCCCGGTGACTACGAGAACGTCACCAGCGCCGTCTCGACCGACGAGGGGGCCGCAGGCGGCGCAGCGAGCGCAACCTTGACCGTGGTGCCGAGGAGCATCGAGGACGGAGGCGTCGACGGCGGCACCGATGGCGGGGTCGACGGCGACGGCGGCGGCGGCTGCGGTTGCAGAACGACGGCGGCCAACGAGGTTCCGGCTTGGCTGGTCGCCGGCGTGCTCGTCATGCTTTGGCAACGCCGCCGGAGGCGTCGGCCGTTCGGGCCATAGCTCGTTCTCTTTTTTCTCCTTTCGAAGCAACTTTCGC
>JAHELW010000123.1 GCA_024643985.1 Myxococcales bacterium | reverse complement strand
ACTGCGGACCTTCACGACCAGCTCGGTCTGGTTCCTGACGCCCAGCTTGCGCATCGCAGATCCCAAGAGCCTCGACACCTGGCTGCGATCGATCCCGGTGTCGTAGGCGACGAGCTTGCGGCTCTCGCCTCGGGCCGTTCGGAGAACCACCTGCTTCTCCCTGGCGGTCAGTGCGCGAGGGTCGCCCAGGCTCGGATCGCTGCGGCGCGCCAGAGTAAAGCACCGACCGTCCCGAACGAACCAGTCGACCATGGAGAGCTCGCCGTCGACGAGCCCGCGCAACACCTCGCGTGCTTCGCCGGTCTGATCTCCGGGCCTCCCTTCTCTTCGACGGTCCACGGTTACCGCAGCGTCTCGAACCGAGGGCCCGGACGAAGCAGCCTGAGCATTGGGGGAGGCGCCGGCCTCGAGCTCGCGTGGAAGCGCGGTGACCGGAATGAGCCGCTCTTGGTTGGAGCGCCCGAGCGCGCGGCGAAGCCGGTCCGCTGCGCCGATGTGCGAAGCGAGCGTTCGCCATCGCTTCTCGGCCTTGGCGTTCAGCGATATTCGTCGCGGCGTCGGCGTGACCAACAGGACGCCGTGGAGCTCGGAGTCGACGGCGAGAACGCATAGTGCGTCCCGGCAGCTCACGCGACGACGGAAGGCGTGATGAAGTCGAGGCGCCGCGGACTCGACGGCCGAGAGGGTTCGCACCGTGCTTGTCGAGCAACCGAGCGGGGCCAGGGCTCCGTTCACGTGCAGCGACCGCGAGGCGCGGGCCAAACGAAGCGCCAGGCTACTCGATGCATCCCCATGCGTGACGACTCGAGAGACGAGCGGCTCGCCGCTTCGCATTCGTCCTGCAACCGCGACCGCAGCGCAGCCGAGCCCCTGATCGAGCACCTCCTCGCCGCTTTCGAGCAAGCCGCCGAGCCAGGGTTCGGGGTGACTCTCGAGATCGTACGCGGCGTCGACGACGCGGAGGGCAACATGTTCCGACGGGAGCATGCAGGACTCCCAACGCAGGAGTCGTGCCAAGCGGAAACGCGGGCAAAACCGCTAGGTGGGCGGCACGTGCACGAGAATCGGCGATGGGCGTCGACGAAAAACGACGAGGACCATCGCTTCTCTCAGAACGAGCCCGTCACGCCGACCGCCCCACCCCGTCGACCGACGAGAACCCTCGGCTGCAGTTCGACGCTTGGTTTCCTGTCGCCTCGCCGAAGCAGATACACGAGCGGCATCGTCAAGAGCGGTGCCGCCGTAGCGCCCAAGAGGATCGCCCGGTCCGTATCGCGCTGCCGATTGACGCAGGCGGTGGGGTCCTCGGGATTGACCTCGCAGGATCCGGCCGGCTTGGGCGACGCCGTCACTGCAGAAACGATCGAGCCGACCGCGGCGGCGACCCCCAGGCCGCCGTTGACCCACGCCCACCACGGCGTCTTCGAATGAACGGGAAGCACCATCGGCATCGCAGCGACGAGGAAGCCGCCGCCGATCGATCCTGTGACGATCACGCCGGTCCCGAGGTCGAGCCACTTTGCCTGAAGGCTCAAGCTGCTCGGATCGGCGATCCAATCGTCCCCCGCGGACCTCCGCACGAGCGACAGGCTCCAACCCGCCGCAAGCGACGCGGTCCCGGCCGACGCGAGGCTCACTCCCGTGATGAACAGGGAACGGGGACGAACGCGCTTCGTGTGCGCGGTCTCGGCCGCAGGCGGCGCGATGGGCTCGCCCGTCCGGCAATCGATCTCCTGCGGCGTCCCATCGACGAAATCGCTACATCGACCCGCGAGCAATGCCTCGACGGCGCGATTCATCAGGGCTTGTTCGGGCCCGGTCGAAGAAGTGGGAAGCCGCACGATCGTCGATTCGGTCTGGGTCGCGAGCTCCACCTCGAGCTGCAGTACCTCGGGGCCCACCAAGGATGCGACGATGACCGCGGAGGCCGGGAGCGAACGGGCGACCTCGCGCGCGTACAGCGCGAGCTCCTGGGGGTTGGGGGGCTCTTCGAACTGAAGGTGTAGCAGCGTGTCGGTTCTCACCGCGCGCTCGAAGGGATCGATCACGAAAAGACTCTGCGATCCAAGCGGGACGTCGACGCGGTGAACGCGGCCGGGCTCGTCGGGGCGGCACTCGACCTGCACCTGGTAGCTCCCGGGGTAAAGGTCGTCGACGGCCGTTGGCGTCTTGCCGACGAGCCTGCCGTTGATCCGCAGGTCGCAGCCGGCCGGCTCGCCCTCGACGAGCAAGGAGCCGCCTCGGGCCGGGCTCGGCTTTTGTGCGGCCTCGTATAGGTCGACGATCGACGGAGGATGGACACGCGGGTTCGGCGATGCGGCGGAGGTGAGGCGCACGCAGTCTTGCACCTGGCGCTCCGCTTCGTCGAGAGCGCCGGTGTCGCGGTGCGCGCGTGCGAGATAGAGGCACACGTCGAGCACCAGCGCCGCGGTGTCGGGATCGCGATTGAGCGCGACCAGGTTCTCCTCGGCAAACCCTTGCACTGCTTCGAGCTCCCGGAGCGCGGCCGTCCGATCGCCGAGCACGACCGTGCGAAATGCGCTCCTGGCGCGTCCGGCCCACTCGGAGATTTCATCCTCGCGCGGTTCCGGCGGCTCGAAGGAGCCTCGTTCGCGGAAGGCGGACAGCGCTGCATCGGGCAGCCACACGCCGATGCCTTGTCGCCGGAGCGCTCGGTTGGCCGCTTGGACGGTCGGCTCCATCCAAGGCGGCTCGGCGGACTCCGTCGTGGTGGGGAGAACCAACCAGTCCTCGGTCTGTGCAAGGGCGCTCGGCAGCGCGCACAGCCAGAGGGCCGGTACCATCACTGCCCATCGCATCTCGGGGACTATCCTCCACGGGCTTTCGATTTTCCAGATCCTTTCGAGGCTGAGGCGCACCGGCCCGCGACGCCTCGAATTCGTGCATCGCGGGCTCCGGGGGCTCAGCCGTTCTGTGCGCTAACCTCGACGACGGGGCTTTGCGCCGCCGGCTCGTCGCTCGGCGCACTCGTGAACGAAAGGAACGCAATGGAAACGGCCGCCGCGAGCACGACCGCGATCGGGAGCGTGCCCCCCTGAAGCTTGGATGCGATGAAGTCGGCGCGCTGCTGCTTGGCCTTGTTGACGACGGCGTTGATCTCGGTGGTGCTGTGCATGGCTGTTTCTCCTCGTGGATTGCGGTGCTGTTCAGACATGCGAAGAGGTAGTGCACGGGCCGTGCCAAACTGAAACACGGCACTTTTCGCGTGGAGTGCCGCCTAAAGCCGAAATAACGACGGGCCTCGTCGTTTTTCGATGACCGCAGTCGACGAAACGGCGAGAGGCGTCAGTCGCTCCGACAGGCCGAGTCGGTCGTCAGCTCGAGATCGTCGATGTAGATCCGAACCGGCGGGTCGATGGGCGCCGCGGGCATCGGGGGGAAATTGCCCAACCTCCACTGGAAACGAAACCACCGTCCCGACCACTCGGGGAACAGACAGCGGCGGTTTCGTGTCCAGCCTCCGCCCACCTCCAAGTCATCGGGCTCCACCGCGGCCCGGCCTTTGACGCTTCGGATGGGCAACTCGTTAATCGCGTCATCGTCGGGCGGAACGTTGGACCAGAATACGATGGCCGGTCCCTCGTTGCCGTTGCTCTCGGGTACGAGCACCCAGGTTTCGACGAACATGAGGGCTGCTTCGTTCGAGTACGAAAGCTCCAAGACACCGCCATCCTCGGTTCGCGAGAGCGAGGGCTCGGTCCGTAGCGTGGCCGCCGTGTAGGGAGTGAAATTCTTGACCCCCATGATCCGTGAGGGCCCTGCGTCGAACCCTGGATCGAGGAGGTCGGTCGAAGTGCCGCAGCGCGCCTCGGAGATGATCTCGACGTCGTCGATGACGAGCTCACTCGGGCCGTCCACCGATGAGCTGTCCAGTAAAGGTCTAAAGATCAGGTCGACGACATTGCCGTGAGTCCAGGGTGGGAGGCAGTAGAGGTAGTTCACGTCGGATCCGTTGCCGTAGACGTCATCGAGCGGGAGGGCGCCTGTCTCAGAGCCAACCGTGTCGTAGTGCCCTATCTGAAACTTGAAAGGTAGGCCGCTGGTCCCTCGCCACCAAAAGCGAAGCGCAGGTGACTGCATGGACTCCGGCGATGGAACGGAGGCCTTGGTCCATGCGACCGCGCGATCGCCCGCCTCGATCGCGAGCCGGACGCCCGGAGTGCCTTCACGACCGGCGCCCTCCGCAAAGTCCGCAACCCCGGCGCCCGTCATCTCGAACTGCCAACCGCCTCCACCCTCGTCGCCCGTGCCGTTCAGCACCTCGCCGGGCGCAGGGCATTCGCCGGGTTCGGCTGGCACGATGTCGAGGCGGTCTACGTCGATCCGGCCCTCCTCCACGTCGAAGCAGGAAGGGTGCTGCTCCCCTGACCCGAGCCGCACGGTCACGGCGCCCCCGTACGCCGCCTCCCCAAGGCACACGCGCTCCGTTCTCCACTGCTCGTCCAGGGTCGGCCCGAACTCTGTCTGCGATCTGTTGAAGGCAAGCGCCAGTCCGTACAAGTCCTGTGCACGATACGTCACCTCCGCCACGAGAGGCTCGCCCACCTCGTAGCCAGGCATCTGCACCGTCTGACTGACCGCGCCCGCATCGCAGGCGGCACTCCGCTCAACCCGCGCGAAGCCCTCATCGATGGTGAAGTCTCTCTCGCCCTCAAGGACCGTGGCCCCGCGGCTCAGGGTCCAGGCGCTCTGGTTTTGGAAACCGGGGTCTTCGAGAACCCCGGTCCACGTACATGGGGTGCCCTCGTAACCCGGCGCGCAGATGCACGAGGGTGACTCGGCGTCGCCGCCACACACTTCGTGGGCGGTCGGGCTGCAGGCCGGCTCGCACTGTAGTTCGGGAATCTCCTGGTCGACACAGCGTCCGGCTTGGGCTTCGGACCCGGACCGGCACACGGGGGAGCTGCAGCTACCGAGCAGCATGCCACAGAACACGGCTCTGAGAAGGTGCGCTTGCAACCGCATGAAGTTGTACGGAGAGATGCGGGAATGCAACGCGGAACCAAAACCCGACGAGATGACTCAACAACCTACCTGT
The DNA here is from genome assembly GCA_024643985.1 of Myxococcales bacterium. Classification (GTDB taxonomy): domain Bacteria; phylum Myxococcota_A; class Polyangia; order Polyangiales; family Houyiibacteriaceae; genus SG8-38. Next base: position 5,292 of record JAHELW010000123.1, on the reverse strand, counting down.
GGGGGTTAAGTCGCACCGTTTACGTATGGACCTCGGTCGGAATCGATGTTCTATTTCGCCAACGCCGGGAACTCTGACGAGGACCGACCGGCGGGAGAGAAGGAGATCCTGATGCCCCAACGACGCTCGCTTCGCCTCCTCTGGGTGGCTCTAGTTCCAGTGGTGGTCTTCCCGTTGTACGGGCAGTCCTCCTGCGACCCTTGCCCAGCCCCCTCGAACCCGTGCAAGCGAGCGGGTGGCAGGTCCACCGAGACGAATCAGTGCGTTTACGCCAATCAGTTGGACGGGACGGCCTGCAACGATCAGGGCGTCGATGGGGTCTGCTGGGGCGGACAGTGCCTGGCGAGCGAGTGCGCGGGCGTTCCGTCCTTTGGGATTTGCAACCAGCCTGTGGGGTGCCCCGAGGACACCTGCGTCGGCGCATGCGTGGAGGACACCTGCGTGCTTGCCGCACCGGACGACAAATGCGTCAGGGTCGGTGTTGGGCGCATCAACTGCTGTTCGCAGGCCGGATGCGAGGTCGCGAGCGGGGCGTACTGCAACGCTCCGCTTACCGGTGTGTCCTGCGACCCGACCGGGGTCGAGCCGGTGGACCAACCGGGACAAGACGGGATCTGCGACAACGGCGCCTGCATTGCCCTGAGCGGTCTCTGTGCCGGGGTCCCATGCCGGACTACCGCTGACGACCCGTGCGCCCGAGACTACTGCGACGGGGAAACCGGCCAGTGCGACGAGTGGATTGTGGATACGTTTACGGAATGTCTCACCGCAAATGCCCCCGGAATCTGCCAAGGCGGTACGTGTAGCGAGATCGAAGGTGAGTGCGAAGACGGTACGCCCTGCTCAACTTCGAACCCCTGCAAGGTCGCCGCCTGCCGGCTCCCTTGCACCTACAAGTCGACCGGCTGCTCGCCAGACGACCTGATGGAAGAGCTCACCACATGCTACATCGACGATATCCCTGACGGCGGGCGATGCAACGGCCAACTAGGCCAATGTTTCATGGGTAACTGCTTGCCCAATTTCACCGATTGCCGGGATGCGATCACCGAGCAAAACCCTGAGCCGTGCGACGACGGCAACCCGTGCACCATCAACGAGTGCGACTTCATCGACTTGCCTGGATTCTGCAAGACCATGGTACAGTCAGACGGCCAGCCGTGTGCCGAAACTCAGCCTGGCGTTTTCGTGGGCGAGTGCCAAAGCGGCGTTTGCCTCCCCGATCTGTGCATTGGGAGGGACTGCAGCGACGGGAACTCTTGTACGCAGGACATCTGCACATCCCCGTATGGCATTTGCTCCAATCCAAACGAGCCGAACGGAACGACTTGTGTGAACGGCGGCCAGTGCTTCTTGGGCAACTGTCAGCCGATACTCCCAACTTGTGGCCAAGACAGCGACTGCGACGACGGAAACTCGTGCACCGAAGACACCTGTCCCGCTGGGGTCTGTGACTTCGACCCGCTGCCCAACGGCGCGCCCTGCATCGGCGAACCTGGCCAGTGCTTGCTCGGGAGCTGCCTCGGCTTCTAGACCGAGGCCCGAGACCCGTCCTGTGAAGTAGCGTCTGCGACTTCTCTACTCCAAGGTTCACCTTCCCAGGTTGGGATCGACGTGGCCCGGGCCATTTTCACCTTCCCAGGTTGGGATCGACGGCCATTTTCACCTTCCCAGGTTGGCGGCCAGTTCTCGCTTTCCCAGGTCATTTTCACCTTCCCAGGTTGGCGGCCAGTTCTCACTTTCCCAGGTCATTTTCACCTTCCCCAGGTCATTTTCACCTTCCCAGGTTGGGATCGACGGGGATCGACGTGGCCTGGGCCACCGCGCTTTTGCGAGGTTGGAGCCTACGAGAGCAGTCGCCGCTCCGTCCCATTGCAGCACGCCAGCCGGCCCGGACAGCCGTTTCGCTGCCATCGCACAGAGCGTCTCTCAAAGGCTCTCGAACGGATCGCACCTCCTAGGCCGCACCGGTGCCCTGCCCGCTTTTACAGGCCCGATGTAGACGCTCTATGGCGGTGCCGCTCGGCTATGTCGCGGCCGATGCGCCGGCAAACCGAACGACCCACCACGTGCCCGCCGGGAACTCGACGCTTCGGTCCCCGTCCCGCCAAGCTCGATAGGCTGTGCGGTAGGCCAGACGGAAGGCACGTAGGCGTTGCACGGCTGCACGCCACGCGTCGCGCGTCAGCGCTGAGAACGTCGGGTTTCGGCCGAAGCGCTCTTTCTTCTTCGCAGGCTGGTCGGTTACCACCGCCTTGCGTACTCGGACACGACCTAAGAAGCGTCTCCCCTGACGGCGGAGCTCGGCCCGTAGCTGCGGGAGGCGATTGCTGAGCAGGGTGTCTAGCGCCTGGAGGTAGCCGCCCCGGTCCGCAAAGCAGGGGGGAATGCTGAGCTCGAGGGTTACGGTCTGAGGGGCGTTCTCTTTGAACCACACCGGGGGGCGCGTGGCTTTCACCGTCCCTGAACGCAGCGTGCCGAGTGTGCTGAGTGCGCCGGGCCATCGCGCAGGAGAACGCACGAGAGCCGCACTGACCGGATTCGATAGGACGTAAGCAACCTTATCGAGCACTTCCGAAGGCCCGCCAAGCTCGACCGCGCTGTACGGGACGTTCGGCTCCCAAACGACCTCATCCCAGCGACGAAGGCGCTTGATGCACATTGCCAGCTGCCGATTGAACCAGGCCATGAAGTCGGGCATGACGCCCTCGGTGTCCGTCAGGATGAGGTGGTAGTGATTGCTCATCGCGCAGAGCGCGTGCACTGCAACGCCGTACTTCTTTGCGCCTAGCGCGAGGCAGTAGAGGAAGACGTTGGTGAGCGCATCGTCAGGACGCAGCAGAAAGCGCCGGCCGATGCAGCGGCGAGTGACTAGGTAGGTTCGATTGGGAAGGACACATCTCGGTAGAGTCATGCCGAGATATCGGCCCTTTCACCGCGCGGTTGCGCCGAATCATGCCGAATCGAACCTGGGAAGATTTCTAGATTCAAGGTCGTTCTTGAACTTCACTCGCTCCGGCACGCCGGGCTCGTCGTCAGCTCGAGGTCGTCGATGTAGATGCGAATGGGCGGGTCGATGGGCGCCCTGCCGATCGGGGGAATCTCACCGAGTCTCCATTGAATGCGAAACCACCGTCCCGACCATTCGGGGGGCAGGCAAACCTCATTTCGTCGCCAGCCACCGCCGACCGCCAACTCGGCTGGGCTCATCGCAGCTCGCCCGAGCACGCTGCGGATTGGTTTCTCTGCGCCTGGAGGGACGTTCGACCAGAACCCTAAAACCGGTCCATCATCTCCGCTGCTGTCAGGAACGAGCACCCAGGTCTCGACCGACATCAGCGCTTCTTCATTCGAGTACAAAAGCTGCAGCACGCCTCCATCGCCCGTTTGCGAGAGCGAGGGCTCAGTCCGCAATGTGGCCGCTGTGTAGGGGGTAAAATTCGTGACCCCGATGACGCGCGTAGGCCCCGCGTCGAACCCTGGATCGAGGACGTCGGTCGACGTACCGCAGCGCTCGTCGGAGACGATTTCGACGTCGTCGATGACGAGCTCACTGGGCTCCCTCGCGCTGTCCCCCGGGGTCCTGAAGATCAAGTCTACGACGTTACCGTGCGTCCACGGTGGTAGGCAGTAGAGGTAGTTGAGCTCGGCGCCCGTGCCAGTCACGGTGTCGAGTCGGAGGTGCGCGTCGCCAATGCCTTCGAAGCGGCCGAGCTCGACCGTGAATGAGCGCCCGCTGGTGCCTCGCCACCAGAAGCGAAGCGCAGGCGACTGCAGCGACTCGGCGGATGGAACGGAGAGCTTGGTCCAAGCTGCCGCGCGGTCGTTGCCTTCGCGCGCAAGCCGAACGCCCGATGTGGCTTCGCGGCCCTCGCCCTGGGTGAAGCCGGCGTTGGCCGCGCCCGTCGTCTCAAACTTCCAACCTCCGTCCGTCTCCGCCGCCCCGTTCAACACTTCGCCGGGCGCTGGGCATTCGCCGGCATCCGCCGAGATGATGGCGAGGTGGTCGACCTGGATCTCGCCCTCAGGTTGATCGAAACACGAGGGATGCTGCTCCCGCGGTCCGAGCTGCACGACAACTCGGCCGCCGTAGGCCGCCTCTCCCAGGCAGACGCGAGCGGTTTGCCAGGCATCGCCCGAGGTTGGCTCGAGCTGTGTCCACGCCCTGTTGAAACCAAGCGACAGTCCGTACAAGCCGCGTGCGCGATACGTCACCTGGGCAACGAGAGGCTCGCCGACCTCGTAGCTCGGCATCTGCACCGTCTGACTCACCGCCCCCGCGTTGCACGCCGCACTCGGCGCGAAGAACGCGATTCCATCGTCGGTGGGGGCACCTTCGTGCGGGAGGACCGTCGCTCCCCGGCTCGTGGCCCATGCCTCCTGGTCTTCAAAACCGGGGTCTTCAAGAACGCCCGCCCACGTGCACGGGTCACCCTCGTAGCCTGGCGCACACGTGCAGGAGGGAGACTCCGTATCGTCATCGCACACCTCATGCGCGGTCGGGCTGCAGGCGGGTCGACACGTGGGCTCCACATCGGAGGCGCCGCCCCCGCCGTCACCGCAGCCTGCAAGACACAGGATGCAAACGACCGAACAGCGAAGCCAATCAAGTTCATGTCGATCGGTCGAATCTGGGGCCATCTTTAATCCTTTTCTGCGGGTCGCCCTGGTTCAGCCATTCTGTGCGCTGACCGGCGCGACGGGCTGCTGCTGCGCCTGATCCTGGCTTGGCCCGCCGGCGACGAGCAAGAGCGCGAGGGAGACGAGAGCGGTGAGCGCGACCGGCAGGAGGCCCGCCTGGACCTTGCTTGCGATGAAGTCCGCGCGCTGCTGCTTGGCTTTGCTGATGACGGCGTTGATTTCTGCGGTGCGGTGCATGTCTGATTCTCCTCGTTGATCGTTGTGCCCTTGAGGCATGCGAGGAGTCGGTGCAGGAGCTGTGCCAACTCGAAACGCGCGCGTTTTCGTCGAAACGAGGCGTCGAGGGCCCAAAACGACCGCCATCGTCGTTTTTCGATGACCACGGTCGACGAAAAGCCGATCGAGCCCGCCAGCCGAACCGTGCCGAATCGAACCTGGGAAGGTCTTGGTTGGAAGAATCGAACCTGGGAAGGTTTGTGGTGAGATCGAGCCGCCAGCCGAATCGTGCCGAATCGAACCTGGGAAGGTTTGTGCAGGGAGCCGAGCGGGCGGCTGCGTTCCGGGTTTTCGCGGTATGGGTCGGAAATCCGCGAAATTAGGGCTGTTTTGAGGGGGGGAGCCTGTCCCCCTACTCGACGACGGGGCCGCCGT
>JAHELW010000122.1:8984-10494 GCA_024643985.1 Myxococcales bacterium | reverse complement strand
AAGCCAAGAGTGGAGCGGAAGCCCATGCGGATTCTGCTGATTTCTCTTTACAGTCTTTACGGGCAACTCGTTTTCGTTCTCGTCTCGCGCCTGCGTTCAACGTTGCGGGCGTTCACTCGTCGTCTAGACGCGGTGACCGCTCGCATTTGATCCGAAGTCCAAACAAACGCGTTTCGTGACCTCAGATCGAGCCTCAGGCGCGCGAGATTCGTTTCCGAACACCCATGTTAGCGTTGTTTTCATGATCGACAGCAAGACTCTTCGTGGGCTCGATAAGGACCACTTACTCCAGGGTTTCTCCCGCCTCGTCGTAAGAGACCAACGGAACACCGCAACGCTGATCGCGTACATCGCCGAGATCGATCGGCGGAAGCTCTATCTCGAGCTCGCTTATCCTTCGATGTTTGCGTTCTGTACGGAACGTTTTGGAATGTCGGAGGCGATTGCCCACAAACGCATTCGAGGTGGCCGCGCGGCCAGTCGTTTTCCCTGCATCTTGGGCATGCTTGCTCGGGGAGAGATTCATCTCACGGGCGTGCATCAGCTGGCTTCGCACCTGACGGAGGAGAATCACAAGGAGGTGTTGGAGCGCGCCAAGCACAAGAGCATGCGTGAGATCCAAAAGCTGGTGGCGGAGCTCGCGCCCAAGCCGGATGTGCCGAGCTTGATCCGGGCTCTGCCGAACCAAAGGGCCTCCATGCCTCTTTCGAGTGGGGACGCTTCGAGCTCCGCGGTGGAGCCGCGTCCGGCGGTGCAGAGCTCGGGCGTCGCGAGGTCGAAACCAAAGCCCCGACCGATTCCCCTCTCACCGCGGCGCTACAAGCTTCAGGTGACGATTGGCCAGGAGACTCGGGACAAGCTCGAGGAGCTGCAGGGTCTCTTGAGTCATCAGGTTCCGGATGGGGATCCGGCGGAGATTCTCGACCGGGCGTTGGATTCGCTGTTGGTTGAAACAAAGAAAAAGAAAGCGGCGCTGACGGACAAGCCTTGCAGATCGTCAAAGAAGAGAAAGAGCAAGAACCGAGGGATCCCCGCGCGCGTCCGCCGGGAGGTTTTCGAGCGTGACGAGGGGCAGTGCACGTTCGTCGATGACAGAGGTCGACGGTGCGGCTCGAAATGGCAGATCGAGTTTCATCATCGGGTCGGACTAGGCCTTCGGCCTGACCTGCCCAGCGTTGCTGCATACGCATCCCGGGCCTCGCGCCCAGGGCCCAGAGTCTCGGACCGGATGGGCGCGAGATCAGGCCCGCGGCCCTCAACTCGGGGCCCGAGGCCCGCGACGCAAACTGCCCGCTGATTGCTGTGGAGGGGCAAGAGCTTTGCCTAGGGGCTCGGAAAAAACGCGACGCGGGCCGGAGCGGACGTGCCAAGTGACAATCGCCAAGACAGCAACCACCGGCGATTGGCGCGCAGCCCGAGGGAGGGCGTGCGTGGCCTACATCTTCAGTCTTACGGGCCACATTTGCAGGCCCTCCCGCTCCGCGGAGCGCCCGCGTCGTGTTTTTTCCGA
>JAHELW010000122.1:0-8884 GCA_024643985.1 Myxococcales bacterium | reverse complement strand
CAACCACCGGCGATTGGCGCGCAGCCCGAGGGAGGGCGTGCGTGGCCTACATCTTCAGTCTTACGGGCCACATTTGCAGGCCCTCCCGCTCCGCGGAGCGCCCGCGTCGTGTTTTTTCCGAGCCCCGTATGCGCGGCAGCGATGCCTCGGATTCGGGTTTTCGCGGTGTGGGTCGTAAGTGGTTGGAATCAGGGGGGTTGGGAGGGGGGATCCTGTCCCCTACTCCGGTAGCTGGGGTACTTCGAGCTTTTGGTTGCAGTCTAGGGCGGTCATGAAGGCGACTAGAGACGCGAGCTCTTCTTCGGTGAGGTTTCGGTTTTGGACTAAGGCGCTCTTGTTCTTGTTGTCGATGCCGCCCGAGCTCATGAGCTTGACGGCTGCTTCCAGGGTTGGGACGGAGCCGTCGTGGAAGTAGGGGGCGCTCTTCGAGATGTTGCGGAGGGAGGGGACTTTGAAGGCGGCCCAGTCGGATTCTTGGCCGGAGACTTTCATTCGGCCGATGTCGACTTGTTGTTCGGGCCGGTTGTCGGTGCCGATGCCGACGTTGTAGTAAAGCCCGCCGGGCACGCTCATCGCGCTCGAGAAGAGCGGGGGCGTGTGGCAGACGGCGCACTGGCCTTTGCCCATGAAAACGCCCCACCCCGCCTTCTGCTGGTCGGTGAGCACGGCGTCGTCGCCTTTGGCGTATCGATCGTAGGCGGTGTCATTACAGATCAGGGTGCGCTCGTAGGCCGAGATCGCTTTGGCGATGGTGTTTGGGGTTGCGCCCTGGCCTGGGAAAACTTTTTCGAGCTGCTCGGCATAGCCTTGGATCTTGCCGATCTCGGCGGCCTTCTTGTCTAAGTTCTCCGCGCCAACGCCCATGTTGCCGCCGCCCCAGGCGCCCTTGGCTTGGGCTTCGAGGCTTCCTGCGCGTCCGTCCCAATAAAAGGCTTCGAAATGAGCGGTGTTCCAAATGACGGGGCTGTGGCGAGTGAGTTGCTTCTCGAGCGCGCCGACCGCAAGCGAGGTCTCGCCCCCGTTGCCGTGCTCGTTTTGGTGGCACGAGTAGCAGGAGCGCGTTCCGTCGACGCTCAGACGCTTGTCGAAGAAGAGCTGATGGCCGAGCGCGATCTTCTCCGGGGTCTGCGGATTGTCGGCGGGGATCTTGAGCTTTGGAAACTTCGCGGGAGCCGGCGGAAGCTCGACCTTTTCGACGGCCGGCTCGGGCGCCTCCTCCGTGGGCTTGCTCTTACAGGAAGCCAGCGCGAAGGCGACGGCGAGGCTCGAGACGAGGATGCGCAATGAACGATGGTGGCTCGGCATACGGCCGATTATCGGGACCCGTGCCGCGTGTGGCAAGGTCGGAATGGGACACCGTCAAGAAGGCGCGGCAAGTCGCTCGGCGAGAGCGCGCGCCTCGACGATGTTGTCTTCGATGGAGCAATAGGTCCACGCACCGTAGCGGCCGATGGCATGCACGCCTTGTTCGGCAAGCATCGCTCTTCTCTTGGCTGCTTCGACGATCGAGCGCGGGGTGACGTGGACGTAGGCCGGATCGAGCACCACCTCGTGCGAGGCGACTAGCGTCTGCCCCGTCACGATGCCCGAGGTCTGAAGGTCCGTGAGAACCCGCGCCTTGAGCGCACCGCGCGCGTCGGGCGATACGTCCGCTTCTCGCGGCAGCCCGACCTCGACGTAGAGGCTCATGCGGGCAGAGCCGAAGATGTTGTCGTAAAAGCCCACCCGATAGAACGAAAGCTCTCGCTGGGGGTAGTAGATCCAGTGCAGCCCCCGCGGCCCCTTGTCGTCGAAGCCCAGGTTGAAGACCAGCACTTTGCTGTGGCTCAGCGTCTCACGATCGGGCTCGAGGCCCGAGAGGTCGAGCAGGCTCACGAGCGGAATGGTGCTGATCAGCACATCGTACCGAATGCGCCGCTTGTTCGTGGTCGCTTCCTTGTGCTCGAGGTTCACCCCGACGAGCCGCTCGCCAAGCGAAAGCCGTTCGGCGCTCAGGCCCTTCGCAAGCGCGTTCACGTACTGAATCGCCCCGCCTTCGGGATAGGTGAACGTGGCGTTGTAGCCGACGCGGGCTCCGGACTCCTTCGGCTCGAGAATCTCCTCGGCGCGAACGTGCGGGAAGAACCGTCCCATCGCGTCTGCGTCGAGGCGAGCGAGGTTCGTCGCGTAGAGCTTCTCGTTGTACGGGACGAGAAACTTCTCCGCGATGCCGCGGCCGTACCGCGCGTAGAGCATGTCTTTGAACGTGCGAACGCCCTCTTCGCCGCCGCGCTCCCGAAGGCCGCGAAGGCACTCTTCGTACTCAGGCTCCGGGAGCTGATCGATGTTTCGCTGAAACGGGAAATCGACGAAGCGATTCGCGTACCAGATTCGGCTTTCGCGCTCGACCCTGAGGACACGGCCGTCCATTCGCTCGACCAGGTAGCGCTCGATCTCCGGGTGCCGGAAATGAAAAAAGTGTCCGGAGTAGTCCCAGACGAAGCCGTCGCGGCGTACGGTGCGACAGTAGCCACCGATTTCGTCTTCGGCTTCGACGATCAGGTAGTCGTCCTCGGGGAGCCAATCGGCAAACGCGAGCCCGCTGACTCCGGCCCCGACGATGAGGTAGCGCGTCCGCTCCACGTCAGGGCCTTACCACATCGCGCGCGCCCGATGCGAAACCGCGCGTGACGCGAAGCGTCTCGCCTTCCCGGCGCCCGAGGGCCACCGGCTCGCCGTCGGGTCCAAAGAGCGCGAGAGGCGTCTCTAGCGAAAGCTCGCGCCACTCGTCGCCGACGATCGACTCCCCGGGAACGGGACGCCCGTGACGGGCGTGCTCCACCCCTTCGGCCGTGAGGTCGATGCGTTGAAGCGAGCTGCAGGCGTCTCGAAGCGGAAGCATGTGCTCGGCGATCGACTCCGCGGTCAGGTTGTCGCCGAAAAGTGCCCGATCGAGCGTGAACCGGCCGCTTGCCGTCCGCCGGAGCTGCCGCACGTGGCCGACGGTTCCTAGCTTGCGCGCCAGGTCGCGAGCGAACGACCGCACGTAAAACCCCTTTCCAGAGTGGAGGGTCAGTTGGAGCTCGGCGCCCGTGACCGATTCGACGTCGACGCCGTAGAGCTCGACCTCGCGGACGGGCGCCTCGACCTCTTCGCCGCGGCGGGTCCTTCGGTGAAGCGGCCTCCCTTCGACTTTGATCGCGCTCAGCTTGGGCGCCTCCTGCGGGTGACGCCCGAGGAACGTCTGTGCGGCGCTTTGGACGGTCGCAACGTCCAGCTCCGGCACGGGAGCGGTGTGCAGGACGCTCCCGTCCGCATCGAGCGAGTCGGTTTCGGTCCCGAGCGCGATCGTCACGCGGTAGCGCTTGTCGTCCATCTGCAGATGAGAGACGAGCTTGGTTGCCTCGCCCACGGCGACGACGAGCACGCCGGTCGCCAGCGGATCGAGCGTGCCCGCATGCCCGACCGACCGCTGCCGGAGCGCTTTTCGCACGCGCTGGACCACGTCGTGAGACGTACACCCCGAGGGCTTGTCGACGATCAGGATCCCGTGGTGGTCCGAAGCGCCGCTACGCATCGCCCGCAGGGCTTCGATGGGCGAGGTATTTCGCGAGCTCGGCGTGCAGCAGCTTTTCCCCCTCGTCGATGCTCACCCGGAGCTGGGTCGCCGCCGCGGCGCGATGCCCGCCGCCGTTGAGCGCCGCGGCGATCACCGACACGTCGGCGCTCCCGCTCGACCGGAGGCTGATCTTGGTTTCGATGTGCGAGCCGGCATCGTCCCGCACCTCCCACTCCCAGAGAAGCGCCCCGATCTCCGCCCCTTGGACGCGCCTCGCGTAGTTCACCATTCCCTCGACCATGTCGTCGTTGGCGCCGCAGATCGCGAGCATCTCTCGGGTCACGCGCATGATCGCCACGCGGCCGTCGAACGCGCTTTCGTACGTTGCGAGGATGGCAGAAAGCAGTCGAAGCCGTGCCGGCTCCCAGCTTTCGAAGAGCTGCTGCGCAACCTGCCAAGGGTCGACGCCTTCGTCGAGGAGGCGCGCGCCCAGCCGAAGCGTTGCGGGGCTCGTCGTCGAGTAGCGAAAACCGCCGGTGTCCGAAACGATGGCCGCGTAGATCGGTGTTGCCGCCCCGGCCGGAATCGATTCCAGGCCGAGCGCATCGATCAGCCTCACGACGACCTCGCCGGTGGCTGCCGCGCTCGTGTCGCGGACGACGATGTCGCCTACGTCGTCGTGCGCGTGGTGATGGTCGATGACGACGACGGGGCCCGTTATTTCCGAATCGGGAAACCGAGGCGGAATGAGCGCCTTGGCCGCGATGTCCATCACGAAGGTCGCATCGAAGCGCGCGTCGGCGTCGACCTCGGCAACGCCCTTTTCGCCTTCGAGAAGAAAGAGCAGGGAATCCGGGATCGACTCCGGCATGAACAGCGTCGCCTCTTTACCGATGGCCCGAAGGGTCCGGATCAGCCCGAGGGCGGACCCGAGCGAGTCTGCATCCGGGCGACGGTGGCAGGCCACCAGGAAACGCGTCCCCTGGCGCATGATCTCGAGTGCTTTGTCGATCACTTCGGGCCTTTCGGGTCTCGGCTCGAGCCTTCGTTGATTTCGTCGAGAATGGATTCGATGCGGAGCGCCGAGTCGACCACGTCGTCCCAGAAGAACTCGAGCGACGGCACGCGCCGCAGCTGAAGCCGCTGGCCGAGCTCGCGGCGAACGAAACCCGATGCCCTTTCCAGCGCATCGATGACGGCATCTTGCCGATCCGAGTCGATGTCCGACAGCACTCGGACGTAAATCCTGGCGATGCTGAGATCGTCGGTCATCCGAACCGCCGACACGACCACGTCTTTCGCAGCCGGGTCACGCACGCTGCCTCGCAGCAGCAGGTCCATCAGCTCGCTGCGGATCTGCTCGGCGACTCGGTCAGCCCTTCGAAAGCCTTTTTGCGACATCGCTCACTCCACCCAGCCCCCGAGCTCGCCTATCGACACGAGCTCGGTGGTTCGATCCATGACGACGGCATCGGCCGCGCCCTCGACGAACGACGCAATCGAATCCAGCATCGAGTTCGCGTGCCGCCGGTCCCCGGACACGACGGCGAAGCCCAAGACGGCTTGCCGGTGCACGTCCTGGAGCGCGACCTCCGCGGCGGACACGTTGAAACGATTGGCCGTTCGGTCGAGGACCTTGCGCACGACGGAGCGCTTCGCCTTCAGCGAGGTGACACCCGGCAATGAAAGCGAAATCTGGCAAACGCCAACGACCATGTTTCGACCTCTGAGCGCTCAGCTCATTCGAGAGTCGCTTCGACCTGCTTTTCTTCGTAGCACTCGATGACGTCCTGCTCTTTGACGTCGTTGTAGCCCTGAAGACCGATGCCGCACTCCATGCCGGCCTGAACTTCCTTTGCGTCTTCTTTGAAGCGCCGGAGCGATCCGAGCGGGCCATCCCAGACGACGACGCCGTCGCGCACCAGTCGGGCTCGTGCGCCGCGCGTGATCTTGCCTTCGAGGACCATGCAGCCGGCGATCGTGCCGACCTTGGGGATGCCAAACGTCTGCCGGACCTCGGCCTTCCCGAGCTCGGCCTCGACGACCTTCGGGGCGAGCAAACCCTTCATCGCCGCCTTCACGTCATCGATGGCCTCGTAGATGACGTTGTACGTACGAATCTCTACGCCCTCTTTCTTCGCGGTGGAGGACGCCTTGCCCTGCGGCCGCACGTTGAAGCCGAGCACGATGGCCTGCGACGCGCTCGCCAGCATCACGTCGTTTTCGGTGATGCCGCCGACGCCGGTGTGAATCACGTTGACCTTGACCTTCTCGGTGGCGAGGTCCGTGAGCGAGTTTTGAAGGGCTTCCACCGAGCCCTGGACGTCCGCCTTCACGACGAGCCTCAGCTCCTGGACGTCGCCGCTCTGCATGAGCGCCTGAAGCTGATCGAGACCGCGAAGACCCCCGGCTGGGCCGGCGACGGGCTGGCCGGGCTTCTTGCGCGCGCCCGCGACCTCCTGGGCCTTGCGCTGGTCGGTCACTTCGTAGAACACGTCTCCGGCGGCTGGAAGCTCCGCGAGCCCGAGCACCTCGACCGGCGTCGCGGGTCCTGCCGCCGCGAGCTGCTTACCCCGGTCGTCGGTCATCGCCCGGACGCGGCCCCAGGCGCCACCTGCGACCACGTAGTCGCCGGTGTCGAGAGAGCCATTTCGAATCAACACGTTAGCGACCGGACCTCGGCCGCGATCGAGATACGCCTCGAGCACGACGCCCTCCGCGGGAATGCCCGGGTTGGCGGTCAGCTCGAGCATCTCGGCCTGAAGTACGATGTTGTCCAGCAGGTCGTCGATTCCGTCCCCCGTAATGGCGGAGCAGGGGATGTAGCTCGTCTCGCCGCCCCAGTCCTCGGGCTGAAGGCCGAGCGCGGCGAGCTCGTTCTTCACTTTATCGGGATTGGCCTCCGGCTTGTCGATCTTGTTGACCGCGACGACGATGGGCACCTCGGCGGCCTGCGCGTGATTCACCGCCTCCTTGGTCTGAGGCATGACGCCGTCATCGGCGGCCACGACCAGGATGACGAGATCGGTGGCCTGTGCGCCTCGCGCCCGCATCGCAGTGAACGCCTCGTGGCCGGGCGTGTCGAGGAAGACCACGGTGCCCTTGTTGGTATCGACTCGGTAGGCGCCGATGTGCTGCGTGATGCCGCCCGCCTCGCCTGCAACGACGTCGCTTTGCCGAATCTTGTCGAGGAGCGAGGTCTTTCCGTGATCGACGTGACCCATCACCGTCACGACGGGCGGACGGTGCTGACGCTCTTCCGCCAAGTCCTCGAACTCGCCGCGCGCATCGCCGACGATTTCGTCTTCGCTCCGCGCGACGTTTTCCACCTCGTAGTTGAACTCACTTGCCAGGACGGCTGCGGTGTCGGCGTCGAGCGTGCTGTTGATGTGCACCCCGGAAACCCCGAGCTCCATGAGCTTCATCAGCACGTCGGTGGCTTTGAGGCTCATTCGCTGAGCGAGCGCCTGCAGCTGAATGTTGTCCTCGATGCGAATGACGCGTTTTTGCGCGCCCGGCACCGTGATTTCGGTTTGCTTCGGCTTCTTTCCGGGCTGAAGCCGCTTCTTGCCCGGACGCCCCTGCGGCCGGCCGGTCGGGCCGATCGACGAGCGGCCGCGAATCTCGCGCCGGCGTGGCGCGTGCTGCTCGCGCTGTGCCGCATGCTCGGCGACGATGCGGCGGCGCGCCCCTTCCGAAAGAGGAGTAGCGCTCGGCGCTTTGGCTTTGCCTCGGCGCATGACGCCGGGCGGAAGTGGATCGTGCGCGAAGCGTCCCTGCTCTTCGGGCGCGGGCGTCGATGGAGGCGGAGGCTGCGAAACCCGGGGCTCCTGCGGCGGCGCCTCCTTGGGACGAGGCTCTGCAGCAACCGGCGCTTCGGCGGCCGGCGGCTCCGCGGCGGGCGCGGGCGCCGGCGTCGGAGACGCTTGCGGCGGGGCCGGCTCGGGTGCGGGTGTCTCCGCCGCTCCGTCGGCCGGGGCCGTTTCGACCTGCGCCGGCTCGGCCTCTGCACCCTTCTTGCGCCGCTTGCGGCGGACGACCGTCGGGCGAATGCGTTCCTCCACCATCGCCTCGCTCCGGTCCTTGCCGAGAGATCGTTTTATGCGGTCCACTTCGACCGGATCGAGGACGCTCATGTGATTGCGAACCTGGATCCCCAACGTCGCGATGCGCTGGATGAGGTCGCGGTTTTCGACCCCCAGCTCCCTTGCGACCTCGTAGACTCGAACCTTACTCATCCATCCTCCGATAGGGTCTCGATGTGCGACAAGCAATCCAACACCGCACGCGCAATACCCCGGTCCGTCAAGAGGAGGACGCCTAGCTCCGAACGCCCAAACGCGTCCCCCAGGCTGGCCTTTGTCCCCCAAGTGGCGGTCGCGCAACCAAGCGCCCTCGCCGCACGCACGAGCTCTTCCCCGCGACCGCGCGAATCTTCCGCCCGAATCAATAGATCCCCCAGATTTGCCTGGAGGGCGGCACGCACCGCCTCACCCCCGAGCGCGAGGCGTCTGCGCCTCCACGCGGAGCTCAAGAGACCGACGATGCGCTGCTCGAGCTGGGCCACGATCATGCGCTCGACGCTTTCAGGCTCGATCTGGGCCACGCCGCGAAGCGCCCTTCGGAGCCCGCCTCGAACCGTGGCCGAACGGACGCACCGACGCGTCGGATGAACCGACACCCCGCGCCCGCCGAGCCTGCGGCCGAGGTCGACCGCCACGAACGGCGCGCTCGGACCGACGACGAGACGCTCGAGCTCGTCCGCGGCGGCGCGCTGCCCGCACCCCGCACACATCCGCCTCGAAGGCTTCTCTCGCGCTGTCGTCATCTCACCCAACATCAAATCGTCACTCCGACTTCGTCTCCGGTTCAGCCTCGGTCCCGGTCTCGGTCCCGGTCTCGATCCCGGTCTCGATCTCGGCGGCCGCTTGCGCTGCCTCGGCCTCGGCCTCGGCTGCTGCGGCTTCCGCTGCCGCCGCCTCTGCTGCCGCCGCCTCTGCTGCCGCCGCTTCCGCTGCCGCCGCTTCCGCCGCCGCGGCTTCCGCCCTGGCGATGCTCTCGTTCATCTTGACTTCGACGGGCGGCCACTCGTTTGCCGCGAACTCCGCGACTGCGGCTTTCACCGCTTGGGCCTTGACGGCGCCAAGACCCGATTTGATCGCAAACCGGTCGGTGTCCTCCTCGCCGGCAATCGCGGCCACCGACGTGTATCCGCTCTGCTCGAGCTGGTCAGCGGTGCGCGCGTTGACGTTGCGCAGGAGCAACAGCTTGTCGCGCTCGGTCGGCGCTTCCGTGCGGTCGGCCATCGCAGCAAGCGCTTCCTGCCGAACCTCTTCCATCGCTCGC
>JAHELW010000121.1 GCA_024643985.1 Myxococcales bacterium | reverse complement strand
GAGCCTCGGTCACCATGACGGGACCCAGGTCGGAGCCGCCGATACCGATGTTGACGACGTCGGTGATGGCGCGGCCGGTGTGACCGACCCAAGTGCCATCCCGCACGGAGCCGGTGAACGCGCGCATCTGTTCGAGAACCCGGCGAACGCTGGGCATCACGTCGACCCCGTCGACCATGACCGGACGAGCGCTTCGGTTGCGGAGCGCGGTGTGGAGAACTGGGCGCCCCTCGGTTTCGTTGATCGGAGCTCCCGAGAACATGCGTTCGATCCAATCGCGAACGCCGCATTCCTCGCAGAGCTGAATCAGAAGCGAAAACGTCTGTTCGGTGATTCGATTCTTGGAGAAGTCGAAGAGAAGGTCGCCGAGCGTCAGCGAGAAACGAGTCGCGCGCTCCGGATCCTCCCGAAACAGCTCTCGCATGTGGACGCCTGCGACCTCGTCGTGATGAGCGCGCAGAGCCTTCCACGCAGCAGTTTCAGTCGGGTCGACCATCGCCGAACCTTAGCCCCAGCCGCAGGTAAAGAAAAACCCCGTTGCACCGGTTGGTGAACGGCGCCCCGGGGTTTCCTCTCGTGGCGAAGCGAATCAGGCGATGATCAGCGGCGCAATGACCAGCGCCACGACGCTCATCAGCTTCACGAGAATGTTGAGCGACGGCCCCGCGGTGTCCTTGAAAGGATCGCCGACGGTGTCACCGACGACCGAGGCATTGTGAGCCTCGCTGCCCTTCGGATGCACGCTGCCGTCCTTCATCTTGTAGCCGCCACCCTCGAACGACTTCTTCGCGTTGTCCCAGGCGCCGCCAGCGTTCGACATGAACAGCGCCATGAGCACGCCAGACACCGTGACCCCCGCAAGCAGGCCGCCGAGCGGTTCCGGGCCCATCACGAAGCCGACGACCACCGGAGTGAGAATCGCGAGCGCGCCGGGCGCGATCATGCGCTTGATCGACGCTTCGGTGGAGATCTTCACGCAGCGCGCCGTGTCGGGCTTCGCGTGGCCCTCGAGCAGCCCCGGAATCTCGCGGAACTGACGACGTACCTCCTCGATCATGTCCATCGCTGCAACCCCGACGGCCTGCATGGCCATCGAAGAAAACAGGAACGGAAGCATGCCGCCTAGGAAAAGGCCGGCCATGACGAGCGGCTTCGAGATGTCGATGCCCGTGATGCCGGCGGTCTGGGCAAACGCCGCGAAGAGAGCGAGGGCCGTCATCGCCGCGGACCCGATGGCAAAGCCCTTGCCGATGGCCGCCGTGGTGTTCCCGACCGCGTCGAGCTTGTCCGTGCGCTCGCGCACCTGGGGCTCCTGACCGCTCATCTCGGCAATGCCCCCGGCGTTGTCGGCGATCGGGCCGTACGCGTCGACCGCGAGCTGGATGCCGGTGGTGGAGAGCATGCCGAGCGCGGCGATGGCGACCCCGTAGAGACCGGCGACCTCGGCCGCGATCACGACGCCACCGGCGATTACGATGATCGGCAGCGCGGTGGACTGCATCCCGATGCCGAGCCCTGCGATGATGTTCGTCGCGGTTCCGGTCTTGCTTTGCTCCGCGATGCTGTCGACGGGCGGCTTTGCCATCGACGTGTAGTACGAGGTGATGAGGCCGACGGCGACACCTGCCCCGAGGCCGGCCACGGTCGCCCAACCCACGTTCATCCAGGTGACGACCTGGCCCTGCGCATTGGTCGCGCCTCCCTGGGGCCACATGAAGTAGGCGATGCCGAAGGTGGCGAGCGCCATGACGCCCGCCGCGCCGAATGCTCCCGTATCGAGCGCATGCTGGGGATTGCCGCCTTCCTTCGTGCGGACGAAAAACGTGCCTACCATCGAGCAGATGATGCCCGCGCCCGCGATGACGAGCGGCATGATCACCGGGCCGATGCTGGCCTGGCTCTTCACGGCGTCGAAGCCGAGCGCGAGAACCATCGCACCGATGATCGCACCCACGAAGGACTCGAAGAGGTCGGCGCCCATGCCCGCAACGTCGCCGACGTTGTCCCCGACGTTGTCTGCGATGACGGCTGGGTTACGCGGATCGTCCTCGGGAAGGCCGGACTCGACCTTGCCGACCAGGTCGGCTCCGACGTCGGCCGCCTTGGTGTAGATCCCGCCGCCGACACGCGCGAAGAGCGCAATCGACGAAGCGCCCATCGAAAACCCGGTGATGACATTGACCGTGCGGGTGAGCTCCCACCCGAGCACGTTGTTGAAGAGCAGGTAAAGCACGCCGAGGCCGAGCGTCGCGAGACCGACGACCGTCATCCCCATCACGGTGCCGCCGGAAAACGCCACGTTGAGCGCGGGGGCCAAACCAGTCCGGGCCGCCGCCGTCGTGCGCACGTTCGCGTTGGTGGCGACCTTCATGCCGATCCAACCCGCGGCTGCCGACGAGGCTGCACCGACGACGAACGCACCCGCAATTTGCCAGCCGCGCGACGGATCGCCGAAGTAGGCGAACGCAAGCAGACCGCCTACGGCGAGCACGAAGATTGAGAGAACCTGGTATTCGGCGCGGAGAAACGCGAGAGCCCCCTCTTGGATGCGACCGGCGATCTCGACCATGTTGGCCTCGCCAGGATCCTGCTGAGACACCCAACTCGCCTTCCACCAGGCGAACACCAGAGCCAGCACACCCGCTGCGGGGGCTGCGTAGATCAGATTTTGCATACTGCTGAACCTCGATTCGGGCCCGAGTGCGGTTCGTCGCGGTCGGGCGGCGGCTTTCTACAAGAATTGAAAATCAGGTCAAACGGAGGGGTTGCTACTCGCCCAGACCCATGAAATTGCAGGAGAATCAGCCGGCTCGAGCGTCGGCGATCGCGGCCTTGGCCGCATCGAAGTCCGACGGCCCCTGCACGCTCACGCGGCCCGCGCCCTTGTCGATCCGCGCCAAGAGGCCGCTCAGGACGCGTCCGGGCCCGACCTCGACGAAGAGCGTGACGCCTTCATCAATCATTTTGCGGACGCTTTGCTCCCAAAGAACGGGACGGCTCACTTGGCGGACCAGTGCGTCCTTGGCGGCCCCGGCGTTCGTCACCGGCTCGGCGTCCACATTCACGTACACCGGTACCTGCGGGTCCGAAAACGCGATCGAATCGACGTCGACTCGAAGCCGCTCCGCAGCCGGCTCCATCAGCGACGAGTGAAACGGAGCGCTAACCGGCAGCATGGTCGCGCGGGCGCCCGCTTCCTTGAGCTTTGCACCTGCGCTGCCGACCGCCTCGGTCTCACCTGCGATCACGATCTGCTGCGGGGAGTTGTAGTTGACCGGCTCGACCAACCCGGGCACCTCGGCACATATCCGCTCCACCAGAGTGCGATCGGCCTTCAGGACCGCGGCCATCGCGCCTTCGCCGTAGGGGACGGCCTCCTGCATGTACTGACCCCGCTTTCGGACGAGACGCACGGCGTCCACGAGTGAGAGCGTCCCGGCCGCGACGTGCGCCGAGTACTCGCCGAGGCTGTGGCCGGCCACGACGTCGAACCGCTCGTCGAGCGCACGAAGGAGCGCGACCGAAGTCGCGAGCACCGCGGGCTGGGTGTTGGCGGTCAGCTTGAGCTCTTCTTCGGGTCCTTCGAAGCACAGACGTGAAAGCGGTTCGCCGAGCGCGGCGTCCGCCTCGTCGAACACGTCTCGCGCGGCCGGGGACGACTCGTAGGCCTCGAAACCCATACCGACCGTCTGGCTGCCCTGCCCGGGAAAAACGAATGCGACCTTGCCCATGCTCGGCGTGCATAGCACGATCTCCATGGGGGCCGCGTGGAAGAAGAGCCGAGCGCAGAGGACCGAGAACACTTGAGCGCGCTGTCGATCGGCCACTTCATTCTGGCCGGTGTCGCGCTCTTCAGTGGAATCCCTGCGCTGGTGTGGGGCGTGGCGGGCGCCAAGCTCGTCGACGAGCTCGGGAGCGACTTCTCGATCGTGATGGGCGACATCGCAGGACAGGCAGGCGCAGATCCGTTCGGCGGCGGCGCGGACGCAATGATGCAGGACGTCGAGACGCTTCTGATCACCGCAATCGTCGCAGGGCTCGCCCTCGCTCTCATCGCGGCGGTGCATCTGGTGTTGGTCGGCGTCAAGCTTCGGCAGCGGAAGTGGTGGACGTTCTGTTACTTGACCGGCTGGGGCGAGTGCCTGATGTTCCCGTTCGGCACCATCTTGGGAATCTTCACGATCATCGTGCTCGGCCGGCCCTCGGTAAAACGGCTGTTCGGCGTGCGTTGACGCCGGGCGCAGGCGCACTCCGAACGGCTTCGATTGACAGTCGGCCCGACCGGCCGTAGCTCTCTCCGTTGGAGGTCGACCCGATGGTGGAAGCCGAAACGCTCGAAAAACGAATCCGCGAAGGCGTCGGGGGCGTCTCTCACATCGTCGTGCGTGACCTCACCGGAACCAAAGACCACTGGGAGGCCGTGATCGTGTCGGATCGATTTGCCGGAAAAAGCCGCATCGAGCAGCACCAGATGGTCTACGCCGCGCTCGGAGAGCTCATGGCAGGGCCGGTTCACGCACTTGCGCTCAAGACCCACTCGCCCGAGAGTTGGTCTAAAGAAGAGGGTTAGACGATGGAAGATACTCTTCGCGACCAGATTCAAGGCATCATCGACAGCAACGACGTCGTGCTCTTCATGAAGGGCACGAAGCATTTCCCCCAGTGTGGCTTTTCCGCCACGGTCGTCGAGGTACTGCGCCGCTCCGGCTCCGAGTTTCACGACGTCAACGTGCTCGAAGACCCCTCGATTCGCCAGGGAATCAAGGAGTTCGCCAACTGGCCGACGATCCCGCAGCTCTACGTCCGCGGTAAGTTCGTCGGAGGCTGTGACATCGTGCGCGAGATGTACGAGAATGGTGAGCTCGACGCGGTGCTCTCGGACAAAGAGGGCTGACGCGTCGTCGCCTGATGACAGAGCTGCTCGGAGGTAAGTACGAGGTCTTGGAGCTCGCCGGAGAAGGCGGGATGGCCAAGGTATATCGCGGGCAGACCCACGGCGCGGCGGGTTTCACCCGGCCCGTGGCGATCAAGCGCGTGCTCGCGCCACTGAGCCAGAACCCCGACTTCTTGAAGATGTTTGCAGAGGAAGCGCGGGTGGTCTCCGAGCTCGATCACCCGAGCATCGCGCAAATCCACGACTTCGATCGGGACAGAACCGGTGAGTATTATCTCGTGCTCGAATGGGTCGACGGTCTGACACTCTCGGAATGGCGCGAAGCACATCAAAAGAACGGAAGCCAGGTGCCTTGGAACCTGACCGCGGCAATCGGCATCGAGGTACTCCAAGCGCTTCACGCGGCGCACGAGCGAATCGATGCGAGCGGACGGCCGGCACCGATCTTTCATCGTGACGTGACGCCGCAGAACGTGATGCTGAGCAACTGCGGGGTCGTCAAGCTCACGGACTTCGGACTCGCTCGGGCGATGGATCGCAGCTCGATCACGAAGCCGGGCTTCGTCAAAGGCAAGATCTCCTATCTCGCTCCAGAGCTCACCTACGAGGCGGAGCCGAGCGCACAGACCGACGTCTTCAGCATCGGCGTCGTGCTTTGGGAAGTGCTCGCCGGAGAGAAGCTGTTCAAGGGCAAGGATCCAGTGAAGGTGGTCGGCACGATTCGTGACACGGAGGTCCCCGACCTCGCGGAGTACCGGAGTGACCTGCCCCCCATCCTTCGGGAGATCATCACGAGGGCACTACGCCGCAATCCGAACGAGCGATACAGAACCAGCCGAGAGATGGCGCGCGACCTCGCGGCGCTGCTTCGTACGAGCGAGGAAGCGACGGATTCCGACGTGATCGCGAAGAGCGTGCGCTGGGCGAGGGAGCTGCTCGGGCGAACGAGGCCGAGCGAGCCCGCGACGAAACCGTTCGTGGCCAAGGAAGCGTTGAGAGCTGCGGGCCCCGCTGATGAGACCATTCCGGACCCGAGCATACCGCTCACTCGGCGAAAGACCGTTACAAGAGGTTGAAGCCGAGGCCGGCGAGGACCGACAGGAGCACGAAGGGCGGCGTCATCCCGATGGCGGCTGCGATCATGTAGTCTCGAAAGCTCACTCCCGACATCGCAAGCGTGTAGTTGACGGGCGGGATGGCCCAAAGGAAGAGCCGAATCACGATCATCGAGCGAATCGGGCGGTCCTCGAGGTGGTCGAGCGGCGCCTGGAGAAACGGCCGCTTGATGCGCATGTCCGCGAGAGGCTGACCGCCGATCGTGCGCACGATGACGAACGACACCGCAACGGATACGTTGGCGGCGACGACGGATGCCACAGAGCCCCAGAACGGCCCGTACGCGAGACCGGAGACCATGACGAATACGAAACCCGGGATGTAGAGGAGCTGCCCGACGCAGAACGTGGCGACGAATACGAAGAACCCTCCGACCCCCGCTTCCTTCATCGACGCACGGATCCCATCGACGGTGAGCCCGTCGGTGAAGCCGGTCATCTTCCCAACGGCGAACACTCCGATGAGAAAAAGCGCCAACAGGACCAGTCGAACCCAGGGCTTCATGGAGGCAGGAGCATGTCGAGTGGGTTCCGGGTCACGCGGTTCGACCCGTCGAGCGAGTTGATGTCGATTCGGCTGAGGTCGACTCGCGGAGCGAAGATCTGCACGTGAAACGAATCGACGACGCGCTGGGCGTAGTTGTCGGCGGTTTCGTCTTCCTCGAGAGCCGTCTCGCTGCACCCCCAGGCGGCCCCGGTTCTACCGAAGAGGCAGATGCGCCCGGCGTCGACCTGCACCCGAAGACCCTCGTCGGACGACTCGAAACGCGGTGAGCGCAACACCGCTTTCGAAAGCAATCGATCGAGCGCCGCATCGCTCGACTGAACCTCCACGGGCAGAGCCCAGGCCAAGCGACGAAAGAGCCCAGGGTCCGTCGCGAGCACTTCTTCGTAGAGGGCCGCCGTCTCGCGCGGATCGGACAGCGCCTTCGCGAGAACCGCCGTCACGCGCTGCCTGAGGAGCGAGTCCCCGGGCTGCAGCCCTCGAAGCGCGGCCTGCGCGTGCTCGATCGCTTCTTCGTAGCGATGCTGCTCGAGCGCGACCTCGGCTAGAACCGCCTCGTAGTACGCCGCCGCACCCTCGCGATCGTCGCTTTCCGCCATCTCGACTACGGCGGCACGAACCACGCCGGGTCCGAGCGCGCCGACCAGCTCCCCGAGGAGCCAGGGCGGCATGACCGCGCTGCGAGCCGTTCCAATCGCAAAGGTGCCGACGAGCCGCGCCTCGTCGTCGAGGAACCTCGCAGCCTGCCGGCCGCTCATCCAAGCCTGAAACCGGAGCCAGAGCGCTTCGACGTGCGCCTGCAGCCTGTCCAGGAAGGGCTTGGCCGCCGCCCGCTCGACCGTCATTTGCGCGAGCATGAGCCGGGCCTGGCGGTCGAGCAGGGCGACGATGCTTCGGTCCTGCTCGGGATCGCGGCTGTTGTGGGCGCGTCGATCGGGAAGCACCGTCGCTTTGTCGGTGATCCGCAGAGCCTCGTCGGGACGCCCCATCAGAAGCAGAAACGCAGCAAGTGCGCGACGCGCCTCGTTGCGGTCGGAATCGCGCACGTGTGCCGGCCTCGCAGCCCGGTGGCGCGGCACCTCGCGAAGGGCCGACAGCGCCTCGGCAAGACGGCCCGCACGCATGTAGAGGTCCGCGAGCTCCAGCCACGGATTGCCATACCACGACAGTCCGGTCTTCGATGCTTCCATCAGCAGACGCTCGGCTTCGTCGAATCGAAAGACCGAACGCGCCGCCTCTGCGAAGTTCCCGAGGTCGACGGCGGTCGGGCTGCCGAAATGGCTGCGGCCGTACTCGACGGCTTCCGCGCACGCCTCGTAGCTCTTCACGTCGTCACCGGCTTCGAACTCGATCGCACAGAGCGCGTTCATCGCTCGCTCGACCTGATACGGATCGCCCGTCTCGAGGCCGTCCTCGGCCGCGAGCCTCGCCTTTTCGAACTCGCGCTTCTTCATCAGCGGCCAGGCCAGCTCGGCTTTGAGCTGTGGCGTGTAGAGCTCGTTGTATCGGTACATGAACCCGAGCTGCTCGTCATAGTGCTCGAGGTCGCCATGGGTGCGCGTGAGCGCGACCAAGATGCGTGCATGCCACCGCCACGGCTGACTTTGGGTTGGTTGGACTCCTTCTTTCGCTTCGAACAGCTCGAGAGCCCGCGTTTCGTGAAAGAGCGCCTTCGGGAAGTTGGCCTCCCCGTAGTGCTGCGCGGTCCCGAGCACGAGATGCGCCACGTAGGAGTCCGGATGCTCGGCCAAGTACTTCTCGGCCTCTTCACGCGCCTTCACGTAGCGCTCCCGCTCGACGAGCTCCCAAAGGTAAAGCTCTTCGACCTCAGCATCCTCGCCTTCGAGAAGGATCGGAGTGACCATCTCTTCGGCCGCGGCGATCGACGCGACGAGCACGAAGGTGACCGAGACGACCGCGGCACACGCTGTGAGCCCCGATTTCATCTTCACCCGCGTCGCAGGCTAGCTCTGGCCAGCTTCTCGATCTCGACGGCGGTCGCCTCCGCGATAAGCGCTTCCACGTCCTCGACCCCCGGCGCGCATTCGAGCCGATGCTTGAAGACGTAGGGGGCGAGCGCCTCCACGTCCTCCGGTGCCACGAAGTCACGGCCGTGAATGACCGCGCGCGCCTGGAGAGCCGGCATCATCAGCACGAGCGCGCGCGTCGACGCTCCTTGAAGGACGCGGGGATCGCTTCGCAAGAGCCTCGCGAGATCGACCAGCGCCTCCTTGACCACGGGTGCGACGTGCACTGCGCCACGCGTTTGCCGGCGGGCCGCGAGAACTTCGTCGCGGGTGACGCCGGGGTAGTCACGCGCGACTTCCAGGCTCGCGCGCGGATACTGCTCGAGGACCTCGAGCTCCGACGCGCGATCGATGTGCTTCATTTCGATCTTGAAGAGAAAGCGATCGAGCTGCGGTGTGGGCAGCGGATAGGTCCCCGCCAGGTCGAGCGGGTTCTGCGTGGCAATCACGAAAAAGAGCTCGTCGAGAGGGTGCGACTGATTGTCGACCGTGACCTGCTTTTCGGCCATCGCCTCGAGCATGGCCGCCTGGACCTTCGGCGACGTGCGGTTGATTTCGTCTGCCAAGACGATGTGGGCGAACACTGGACCGCGGCGAAACGCGAAGCGACTGGTTTCGACGTCGAAAATGTTCGTTCCGGTGATGTCGCTCGGCAGCAGGTCGGGCGTGAACTGGATGCGACGAAAAGCGGATACACCGGGCGCGCCTCCCTGGTCTTCGAGAGCGTTTCCGAGAGCGCGGGCCAGCGTGGTCTTTCCGGATCCCGGGTAGTCCTCGAGGAGGACGTGACCGTCGGCGAGGAGCGCGACCAAGACCAGCTCGACGACCTCGTCACGCCCGCGGACTGCGGCGCGAAGCCGCGCCCCGAGCCGTTCGGCGACTTCGCGGGCGCCGATCAGGCTGTCGTCAATCGGGGATTGGATCGCTTGCTGCATCTCGAGCTCCGGCTCCTTTTCGAAAGAATGGCATCATTTTGAACGTAACCAAGACCACGGGGTGATTAACCCCAAAAACCTCTTCCATCGCGGAAAACTGCCCTGAATGTCTCGCCTGAGCGCCGCGGCCCGAGCATTGAGCTCGTCCGGCGCGGGACTCCGAGTGCCAAACGCCGCGGCGACGTGAACACGGGTCAACGCCTCCAAAGATGGCACTCGATCGCGCACGCGAGCTGCGAACGCTTCGCGGGATTCGCCGGTGTCTCGAAGAATCGCAACCTCGCCCAGGCGATCGAGCTCCGCCCGATAGAGAAGCCGTGGCAAGGAATTCTCGCGCGCGAGGGCGGGCGCGGCGCGACGCCAAAGCTTCACCGCATAGAGCAACAGCAGCACCGCTGCGAGCGCAAGCAAGAACCACGTCCCGACGGTCAACGTCACGCGCCGCGCGAGCTCTTTCAGCTTGGGGAGGTCGGTCGCCGAAAGCGGGATCGGAGACGCGCCGCGCGCAAGCTCGCCGAGCAGTCGCTGCAGGTCTGCGTCCATGGGCTGCTCCGGCGGGTCGAGCGCGCGCTCCGGGTAGACGTCGAGCACCACCCAGCCGAAGCCATCCAGATAGACCTCGGGCCACGCGTGGGATGCGGCTCCCGACAGCAGCAGCGCAGAGCCGCCCTGCCGCGCAGACTCGCTCACGGCGTAGCCGGTCGCCACACGCGCAGGAACGCCGAGGCTGCGCAACAAGTAGGCCGCAGCGTGCGAGAAATGGACGCAGTACCCCGTGAGATCTCCGAAAAGAAAGCTCGCTGTGGGATCTTCGGCGCCGCTGTGCTCGTTCTTTAGGCTGTAGATGCCTTGCTCGCCGAGCCAGCTCGTGACGGCAAAGGCCTTGGCGATCCTGTTGCGTCGCAGACCGTCGGGCAGCCCGCCCACGATCTCCGAGGCCAGCTCGGCATACCTGCGATCGGAAGGCGCTTCGGTGTAGTGCGCCCACTGCTCTTTCGACCACGACGGCGCCCCGAGGCGAGC
>JAHELW010000282.1 GCA_024643985.1 Myxococcales bacterium | reverse complement strand
GACCGCACGATGCATTTCCTCCGCGGACCGCACGTCGATGACCTCGGCGCCCACCGGATGCGGTAGATGAACCGGTCCGGTCACGAGCGTGACCTCGGCACCGCGTCGAAGCGCCTTGTTTGCGATCGCGTAGCCCATACGGCCGGTCGACCGATTGCCGAGGAACCGCACGGGGTCGAGGTCCTCGTGCGTGGGTCCGGCCGTGATCAAGATCCGCGCGCCCGCGAGGTCGCTCCCGTGACTGAGGTGCGCCTCGACGGCGTCGGCAATCTCCTCGGGCTCGACCATGCGGCCTTCGCCGATTTCGCCGTTTGCGAGAGCTCCGGTTACCGGGCCGATCATGATGGCGCCGCGCTCCGCGAGCGTCCGCACGTTCGCCTGGTTGGCGGGGTGAGACCACATCCGCTGGTGCATCGCAGGGGCGAAGAAGAGCTCGCCGCGCGCGCAGGCGAGCGTGGCGAGAAGAGCATCGTTGGCCTGGCCGGTCGCTGCGCGGGCCATCAGATTCATCGTCGCGGGAGCGACGACGATCGCGTCCGCCCACTCGCCTAGCTCGACGTGCACCTCACCCGCG
The DNA here is from genome assembly GCA_024643985.1 of Myxococcales bacterium. Classification (GTDB taxonomy): domain Bacteria; phylum Myxococcota_A; class Polyangia; order Polyangiales; family Houyiibacteriaceae; genus SG8-38. Next base: position 2,089 of record JAHELW010000282.1, on the reverse strand, counting down.
TAGTCCTCGGCCCAAAGGTCCGTGACCGGGGGCCTTCCCGTCAGCCCCGCGAACGTGATGGGACCGACGAACCGAGTGCCCGCCTCGGTCATGACGACGCGCACCTCCGCGCCCCGACGCATCAGCTCGCGCACGAGCTGCACCGATTTGAACGCCGCGATCCCGCCGCCGAGCCCGACGACGACGCGCTTTCCTTGGAGGGACATCTACGTTCCAGTCTAGCAGGGGCGAGCCCCTTTGCGGGCGCAACTTTGCCCTGAACGGAAGACCCCGTAGAGGCTGACGCAAAGCGTCGGCTTTACAGGCGTACGCCGGGGGCGGGGAACTGGTCGCAGAGGTCTTTGATCTCGCCCGCGATGCGGGTGATCAGCCCCTCGTTTTCCGTGTCCTCGACGACGTCCGCCATCCAGTTGCCGAGCCGCTTCATTTCGTCGGCGCCCATGCCGCGGCTCGTGATCGCCGGCGTGCCCAAGCGGATGCCGCTCGGGTCGAACGGCTTGCGCGTATCGAACGGCACGGAGTTGTAGTTGGCGACCATGCCCGCACGGTCGAGCGCCTGCGCGGCGACTTTGCCCGGCACGTCTTTGTTCGTGAGGTCGATCAGAATCAAGTGATTGTCGCTTCCGCCGGTCACCAGATCGAAGCCGCGGGACACGAGGGTGTCGGCGAGCGTGCGTGAGTTGTCGACGATCGCATGCGCGTACGCCTTGAAATCGTCGGCCATCGCGAGCTTGGCGGCAATCGCGATGCCGGCGGTGGTGCCGTTGTGCGGGCCGCCCTGAAGGCCGGGGAAGACGGCGCGGTCGATCGCTTTCTTGTGCTCGTCGTTGCAGAGAATCATGCCTCCCCGCGGACCGCGAAGGGTCTTGTGCGTCGTGCTGCTGATCACCTCGGCGTGACCGACCGGCGATGGATGCGAGCCGCCTGCGACGAGACCCGAGATGTGAGCGATGTCAGCCACGAGGATGCTGCCGACCTCGCGCGCGATCTCGGCGAACTTCGGAAAGTCGACGACGCGCGGGTAGGCCGTCGCACCGCAGAAGAGGAGCTTCGGCTTGTGCTCGCGCGCGAGCTTCGCGACCTCGTCGAAGTCGATGCGGTGGTCCTCGCGGCGCACGCCGTACTGGATGGCGTTGAAGTACTTGCCGGAGATCGACACCTTCCAGCCGTGCGTCAGGTGGCCGCCGCTCGGAAGGCCCATGCCCATGATCGTGTCGCCGGGTTTGCAGAAGGCGAAGTAGACGCCGAGGTTCGCGGGCGAGCCCGAGTAGGGCTGCACGTTGGCGTGGTCGACGCCATAGAGCTTCTTCAAGCGCTCGATGGCGAGCTGCTCGACCTTATCGATGTTCTGCTGACCCTCGTAGTAGCGTTTGCCGGCGTAGCCTTCCGAATACTTGTTGTTGAGGACGCTCCCGCAGGCCTCCATGACGGCCCTGGTGGCGTAGTTCTCGCTCGGGATGAGGCGTAGCTTCTCGTGCTGGCGCTTCTCTTCGTCTCGGATGCACTCGGCGATTTCGGGATCGACTTCGGTGAGGGGTAGGTCAGCCATCGTTTCTCGCGTTCTCCTCAGGGCGGGGCCTTAGCACGTTTGCCCCATCGGTGTTATTCGGACCTCGGTGAGCGACTATTTCCCGAGCCGCGACGAGTTCGAGCATTTGAGCCACGGGGCGACCGTGGTGCCGGTGTACCGTGAGGTCATTTCCGATCGTCTAACGCCCGTGCTCGCGCACGCAACGCTCGGCCAAGAGGCGGGAAGCTACTTGCTCGAGAGCGTCACCGGCGGAGAGACGTGGGCGCGCTACAGCTTCGTCGGTTTTTCACCCGAGGTGATCGTGCGCGGTGTCGCGGACAAGCTCGAGCGCGTCCAGGACGGCGAGGTCGAAGTCGAGCTCGCGGTCGATCCGTGGGAGCGGCTTCGCGAGACGCTTTCGGAGTGGAAGCCGCCGGCCGTGGACTGGCTGCCCCGCTTCTGGGGCGGCGCGGTCGGCTACGTCAGCTACGACGCGGTTCGCACCTTCGAGCCGACGGTGGGAGAGGCGCTGACGCGCGAGGACGACTGGGAGTTCTGCTTTGCGATCGGCGGGACGGT
>JAHELW010000120.1 GCA_024643985.1 Myxococcales bacterium | reverse complement strand
CTGGCAGGCTTGCCGCAGCGGAAAATTTCCATGAAATTGTTTTAAAGGAGGCCCTGATGGCTTATCGATGGCTTGGAATAATGCTCCTGGGCGTGGCCTGTGCAGCGGGTTGCAACAGCGGCAACGGGGGCCCGCGAATCGGAACCGGAGGGAGCGGCGGCCTGGGAGGCGCTGGAGGCGCCGGCGGCATCGGAGCCTCGGGCGGCACGGGCGGCATGGGCGGCGACCAGCCCGTCGAGTGTACGACCTCCGTCCTTTGCGCGTCCTGCCCGATGCAGAGCGACGTCTGCGACACCAACGACGATTGCTCTGACGGTTTCGTGTGCATCGACTCCGGTTGCGATGATCTCGAGGGTGCCCCGATCCAGCAGTGCGTGTTTGCGGGAGGCGGCGCGTGCACGAGCAGCGACATGTGTCCGGAAGGGCGAGAGTGCCTCGAGGTTCCCGGAGAAGGCAATCGCTGCGTCAAGATGACGCCGGGCTGCGACACGGTCTTCGACTGCGTGCGTGGTTTCTCCTGCGAGAACGGAACCTGCGTCGATCGCCGCGTTCCCTGCGATCTCGACGAGCACTGCCCGAAAAACCACGTCTGCGGCGGAACGGATACTTCCAGGTTCTGTCAACGGATCCAACAGGATTGCTCGTTCGAGTTCGACTGTGTGGGATTGGCATCGCACTGCGAAGACATCGACGGTGACGGAAGCAAAGAATGCGCCGGCACCTACGACCCAAATGCTTCCGTGCCCGACGCGTGCGTCAACTCGGAGTGCAGCGATTCGGGGGCGCCCGTTTGCGAAGCCTCGGGGGCGGGCAGCACGACCAACTGCGGGCAGTATGGACTTTGCCTCGGCGACACTGACTGCGCAGCCGGCTTCAGCTGTGTGGGTCTCTGGCCGGATGGCCGCAGGGAGTGCGTGCCGAGCGGCGGAAGTTGCTCGAGCTTCGAAGCGTGCCCGGTGCAGGAGGTCTGCGCCTCTCCGAGGGAAGGCGGTTCACCGAGCTGCCAGATGGGGTACCAGCCATGAGCGAGCTCCACCGCGTTGCAGAGCCTACGAGGTCGCCGGCAACGGAGGCTTTCTGGCTCGCGGCGGGTTTGCTCGCGTTGGTCATCGGCTGCGGTGATGCTTCGACGACACCCGTCGTGCCGCCGTTCACAGGCACCGGAGGCTCCGCGGGCTCGTCTGGAGCGGGCGGAGCTGCGGGCGCTGGGGGGATGGCCGGCACCGGGGGCATAGCCGGCACCGGAGGCATGGCGGGCACGGGAGGCTCGGCGGGAACCGGAGGCTTCGCAGGCACTGGAGGCTCGGCAGGCACCGGAGGCATGAGTGGAGCCGGAGGTGCCGGGGGTGTTTCCGGTCCATGTGCGACCAACGCGCTTTGTCACACCTGCCCCGATCAGTTCTTGTGCAACACCGACAGCGACTTCGCATTCAGCGGCTACGTCTGCGTCGAATCCGGGTGCTCAACCCATGAAGGCGCTCCGATCAAGCAGTGTCAGCCATCCCGTGGCGGCTCGTGCATCGACGAAAACGATTGCCCCAATACGATGGACTACGACTGCATTCCGGTTGGCGCGGGTGCAACCCGTTGTGTTCGCGTAACCCCCGGCTGCAGCCCGGTAACCGAGAGCTACGACTGTGTACCCGGCTTTTCTTGCGAAGGCGGGAACTGTGTCGATCGTCGCGTGCCCTGCGACGACTACCAGGATTGTCCGAAGAGCCACGTCTGCAGCACGACTCCAACCGCGAGCTTCTGCGTACACGTCTATCGCACTTGTCACACGGACGAGGACTGCGGCGGGTTTGGGAGCTTGTGCGCCGACATCGACAACGACGGGACCAAGGAATGCGCCGGGGAGATCAGCGGCTCAGGCGACGCTTGTCTGAGCTCCACCTGCACGGATCCCTCCGCGCCGGTGTGCGAAGCAGGCGTGACAGGCACGACGGCCGCGTGCGGCGACTATGGCCTCTGCCTAACCAACAACGACTGCGACACGGGCTTCGAGTGCGTCGGCCTTTGGCAGGACGGACGCAAGGAATGTGTTCGAACGAACGGAAGCTGCGATCAGGTGACGGACTGCCCGGTCCAGCAAGTCTGCGCAGCTCCCCGAGCCGGCGGCTCGCCTAGCTGCCAGCGCGGGATTGCACCTTAAGGAGGCAACGTGAAACCCCAAGCCCTAACCCCCCTGATTCTCATCTCTTTTGCGGTCGCGCTGTCTGCGTGCCAAGGCGGCGAGCCCGGCTCTGCGGGTGTGAGCTACGAAGCGCTCGTATCTCCGCCCGCCTCGTGTGGCAACGGGGACCCGACCTGCAATTCGGCCACCGACTATCCCGAGCAGGTCGACCTCAGTGTGACCAACTCCAGCAACCTCGTCTATTCGAGCGGTGACGGCGCTCTCATGCTTCAGGGGGGCAGCGGCACCATCACCGACACCGATGGCGATGGCGTACCCGACGAAGCGGACGAGTGTCCAGGGACAGGTTGGCGGCTTCCTTGCGATGGGGACAGCACGAACGACGGCGCTTACCAAACGGCATACTACAACTCCGGTGGCGACAACACCGTGTCCGCAGACATCTCGGTTCGAGCCAACGTCCGGAGTGCCGATGTCTACATACTGATGGATGCCACCGGCTCCATGGGTGGTGAGCAGAACCAGCTCGTCACGGACCTCACCAGCGGCACCTTCGTCGACACGAGCGAGTGTCCGGGAGGCGCGGGCACCGGCATCGTAGGGGCCATTCAATGCGTGATCCCCGATGTATGGATGGGCGTCGGAGACTTCAAGGAGGTCTCTTATCTGCCGCACAACAATCGTTACGACATGGCTCCCTTTCACCACTACCTCGACACGACGAACAACATCCAGCACGTGCTCGATGCCGTCTCCATGTTCCGAGCGGACAACAACAAGGACTACCCGGAGGCCACCAGCCAGGCGCTCTACTCGGTCGTGACAGGGAACGGTCTTGGAGACCTCGTACCAAACCGAGGCGCCTGCCCCTCGACGCCGTCAGGCCGCTGGGGCTACCCGTGCTTCCGTGACAGCGTGCTGCCAATCATCCTGCTCTTCAGCGATGCCGACATGTGGAACGGCCCGGTCGCGAACGGCCACACCTACGGCAACCCGCCTTTCGATGGCGTGCTCGGCATGGGTACTCGGCTTCCGCCCGTAGAGCAGTCCCCGAACGTCCTCTACGCGAGCGACCCGGTGACCGCGTGGAACCTCGGGGACCTCAGCGAGAAGTCGCTGACCGTCATGGGAAGCAACACCAACCTTGGAAATGACGCGGTCACCTGGGACAAAGGGCTCTGCATGCAGTGCGGTGGGTCGGGATGCTGGGCGGACGGCCGCGACGCGTTCTTGCGGTTCTCCCTGGATGATACCACCAACATGTTCATCAGTGGCGAGGGGACCGCCTATCACACGACCAACGTCGCGCTTCTCAACTCGGCGCTAGGATTCATCGACTGTAATCCAGGGCCCGGCAGCGGCGACTATTGGGGACGGCTCACGCAAATACTGCCGTCAGGAGACTACTATGCCGTCTCGGATGCGTCCGTCGATACGAGCAGCTCGGTCTCCGGCAGACGAGGCAACTTCCAGCTCAGGTTTCACAACCTCAGCGAGGACGCTGGCGGTTACTCCAGCTGGCAGACCGCCGACCTTCCAATCGCGTGGACCACGGTGGAGACCGAGATTTTGGCCGCTGGGGTCAAGGTCGTCAGCGTCATGAGCCCCAACTCGGGCGGCTACATCGCCCTGCCGGACTTGACCGAGCTCGGGATCGTGACCGGGTCAGTCGACAAGCAGGGCGATCCGTACCTCGAGCAGATCGCAGGCGACGGGTCCGGTCTCGGAACCGCGGTTCTCGATGCGGTCCGTGCGCTGGTCGGCGATACACGACGGGATGTCACCCTCGTGCCCGAAGACAACCCGGCGACCCCGACGGTCGACGAGACGCGCTTCGTCAGCAACATCGAGGCGAAGAAATGCCCGACCAATGGCACCAAGAACTGCACCGGTGGACAGGGAACCGGCATGTGCCTCGGCTGCTTGGCCGATGCGAACCTCCAGTTCCGCTTCCGGGTCGGGAACGACTTCGTGCCGTCGACCGCGACCGCCCAAATTTTCGAGTTCTACATGGTGGTGATGGTCGATGGGACGACGGAAATCGACCGCTATCCCGTGCGCGTGATGGTGCCTCCCTCGGGGTCTGACTTCGGCACCGGCTACTACCGGAACACCTACGACTCCGACGTCGTCTGCGAGATGCCGCCCGAGCGGCCTGACTGGGGCGATCTCACGTGGATCGGCTCGACCCCGTCGGACAGCACGGTGACCTTCGAGTTCTACACCGCGGACGACTTGGCCAGTCTCGACTCGATGATCCCCGTGTCACTCACCTATCCGACGGAGACCACCGCGCAGACCTACGACGTGGGCGACGTGCTGCTCTCGGGCGGCGAGACCAACTTCAAACCCTACCTACGGGTGCGCGCGCAGCTCGATGCTTCGACCGATCAGGCGAGCACCCCGGTCTTCCAAGGTTGGACCATGGAGTTCAACTGCATACCGTTCGATTAGCGGCCTAGCGCGTCCCGCCCTTGATCAGGGTGAGCATCGGCTTCGGCGCGTAGGCGGCGAGGTATCCGCTTTCCTCGGCGACGTACACCCAGCCTCGCTCGTCGACCCGCATCAGGTCCGGCACGAGGTCGCAGGGCAGGCTCGCGGAAAGCTTCTGACCATCCGCCGGGCGTACTACGTGTACGGAAGATGCAGGTACGAAGAGCGCCCCACCGCGGAGCACCGGCTCGAGCCTCCGCGGAATCTCGTCCGCAAGCGCATCGGCGAGGTTGCAGCTCCATCGCACGTCTCCGGTCTTCACATCGAGCGCGCTCAGCTGCCCGAAAGGCGCGTTGACCACCCACGTCTCATCGACGGCGAGCCCGGCGCCTCCGATGCCGAGCCCCGGGTCTTTGGTCTCCCAAACGGGCGCTCCCGTCTCCAAGCAGTGCGCCGAGAGACAGGCCTCGTCCCCGGCCTTCGAAACCAACGTCACGCCGCCTGCGGCGCACGGGTCTGACGTCGGGGGACCGTCCAGCGGGTGCTCCCAGCGCGGTTGCCCGCTGTAAAGATCGATGGCGAACAATGCGCCTTCGCGAGGACCTCGCGCAGCGGCCGCCACGACCGTCTCGTGGCTGACGAGCGGCTTCAGCTGAAAGCAGCCGCGCTCGGCAAAGCGCCAGACATCCTCTCCCGTGGCGAGGTCGAGAGCGTGAATCGCGTCCTCTCCGCACGTGACGAGGAGCACACGCCCAACCTTCGTCAATCGGAACTCGCCGCCGCTCCGCGAGCTGAATCGCCAGCGAGGCTCTCCGGTTCGAACGTCGATTGCGACGAGCCGGTGACTTCCCTCCGTCAGGACCGCGACGGGTGGAATCTTGCCGCCTCCGGCCATCAAGCCGATCGGCGGTCCTCCGATTCGCGGTGTGATGTGCGTCGAGCAGTAGGCTTCGCCGTCCGTGACGCTACAGAGCTCGACTTCACCGTCGATCGAGAGGCGAATCAAGACCGAGCCCGCCATCATCGTCGTCGACGCTTGCCCGGGCCGCGCCCAGAGCACCTGTCCGTCGTCGCGGGACACGGCCACCACGTGAGACTGAGTCGCGATGACGAGCCGGTCGCCGCACATGAAGACCGAGTTCGCGTCGAGACCCTCGAGGCAGATCCTCCATCGCTCGTCGAACAGCAGGGAAGGGAGCTTGTCGTCGACGCGGGCGGCCACGGCATCGCCCTCGTGATGCATTCGGAGCCGATCTGGGTCTACGTTCACGAAGCTGTCGGCGCTGCGCCTCGTACGTATCTCGCGTCGGAGCGATCGCACTTCCTCTCGCAGCGCTCGGACTCGAAGATTGCGGCTCTGCCCCCGATCCGTAGCAACCAGGCTTCGAAGCAGGTCACTTGCCAGCTTCAGGATCGGAAGTGCGGCCTCCGCGATGGTCAGCGAGGTGGCCGTCAGGTCGCCGCGGCCTTCGGAAGACAGCTCCACGCTCACGAGCTGGTGCGACGACTTTCGCATGGCGATCTGAAACCCGCCCGCCCGCAGGCGGACGTGCGTCGGACGCGTGCTGTCCAAGGAGTCGACGAGCGTGCGAACCGCCACGACCATCCGATGGGCAGCCAACAGGATTGGCCCGCGCGCGAGCGAGAGCCTCCGACCCCGTACGAAGGCCCAGAGATGACCGTCGAAGAGAAGCGCGTGCACGTCCGCTCGGGTGGAGCGGCCTGGCGACGCGGAAGAGGAGGGATAGATCGCCGCCTCGTATCCAAACGACAGAGGCACGTGCTCGCCCGGCGCATCGAGCTCGCCGCCGCGCTGGTTCATCGGAGCGACGCGTCCTTCGGGGTCCGGCGCGACTTTCGACGCCAGGGCACGCTCGGCGACACGGATCGCGATCTGGCGCGCAGTGGGATCGGGCTCGGCGCCGGCCGCTGCGAGCATCGACTGTGCACAGGTGTCCAGGAGACGGCGAAGCGATACCCTGCGATCGAGCTGATACACGACAGGAGCGCTGGCGGTCCCGTAGCAGCTCACCAAGACGTTCTCTCCCCGCCGGACCAACGCGTACTCGATCGCGGTGCTTGCAAGGGGCAGCAGTGCCTTTCGTTTCGAGCCGATCGCGAGCGCGGCGATCGCCGCGGTCAGGTCGGCCAGCGCGGGGATCTCGAGCTCGAGCTCCCGGCTCAACAGGAGGTGCGAGACTCCGCATTTCGCGCGTTTTTCAGCGTATGAGAGCGATTCGTCCGGATGGGCGACCATGAACGTTTTTCCGACGGCGGGTGGAGGAAAATGGTACTTGGTGCGTTCAAATCGGATCCAAAAAAGCGCGGCTTGGCGCATATGTTGACAGCGAATGGTCGAGATGAGCGACGAGACGAAACAGTGGGTTGCCGTGACCGTTCTCGTGTTCCGCGACGGGAAGATGTTGTCGATGCGCCGCGCCGCGGTGGCGGAGGCCGGCCCGGGGGTCTGGGAGGGCGTTTCCGGTCGCGTCCGTGCAGGGGAGGATCCAGCTACGGCAGCGCTGCGCGAAGTCGCGGAGGAGACGGGTCTACGAGTGACGATCGATCCGCAGCCGATCGTGGCGTACGCAGCCCTTCGTCGAGGAGAGCCGATGACGGTAATCGTTTTCCGGGCGGACCACGACGGAGGTGAGGTCATCCTCTCCGATGAGCACGACGAGTTTCGTTGGTGCGATCCGTCGGAGCTCAGCGCGCTCGGTGTTCCCGTAGAGCTCGTGGAGGCCGCCCGGGCCGCGTGGCCTGCCGAGCGCTAGCTCCGGCGCCTCCGGTCAACCCGTCGAGCGCGCTCAAAAACGCCCCGCTGCTGTGATGCGCGTCGAGGTAGCGCACGCCGCTCTCACGCAGCTCGTCGACACGACGCGGATTGCCCAGCAGCTCTGCGGCGCCGGCGGCTAGGGCGCGGGGATCGTCGTCCCGCACGACCTCGCAGACCGTCGAGACGGCGAGGCCCGCAGTGGCGCGGTTCATTGCGACGACTGGGAGTCGTCTTCCGAAGGCGTCGAGCATCTTGATCGGCAGGCCGCCCTCCGTGCGTCTCGGCACCCAGGCGAGGTCGCACGCCGCATGCGCCAGCGCGCGGGCGAGCTCGCCGCCAAGCCTGCGAATATCGACCGATTCCGCAACGCCGCGACGTTCGGCCTCCGCGAGCACCGGGGCTGGATCCGATTCGGTCGCGACGAGGAGGCGCGCTCCGGGACGCGAGCCCCGAAGCTCCGCGAGGGCTGCGATGAGGTGATCCCAGCCCTGATAGCGATCCAGGTTCCCCGCGTACAGGCAGACCTCGGCGCCGAGCGGGATTCCGAGCGCCGCGCGGGCCTGCTCTCGCTCAGGCCGGTCTGGGACGACCGCCCACGGCACGGGAAGATACACGACCTCCGCGCCGAGCAGGTTGGCCAGGGATGGTGCGATCGCGGCGACGCCGGCTGCCTTCCCGCTTGCAAAGCGCTCGACCCAACGGCCGATCGCGTCGAGCGGGCTTGCCGGCAGCCGGGGAAAGTAGACGGAGAGCTCTCGCGATAGCGCGGTATGTGCCACGTAATAGACCGGCGCGACGTTCGCGGTGATTGCAGCAAGCGCCGCTTCGATGTGATGCGCGATGATCGCGTCGGGCCGCAATCGGCGAGCGAGCCTTCGGATCTCCAAGATGCATCGGACGTCGAGGGCGATCTTTCCGAGCGACGGGCCCGAGCGAAGGGATCGCACTCTCGGAAAGTCGGGAACGCGGTGATGCTCGTAGCGGGCATCAACAGGGTGCGCACCGTGCGCGTACGTCAATAGGGCGGGCCGCCGCCCCGCCTCCGCGCTCGTGCGCAGCATCGAGGCAACCGCCGCCTGCGTGCCCTGGTGGCTCGGAAACGGAAGGCAGGCGACGTGCAGCATCATTCGATGTAACCCAGCGCGCGAAGGCGCGACTCGACCACGCCCCCTCGCGATTGGGGCAGGTCGCGCGCGCGCGTAACCTCGGGGAGCGTTTCCGGCGCTTTCGTTTCTTCGGTCTGCAGGGCCTCCCAGAGGACCCGACCTTTGAACGAGGGTGGGACGGCGAGCTCGAGCCGGTGAAGAAGCGTGGCGGTGACGTCGGAGATGTGCGCGTCGATGCGTCCGGTCGGCCGTACGGTCGGGCCCGCGATCGCCACGAAGCCCCGGCTGCGGTGGCTGCCCGGGAGACTTCGGCCCTTCTTGCCGAGGTACTCGTCGGGACGGAGCTTGCGAAAAGAAGCTCCCTCGGACGTCGCGCTCGGCATGAGGTTGTACGAGTACTCGCGATCGAGGTGGAGATCGAGGAGTAGATCCGGTGCACGCTCGACGAAGGGGCCTTCGTAGAGCTCCTCGCGAGGAATCACGTCACGAAACACGGCCTTGCCGCTCCAGGGGTCTCGGGCGGCGAGGAGCGCCGCGCGCACTCGAACGATCGCTTCGCGCCTCCGCTCCGGCACCACGAGGCCAGAGGGCTCGCGGCCGCTCACGTTCAAATGAACCCCTGGAAAATAGTTGAGCTCGTCGCTAAACGCCGTCGTTTTCGACATGTCGATTCCACCGAAGCGAACGCTCGACTCGAGACGGCTCGGAAGCCACGCGCCGCCGAGGCGGAACAGGCTTTCGCGCGCCCGCGGGGAGAGACGCCGAAGTCCGAGCTCCTTCAACTTCGAGCCGACGAGGTGCCGGCGCCTCTTGAAGCGGAGCAGATCGTGCTCGGCGAGCAGTCGATTTACGTAGAGAACTTTGTCGGACGAGCCGCCGGAGCCGTGGTCGCTCAAGACCGTGACTTCGGTCTGGGTCCCGCTTGCCTTCACGAGTGTTCCGAGGGCGCGGTCCAAGGACTCGTACACGCGAGAGAGCCCCGCCTGTTGGGCAGGGGTCACACGGCGTGGACGTCGCGGGGAGCCGGGATCGTGGAGCGCCCAGAGGTAGTGCGACGCAGTGTCGCTCTCTCCAAAATAAAGGGCGAACACGTCCCAGTCGTCGCGTTCGAGAAGCCAGCGCGCCCAGCTCGTCTTCTTCGCGATCCGTTGCTCCAGCGCATGGGGCAGGCGGTCGGTCCAACCGGGGTCGTCGGCATGGAATTCGTCGACGTCGTCGAACGTGGGCTTGCCGAACCGCGCCGTGGTTTCGTCGTAGAGGGACGGCGGCCACACGAACGAGCGGTCGGCTTCGAAGGCGACCGGGGCGTCCCATCCGCTGACGAATGCGCCGTGGCGCAACGGTTCGGGAGGCCACGTCGCCGGGAAGCTCAGGCACGCGCATCGCAGCCCAGCCTCGTCGAGCGTCCGAAAGATCGTGGGCGCCCGTCTCGCCGTGCCCCCGATGAAACGAACCTGGTAGCCATGCCGCGTCGTGAAATCGAACACGCCGTGTCGCCCCGGATCGAGCCCAGTGAGAAACGTGGTCCAGTTCGGCAGCGTCGCCGGAGGCTGCACCGACTCGAGCGCCGCGTGCGCGCCTCGGCGCATGAGCGCATGCACGTTCGGCAGCCGTTCCGCACCAAGCTGCTCGACGACCGACAGATCAAACCCATCCAGCCCAACGACGAGCGCCCGCGCCCCCATGCCCCGAACCTAGCACGGGGACATTCTCCCCCCTCCCAACCCCGCTAATTCCAACCACTTACGACCCACACCGCGAAAACCCGAATTCGCCCTGCATACGGGGCTCGGAAAAAACACGACGCGGGCCTGCGCCCCTGCACGTGCTTGGAGGTGGTTGCCGTAATGGTCGCCTGGTTCGGTTTAGTTATATCCGACCCACCCACCCCCACCCGTAATCCTCCCTCCGCGCCCTTCGGGCTTGGCGGCGCATTCGCGCCGGGCTTCGCCGTTCCGGCTCGCGATCAAGAAGGGGACATGCTCCCCCTCTCGGAAGGCTGTCATTTCAAGGTGTTGCAACCCACACCGCGAAAACCCGGATTCAGTACGCAGCGGTAGGACGTATGCGGAGGAGAATCGGTCGGGATGCCCAGCACAGCGAGTGGGG
>JAHELW010000281.1 GCA_024643985.1 Myxococcales bacterium | reverse complement strand
AAGCGCTATCGAGCGATGATCGTCGAAAGCGGCAACCCCGCGCACTCGATGCCCGACAGCCAGGCGATGAGAGAGGCCCTTCAGTCATTGGACACGCTGGTCGTCATCGATGTCGCAATGACCGAAACGGCGCGACTGGCGCACTACATCCTGCCGACGCCCACTCAATACGAGAAGGCCGAAGCGACGTTCTTCAACTTCGAGTTCCCCCACAACTACTTTCACGTGCGGCAGCCTCTGCTAGAGCCACCTGCCGGCGTCTTGCCAGAGGCCGAGATCCACGCGCGTATCTGCGAGGCGCTCGGCGCGTACACCGAGGAAGACTTGGCGCCTTTGCGTACGGCTCTCGAGCAGGGACGCGCGGCGTTCATTCCGGCGTTCTTCGCCAACGTGCTTTCGAACCCGAAGCTTGCTCCCTTGGCGCCCGTGATCCTCTATCGCACGCTCGGACCGCAGCTCCCGGCTGGAATGGACACTTCGGCGGTCGTCTGGGGTCTCGTTCATCAATACGCCGCCAAGTTCCCAGAGTCGCTTCGCCGTGCGGGCTTCGAGGGCCCTGGTTTCGTCGCTGCGGAGACGCTCTTCGACGCCATCCTCGAGAACCCTTCGGGAGTCGTCTTTGCAGTGGACGAGCCCAATGACGGCTGGTCACGCGTCCAAACACCGAACGGGAGAATTCAAGCCGCCATTCCCGAGCTGCTCGAGGAGCTGTCGACGCTAGGCGATGCGAAACCTGGAACGGGAGATTCGAAGTTCCCGTTCGTCCTCTCCGCAGGGGAACGCCGGTCGTTCACCGCCAACACGATCTTCCGGTCCCCGGAATGGCGAAAGAAGGATCCGGAGGGCTCTTTGCGCATGAATCCGGACGATGCAGCGGCGCTGGGGGTCGGCGAGGGCGGCCGGGTGCGCCTCAGCACCAAGCGAGGCTCCGTCGAGGTTCCCGTCGAGCTTTCCGAGATGATGCAGCCTGGGCACGTTTCACTCCCGAACGGCCTCGGCCTCGACAGCACCAGCCCGAATGGGACGCAGGTCAGGACCGGCGTGGCCGTCAACGAGCTGACGTCCGTCGAGGATCGGGATTGGCTCGCCGGCACGCCCTGGCACAAGCACGTGCCAGCGCGCATCGAGGCCATCGCCTGAGCTAGAGCTGCTCTTTCGCCTGTTGAAGAAGGCGCCGCGCTTCGGTCGCGATGTCCTCGATCGGGGCATCCGGAGCGAGCTCGAACATCGCCTTGGGGTCGGCGAACGAAACCAGCGCGCCCCCCTCGGCCTCCTGCACGACGACGTTGCAGGGAAGTAACAGCCCGATCGACGGATCCCCCTGAAGCGCCCTGTGCGCGAGCTTGGGATTGCAGGCTCCGAGGATCACGTAGGGACGGAAGTCGACGTCGATTTTCTTCTTCAACGTGTCCTTCACGTCGATCTTCGTCAGCACGCCGAATCCGTTTGCTTTCAGCGCCTCGGCCACTCGTTCGACAGCCTGGTCGACGGAGACCCCTTCGAGGTGTTTCGAAAACGCATAGCTTGGCTCGCTCATCTCAAATCTCCTGTTCTCGGTATAGGTCCTGCGATAGGGTCTTGCCACGTGTACAAGACGCTCACCGCGCAGACGCTTCACTATTTTTCTCGCCCGCAGGAGCGGGTGCTGCGAGAGCCGTTGGACGCGCCCTCGGTCTGGACCGGCGCGGAGATGCGCCGGCGGGGCGACTGGCGCGAAGAGCTCGGCGCGGACGACATCGCCGAGCTCGAGCATGCGCTCGTGGCTGCCCGGCGAACCGGCAAACCGATGGGCGAGCTCACGAAGGCGGACTTCCCGTTGCCGAATCTCTCGCACAAGATCGAGCGCTGGCGCAGGGAAGTCTACGAGGGTCGAGGCTTTCAAGTCCTGCGCGGAATTCCCGTCGAACGCTGGCTGCAGGCTGAGAGCGAGCTGTTCTTCTGGTGTTTGGGACAGCACCTCGGCATTCCCGGGGCGCAGAACCCGCAGCGCGATCTGCTAGGCCACGTGCGAGACACCGGCGAGAGCCCCGACCAGGTGCGCCACTACCGCACTCGCGTGAACATCAACTTCCACTGCGATGCGGCCGACGTGGTGGGCCTTCTATGTCTCAGGGCGGCGAAGCGCGGCGGTGTCAGCCGCATCGTCAGCTCCGTCGCCGTCTACAACGAGCTCTTGCGCCAACGACCCGATCTGGTCGATCGACTCTACGAGCCTTTCATGATGGACACCAAAGGAGAGGGCGGCGTGCGCTATCTGCCGGTGCGCCCCTGCTGCTTCGATTCGGGTGTGCTTCGAACGTTCTATCACACCGACTATTTCAGGTCCGCGGTCGGCGCCAACGGGGAGTCGCTTCTTTCACGCGAGGATCGAGAGCTGCTCGACCTCTACAACGCAATCGCCGATTCGCCGGACATGTATCTCGACATGGAGCTCCTGCCCGGCGACATCCAGCTCCTTTCGAATCATACGGTGCTACATGCGCGCACCGACTACGAGGACCATTCCGACCCCGCTTGCAAGCGCCACCTGCTCCGGCTCTGGATTTCGCTTCCCGCGAGTCGGTCGCTCGGTACACGCTTTCGCACGGAGCGAAGCAGAGCCGGCATGCTGGCCACGACCATCCGCCTCAAGGTCAAACACGCCCTCGAGCGCGCGCCGCACTGAGCTACGG
>JAHELW010000119.1 GCA_024643985.1 Myxococcales bacterium | reverse complement strand
GAGGACCATGGCTTCCGTCGGCGTAGCCCGGGACCCCCGCGGCTGGAGCCAAGCGAGTGATGCGCATCGCGTTCGTCGTCAATGACAGGCGGGAGCTCACGTCCGAACAGACGACGTCACTCCTCGTTTGCGCAGCGTTGCGGCGAGGGCACGAGGTGTTGGTCTGCGGAGTCGACGACTTGACTATCGAGCCAGACGGAGATTTGGTCGCCAGAGGTGCCGGCGCGAGCAAGCTGCAGCCCGATGCGTTGGTCCAAGAGCTTGCCGCAGCGCCAACTGTAAACGCCATACTCGACGCGCACGACCTTTGCGTGGTCCGGACGAACCCCAGCCGAGACGAGCTACGCCGGGCACAGCACGTCGGCGCTCTTCGCATGCTCGAACGCCTCCACGAACGCGGAGTCCGGGTCATCAACGACCCACGCGGGCTCAGCCGCGCGACGACGAAGCTTCCGCTCCTCGACCTGCCGGCCGACCTCCGACCGAAAACGCTCGTCACGCGCGACGTCGCGCACATCGAACGCTTCGTGGAATCGGTTTCGACCAGAGCCGTCATCAAGCCGCTGAACGGTACCCGGGGGCGCGACGTCTTCGTGATCGGAAAAGACGCGCGCGCCAACATGGCCCAAATCATCGAGGTCGTGCTTCGGAGCGGCTATGCGATGGTACAAGAGTTCGTCGAAGGGGCGGAGCTCGGGGATGTCCGCGTGACGATCCTCGCGGGGAAGATTTTGAAGGTGGACGGCCAAGCCGCCGCCGTGGCACGCGTCCCAGGCACGAAAGACTTTCGAAGCAACCTCCATGCAGGAGGGGTCGCGCAGGCTGCCGCGCTCACCCCGGAGATCGAGCAAGCGGTCACACGAATCGCGCCCCAGCTCGAGCAGGAGGGCTTTTTCCACGTGGGCGCGGATTTCGTGGGAGGCAAGATTCTCGAGCTCAACGTGTTCAGCCCGGGAGGCCTGCGTCCGGCGGAGCACCTGTACGGAAAGGATTTCGGCGCGCCTACAATCGCTGCCATGGAGCAATTGCGCTAGCCCGCGGTGGGCGGAACTTCAGGTGTTACCGTCTTACCGCCGGCCGATCCCCGCCTGATCTCCTCGAGAAGCGCGGAGTCATCGTCGAGAGAGCGAAACAAAGCACGCCGAAGCGCGCCCTTCTTCGTGAGAAGCGTAGACGTCATCTTGTCGATCGCGATGGTCGCGAGGACCGTCTGGATGTAGGCCTCGATGAGGTCGTCGAGGCCGATGCCGACGGTGTTGAAGTCGCGGCGGTCCATCAGCAGCAGCCGGTCGGTCGAAGCCATCCACGTTCCGTCGGGCTGACGATCGGAGAGGTTCGTCCCGAGGACGTCCCAGGAAGACTCGCCGTCTGGCAACACGGCTGGGAGCGGCTTGCGAGAGCGCCGCGCGTAGACGGCGAGCGGCCGAAACCCATCGGCTCCGCCGCAGACCATGACGCGCAGATCGGCGACGTAGATGTCGCCGTGACGGTCTGGAATCGTTCCCACGTGATAGAAGCGACCCGCTCGCTCGACGGAGCTCCAGACGTAGTTCCCGATCAGGCTCTGCACGACGTAGCGATCGTACGGGTGTTCCATCTCCATGAATCGATCGAGCTCAGCCTGATTGACGATCGTGAAGACACCCTGCCCCGCGTTGCTGTACGGCACCTTCACGACGGCGTGTCCGCCGAAGCGCTTGACCCAGAGAGGCACCTCCTGCTTGGCGACGTCGCCGATGGTCTGTGGCGTGCGGATCTCGAGCCCGGATGTTTCTAGCTCAGCGTTGTAGAGCGCGTATGCTTTCATGGCGACGAGCTTGTTGCGACCGCCGGATAGACAAGTGACCACGGGATTCAGAACCCGGGTCCGCGCCTGAATCGGAATTCGGTTCCAGGGCTTCTGGGTCACGTACCGGAACGCGGCACGAATCGGCCACCACGAGCCCTCGTGATCGCGAACCTCGAGCAAGCCGTCCACGAAGCGGGCGGGCGGATCCGCTGCGTCCTCCGGAAACGGCGTCAGAAACACGTTCTCGCCGGTCAGGTCTGCAATCGCGGCCGCGTAGCCGGACGCCTCCACGAAGTTCTTGTCGAACAACACCGCAAGCGCCCCGGCGACCGTCTTTCGCTTCGCCAGCAGCGGCAAGAACGCAGTCTGGATGAGCTTTCGGTACCCGGCCTGCTCATCGTCGTCCGATGGGATCGGCATCGACTTGTTGCCGGAAGGGCAGGAGTTCGTTTCCACGACGACGAGGCGGCGATTGCCAGCGGCGGTCGTCGTACAGAAGAGATCGGCTCCGGCCCACCGAAAGTGCTGCGGCGGGTAGGCGAGGATCTCCATCAGGTAATCCGGATCGACGCGCGGATTGAGATGACAGTACCGGGTGACGATCCGCTTGTTCGACATGCGGAGGAAGAAACCCATCAAGGGGTGGATTTGTGCATTGAGCACGCGGCTGTAGAAGTGGTTTCGCGGCTCGAAGGAGCCAGGCCGCACCACCGTCGCCTGAGGACTGTCGAGCGCGGTGCGCGAGGCGGTGACTTCCATGGCTCTCGACGGAATGCTGCGCTCGGCACTCGTTCGTGGCAAGGGAAAACACCCTAAGAAAGCGTGGCCAGCGCGTTCGACGACGTGCTATCAACGACCCGATGACTCGCTCACGCACTCCAGCTTGGAAGCCGATGCCTCCGCTCTTTTGCGCGATGTGCCTGACGCTGGGGTTCATCGTCGCCTGCAGCTCCAGTGAAGGCGACGGCGCTCGAGCTCCGGAAACCGTCCCCGCTTCGGTCACGCAGTGGGCCCCGACGGGCGCACGTACGGTGGGCGACTACGCCTACGACGTCATTCCCGAGCCGAACACCTTCCATACGATGCACGTCGGGCCGAACAATACCGACAACGTCTGGGTCGCCCTCGCGCCCGAGCTCGAGCTCGACTGGGTGGTGGAGACTAGCTTCTACGTCCCCGAGGGCCCGACCTACGACAATCGGGGAAATCTCTACTTCAGCCCTCTGTTTCCCGAGGAGGACGTCTCTTTGGTGTCGCTCGACACGGAGACCGGCGTGCGGAACTGGGCGATCGAGGGAAACCAGGACAACGCCGGCAGCGGCGCCATCTTGATCCTGAACGACCCGGACAATCCCGGTGAGCAAATCGTCTATCACGTGACCTACACCGAAGCGATGGCCATCCAGCCCGATGGCACCATCCTTTGGCGCACGTCGACGGCACTCGACCTGCCGCCGGTCGTTCAAGGCGAGCGTTCCACGACGCATTCGTTTGGTTTCAACTATCACCCGCCGACCGATTCAGTCGTCGCCCTGATGATGGGCGGCGAGATTCTCGCTTTCGATCGCATGACGGGAGACCTCTTGGGCACGGGGCAGATTCCGGGCTCGCCCGCCGTGAGCGAGCCCAACATGTTGCCCCAAAACGTGATCGACGCGGCCGACGCGCTCACCGACGAGGTGTTCGGGCAGACGCCCAGTGGCCTCAGCTTTTTCTCGGTGATCGTCGACGTGATCTTCGGAGGCGGCTCGGTCGTCACCAACTACTTCGCGATCGATCCAAACAGCGGGCGCATCTACGTCGCGGCAAGCGACGAGGACGCAGCCGACGGCACCGAGGACGGTCTCTCGGAGCTCGGCGCGCTCTACTCGCTCGAGCTCACGGACGATGGAAGCGGCGGCCTCGAATTCGGTTTTCTCGATTCGATCAGCTTTACCGGCGGAACGGGCTCGACGCCGACGGTCAGCGAGGACGGACGCCGAGTCTTCGTGTCAGATAACCTCGGCAACGTCATCGCCTTGAGCAGCGAGCTCGAGGAGCTTTGGCGCTACGAGCTCGACGCGCCCGCGGCCGCATCGATCGGAGTCTCGCCGGACAACGGCGAGGTTTACGCGGTGACCCGAAAAGACGTCTTCAAGCTGATCGACGAGGGGGACAGTGCCACCTTGGATTGGATCGCGACGCTGGATGCGTTTGCCGACGATCCCGAGATTGAGCTCGAGTTCCAGGCGCTCACTCCGACGATCACCGCCAACGGCATCGCGATCAGCATCGGCGGCGGCTTCCCGGTGGCCGATCGCGAGGTCATGCTGAAGGTCGGCTTCGGTCTTCTCGATCGCGACACCGGCAGGCTTCGCTCTTTCGTGCTCGGACGCGAGGAGTCGATCGCGATCACCAGCGTGGGCCCGAACGGGGGGCTCTATACGGCCAACTCGCCCGTCCGGCGCGCGGGAGGACGGGCGATCGACCTACAGGGAATCGCCGAGGACATCATCGGCGGCATCTCGCGCTACAAGCCCGTCCGTAACGACCTGCTCGCGCGCGATGCGACCTGCGCCGCCGGCGTCCGCGCGCGAAACGCTGCCACCGTCGCAGATTCCGCGCCGAGCTCGGCAGCACGCGACATTCGTCAGATCCAGGTGCTGATCGATCAGAGCCGACGCGCTCTCGATCGTGCTTCGGGCGATGGAGACCTCGACGCCGAGACCGCGACCTCTCTCGGCACCGACCTCGGCGACGTCGCCTCGGAGCTCATGGCTTCGAACCTGGAGGCGGCCGCGAACGATCTGCTCGCGGTCTGCAACCGGCTCGCGGCGGCCGAATGAGCCACGCTCGTCGTTCTGTTTACGCGCGCGGTCAGCTGTGACATGAATGGGGGGATGCGTGATCTCTCCTACGGCTTCTTCTTTGCGCTGGCGCTCGGCTTGGTCGGCTGCGCCGAGGAGGGCCCTCCCTCACCGCCCGGTGGCGGCGGTTCCGGCGGTACCATCACTCCTCCGCCGACAGGCGGCTCCGGTGGCTCGGGCGGCTCGGGCGGCGCCGGCGGAGCGGGCGGAACCGGCGGCATGGGCGGCGCCGCGGGAGCTGGAGGGGCTGGCGGCATGGGCGGCGCCGGCGGAGTGGGCGGAGTCGTGACCACGGGGTCCTGCGACAACGAAAGCGACTTCCAAGCCCTCGCCACGTTCGGAAGCGGCAGCCCGCGAACGCTCGCAGCCTCGGTGGCCCTCTCCGAATGCCCAAACATCCCGGATCGAAGCGGCTTCGTCAGCTGCGTGGCACGAGAGTTCGCCGGCGCTCTCACTCAAAGCATCTCGACCGAATGCGCGACCTGCTATGGCGAGCTGGCCTGGTGCAGCGTCCCGAACAGCTGCAACGTCGCCTGTCAAAACGACGCCTGCCTGACGGGCTGCTTGAGCTGCGCCGGCTACGATGCGTGCGTGCAGGCGCTCAGCGCTTGCACCGGCGATGTACCCCAGGAGTGCCAGGAAACCTGAGCTTGGCGCGCTACTTCTCGACGCCCAGCACGCCGGCGCCGACCCGCGAGAGCTCCGTGCTGAAGAGGCTCGTCACGTAGATCGAGCACGGGTCGAAGTCGCCTTGCCCGAATGCGAGGCTCGCCGGGCCCAAGAGGCCCGTGGCAAGCGTAGTTGCGTTGCCTTGGGGATCGACCTTGGCGATTTCACCTGCGGTGTTGAGCGCGACGTAGACGTTGCCCTCGCTGTCGATCGCAACCCCGTCGGGAGCGGAGTTGCTGGGAAACTCGACCCATTTCTCCGGTGTGCCCGCCTCGCCCCCGGCCGAAACCGGTACGCGCCAGAGGCCCGTCTCCTCGAACGTCGTCGCGACGTAGAGCGTGCGGCCGTCGAGCGAGAACACCATGCCGTTCGGCGTCGGCACGCCGTTGACCCAGGTGGACACGTTTCCGTCGAAGGTCACCTCGTAGATGGTGCCCTCCCCCCGTCGGTCGTCCGACACCAGAATCGTGTCCCAGGCGGTGGTGACGACGAAGTTCGGATCACCGAGCGGCGGCCCGCTCGCAATGACGTCGTTCGTGCCATCGGAGGGGTCGATCAGCAGGATCGAGCTCGTGTCGATGCCGGCAGCCACGATCCCCCGCGTGTCGCTTTCCAAGCCCAGAATCGACTCGGCCTCCGCCACGGTCTCGTTGGTCCCGTCGGTCCCGACGTCGAGGAGCTGGTCGTCCACCTGATCGTCGGTTGGATCCTGCGCGGACACGTAGAGGTTGCCGTCCGAGTCGAACGTGATCCCCTCGGTTCGCACGAGCGGAGTCGGATCGCCGAAAGCTTGGACCTCGCCCGCCTGGATGTCGGTCGCGCACGTCCGGCCGGTGCCTCCCGTTCCGCCGGCGCCGCCCATGCCGCCGGCGCCCCCAGTGCCCCCAGTGCCTCCGTCTCCGGATGAGCTGCTGCAGCCGGCGACCGCAGCGGCCAGCGCGGCGATTAAAAGCCATTCACACCTGTTCATCGAACCACCTCCAGGCGCGGAGCGTATCGATCCTCTGCAGCCCTGTCACGCGCTCTCGTCAGGGTGGTGCAAGGCCGTCAACCTTCGGCAAACGCTGGATCGGCCGCAAAGCGTGCAACGTGGTGCTCCGCGTCGCCGAAGAGCGCGTTCAGGGCGTAGACGCGCTTGAAGTAGAGCCCGATGTCGTGCTCGTCGGTGACGCCGATGCCGCCGTGAAGCTGGAGCGACTGCTGCGCGACCCAAACGCCGCCGGTCGCGAGCTGGAGCTTAGCGGCCGAAATGTCCGCCCGGCGCGCCGAGGCATCATCCTCGTCCGCGCGGACCATCGCGGCCATCGAGATCGAGCGGAGAAGCTCGGTCTCGGCGTACATGTCCACCGCGCGGTGCTGAAGCGCCTGAAAGGAGCCGATCTTCACGCCGAACTGCTCTCGCGTGCCGAGATAGTCCACGGTGATGTCAAGCATCGTGCTCGTCAGGCCGACGGCCTCCGCGACGGCTGCAGCGGCCGCGTAGTCGAGGGTCCGGTCGAGGACCTCGGCCCCGGAGCCCTCGGCGCCAAGCCGCGCGTCTTCTTTGGCAACGACCTTGTCGAACGTGATGAAAGCCGCTTTTTGGCCGTCGATCGTCTTGGCGACCGTGGCGTTCACACCCGGGGCGCTTCGCGGGACGACGAACAGCGTGACTCCGCCCGGCGCGCGGGCAGACACGATGAGATGGTCCGCGCTGTGGCCGTTGAGAACCCAGACCTTCTTGCCCGTAATCTCGTAGCCGTCGCCCTTCGGCACCGCAGCCGTCTCGACGGCCGTGACGTCATAGCGGCTCTGAGCCTCCGAATGCGCAAGTGCCAGGGTCGTCTCGCCCTCGATCATCGGGGTGAGATACCCGGCGTGCTGCTCGGGCGTGCCCGCGCGAAGCAGCGTGATGCCGCCGAGCACGACGGAAGGAAGATACGGCTCGGGTACCAGGGTCGGAGCGAGGTTTTCGAGCACGAGCGCACATTCGACGAAGCTCCCTCCGAAGCCGCCGACGGATTCCGGAAACGCGACGCCGAGCCAGCCGAGCTCGCCCATCTTGCGCCAGACCGCTGGGTCGTATCCGAGGTCGGTGTCACGTAGCTTTCGAAACCGCTCGACGGGCGACTCGTTCTTCGCGAAGTCCGCCACGGTCTGCACGAGCATCTGCTGGTCTTGATCGAGCTCGAAGTCCATCTCGTATCCGTCCTCGGTCTAGCTGCTCGGCAGCTGCAGAATCATCTTTGCAATGACGTTGCGTTGGATTTCGTTCGAGCCGCCGTAGATCGTCGCAGCGCGCTCGTAGCAGAAGTAGGGGCCAATCGATTCCTCGACCGAAGCGCAGACGCCTTCGTTGTACCAAGTGAGCGAGTTCTCTCCCATGACTTCCATGGTGAGCTCAGTGAGCTCTTGAATGAGCTCGGTGCCGACGAGCTTGAGAATCGACGACTCGGGGCCCGGCATCTTGCCCTTTTGCTGGTCGGCTAGCGCGCGGTAGCTGACCATGAGATGCGCTCTGAAGCGCATTTCCAAGCGCGCGATCTTGGCGCGCCAAACCGGATCCTCCAGCATGGGGCGACCGCCGACGGTTTTCGTCGCGGCGATGCGCTTGATCTTCTGAAGGACGTTTCGACACGGTCCGATCATCGCGAGCATGGTGCGCTCGTGGCCGAGCAGTGCCTTGGCCATCGTCCAGCCCTGGTTGACGCCTCCCACGACGTTTTCCTTGGGCACTTTGACGTTGTCGAAGAAGGTGTCGCAGAAAGCTGCCGTGTGGCCGAGCGTCTGCATCGGCTTCACCTCGACGCCCGCGCTCTTCAAGTCGATCAGCAAGAAGGTGATCCCTGCCTGCTTTTTGACGTTGGGATCGGTCCGGACGAGACAAAACACCCAGTCCGCGTACTGCGCATACGAAGTCCAGGTCTTTTGTCCGTTTACGATGAAGTGATCGCCGGCGTCTTCCGCCGTCGTACGCAGCGAGGCCAGGTCGCTTCCGGATCCAGGCTCCGAATAACCCTGACACCAGATCTCCTCTCCACTCAGGATCTTCGGGAGGAAACGCTTCTTCTGCGCGTCGGTGCCGAAGCTGATGATCAACGGGCCGACCATGGAGAGCCCAAACACAGAGAGCGGCGGTGTGCCGGCGAGCGACATCTCCTCGTCGAGGATGAAGCGACGGGCCGCGTCCCAGCCGGTGCCGCCGACCTCTTCGGGCCAGTGCGGAGCAATCCAACCCTTTTCGTAAAGAATTCGATGCCACGTCGCGGAGTCTTCGGGCGTGAAGCCGCCCGACCCTTTCGCACGCTCGCGCATGTCGTCGGGCATGGCCTGCTCGATCCACGCGCGCACCTCCCGACGAAACGCCTCCTCTTCCTCGCTGAAGGTGAGATTCATGACTGAAGAGTTGACACAGTCGGGGTCTCGGCACCACGCGACAGGAGCGCTGGTTGACCCTGCGAACTCGCAGTACACTCCGACGCTCCCGTTCCCAGCCGAAGGACTGCACATGTACGACCTCAAAATCGTGGGCGGCACGATCGTCGACGGCACAGGAAAGGACCGCTTCAGCGGCGATGTCGGCATCAGAGACGGTCGGATCGTCGCAGTGGGAAGGGCCGAAGAGGCCGCGAGGGAGGTCCTCGAGGCCGAGGGAGCGATCGTCGCACCTGGCTTCGTCGACATTCACACGCACTACGATGGGCAGATCAGCTGGGATGAGGAGCTCGCACCCTCGTCGATTCACGGCGTGACCACGTGTGCGATGGGGAGCTGTGGGGTCGGCTTCGCACCGGTGCGTCCGACCGACCACGACAAGCTCATCACACTGATGGAGGGCGTCGAGGACATCCCGGGCACCGCGCTCTCCGAAGGGATCACGTGGGGCTGGGAGAGCTTTCCCGAGTACATGGACGCTCTCGACCGGATGCCGCACACGATCGACTTCCTTGCGCAGGTTCCTCACGACGCGCTGCGGGTCTACGTCATGGGAGACCGCGCGGTCTTCGACGAAGCCGCGACCGACGACGACATCGCGGAGATGAGGCGCCTTCTTCGAGAGGCGCTCGAGGCAGGCGCGCTCGGATTCAGCACCGGCCGAAGCGACAATCACCGAAGCGCCGTCGGGGACTGGACGCCGGCCTCCGAAGCGGACGGAAAAGAGCTCGCCGGCATTGCCTCGGCGTTTCGAGGGATCGAGAGCGGCGTGCTGCAAGCCGTGAGCGACTTCAACGTCATGCACGGTGATGAGCATTTCGACGCGGAGTGGGGAGTGCTCGAACAGATGCTGTCCGCCGCCGGGGGACGGCCGATGAGCGTGTCGACCATGCAGCGCGACCACAGCCCCGAGCAGTGGAAATGGATTCTCGACCGCGCGTCCAAAGCCACCGAGAACGGGCACGAGGTGCGCTGCCAGGTGGGGGCGAGAGGCATCGGCGTCATGCTCGGACTCCAAGCGACGTTCCACCCGTTCATGGGCTTTCCGAGCTACAAGCAGATCGGCCATTTGCCGCTTTCGGAGCGGGTCCGGGCCATGCGGAACCCGGAGCTTCGCGCCCGGATGATTCGTGAGAAGAGCGAGCCGGTGGCCGGGGACGGAAGCATGCTGCCTCCGCTCGCGGACTACTTCCTCGCGAATCTCGACATGGTGGCGATGCGGCTTTTCCGTCTCGGCGAAAAGCCCGACTACGAGCCATCGCCGAGCGAGAGCCGAGCCGGTTCTCGGGCTGATCTACGACGCAATGCTCGAGCAAGAAGGCGAGGCGCTCCTCTACTTCCCCGTCTACAACTACACGGCGATGAACCTCGACGCGGTGCACGAAATGCTCACGCATCCGCTGGCGCTTCCGGGTTTGAGCGATGGCGGGGCGCACGTCGGCACGATCTGCGACGCGAGCTTCACGACGTTTCTAATGACGCACTGGGCGCGAGACCGCGACCACGGGCGCCTGTCGCTCGAGCGCGTCATTCAGATGCAGGCCCACGACACGGCGCGCTTCATCGGCCTGACCGACCGGGGTGTGCTCGAGCCCGGGCGCCGAGCGGATCTCAACGTCATCGACTTCGACAACCTCGCGCTCCTGCCCCCGAAGATGCTGAAGGATCTACCCGCGGGCGGCCAGCGTCTGATGCAGCACGCTCGTGGATATGTCGCCACGCTGGTCCAGGGCGAAATCATCGCAAGAAACGGCGAGCTCACGGGTGCACGGCCGGGAAGGCTCGTGCGAGTGGGTCGGTCGGCGCGTTGAACGGCGTCTAGTCATTGCCCGGGCACCCCGTCGATGCCGGGCTTGAAGCGGAAGACGTGGTAGGGAGCCGACTCCTCG
>JAHELW010000280.1 GCA_024643985.1 Myxococcales bacterium | reverse complement strand
TTCCGTTCACCAGGACCTGCGTCGGGAGATCCGGCGCTTCCGTCGCGAGCACCTTCAGCATGGCGTAGGCATCCACGATGCTGGTCAGCTCGGGAGTCGTAACGAGCACGGCGAGGTCACAGGAGGCAGAGAGCGTGAGCGCGGTCTTCCCGATCCCACTCCCGATGTCGAGGATCACGATTCCGTAGCGCCGCCGCGCCTCGAAGACGGGCAGGAGCAATGGCGCCAGCTCGGAGGGTCCGTTGGCGGTGAGTTCGCGATCGCCGCGAGCCGCCGCGAGCACGTGAATGCCGTGGGGGCCCTCGACGACGGCGTCGTTCAGCCCACAACGACCCGAGACGACGTCCGCCGCGGTCCGCGAAGGCTGGAGGCCGAGCAGGGCGTCGAGATTGGCGAGGCCGAGATCCCCATCGATCAACAGCACATCGGCTCCGAGGATCCGGCAGGCCACCGCCACGTTGGCGGCAATGTTCGACTTCCC
This sequence comes from Myxococcales bacterium, assembly GCA_024643985.1. Taxonomy (GTDB): domain Bacteria; phylum Myxococcota_A; class Polyangia; order Polyangiales; family Houyiibacteriaceae; genus SG8-38. The sequence continues at coordinate 2,205 of JAHELW010000280.1, read as the reverse complement.
GACGCCGCCCTTGCCGCTCAGGAATCCGACGATCGGCGCTACGCGGTCGTTCACGGACACACCCTCAGCACCTGGAGCGCGAAATCGTGGGGATCCGGAACTTCGAGATCCTCCGGGACGCGCTGTCCGTTTCCAATCCATGCGATCGGCGGCGTCGACTCCTCCAGCAGGACGTTCACGACGTTGCCCAGCTCGGTGCTGTCGTCGAGCCGCGTCACGATCAGCGAATCCGGTGAGACGCACGCGAAGCGGGCCAGCTCGCGACGCAGGTCGCTCTCCTTCGTCGTCGCCGACAGCACGTGCTGCACCCGCGCACCGTCCCCGAGTGCGTGGGCCGTTCGCAGGAGCTCGAAGATGGCGTCCTCGTCGCCCTGTGCACTGCCCGGGGTGTCCACGATGAGCCGCGCACGCCGCTTGCGAGCGATCCGCGCGACCGCCTCCGGATTGCTCGCCGCATCGACCTTGACGCCGAGGGCCTTTCCGAGCCCTCGCAGTGTCGCGCTGCCGCCGAGCCGATGCGTGTCGGTGGTGATCAGGCGCGTTCGCTTGTCGACGTCGACCGCTGCCTGCTTCGCGACGGACGTCGTCTTTCCCACTCCGGGCGCTCCGATCACGAGCCGGTGGCCGTCGTCCACACGCGTCGACGCGAGCTTGGGCTCGAGACGATCGGCCAGGGCTTCCACCACCGCTTCGTCCCGTGGCGCGCCGTCATGCATGCGCGCGCGTGCGTCGACGCCGAGCTCGCAAGCCAGGGCAGGGGAGATCCCGGCGGAGAGGTAGTGCGACTCGGGGTCGTCCGCCCTCGCTTCCGGGACGCGCGCGGCGAGGGCGCGCGCGACGCGACGAAGCTCGGCGACCTCGTCCGCGAACGACGGTGCTTGCGGCCGGGGCGCGACGGAACGTTCCACCGTCTCGCGCAGGGCACGCAGCTCGTCCTCCAGCGGAGAGACCAGCGCCCGCGAGATCTGGAGTGCTCGCCACGATTCGTTCGGGGCTCTTCGCGACGTGCCTTCAGCCGCGTCCGGGGTTTCGCGCTCGACCGCGGCCGTCACCTCGACCATCGGCTTCGACAGCAGACCGAAGCGCCCGCGACGCCCGCGCAGGGTCCGCGTGCTCAGGATCACGGCATCCGGCCCGAGCGCCTCCTTGACGGCATTCAGTGCTTCCGGCGTGGTCTCGGCTTCGAAGCGTCTAATGAGCATTCTCGAACCTCACCTGGCCCGAAGCGATCAACTTCACGTCGGGCGGCAGCTCGTTGTGGGAAAGCACCGAAAGGCTCGGCAGCACGCGGGAGACCAGGCGCTGGAGCGGAGCGCGGATCGCCTGACCCGTCAGCAGCACGGGAGGCTGGCTCTGCGATCCGGTCGCTCGCGAGAGCGCGGCCTGGATTCCGCTCAGCAGGCCGTCCAGAGGGGCCGGTTCGAGGGCGAGATACGAGCCGGTCGGGGTCCGTTGCACGCTGCCCGAGAGGGTCTGCTCGACGTCGGGCGCGAGGGTGAGCACGTGGAGCGACCCGTCGTCGACGATATGCGGTTGCGCGACCGTCCGAGCGAGTCGCTCGCGCACGAGGTCGGTGAGCAGCTCGGTGTCCTCGATGCTCGACGCGTACTCCGCGAGCGTCTCGAGGATCGCGCCGATGTCGCGGATCGACACCTTCGCCTCGAGCAGCGATCGCAAGGTGCGATGGAGCACGGAGAGCGAGACGATCGACGGAACGATCTCGTCGACGACCTTCGGCGCTCGCTCGGAGTAGCGGTCGAGGATTTCGCGCACCTGCTGGCGGGTCAGGAGCTCCGGCGCGTGCGCGCGGATGGTTTCCGCGAGATGCGTCGCGATCGCCGAGGAAGCGTCGACCACGGTGTAGCCGGCCGCTTCCGCGGTCTGCTTGTCGCGATCCTGGATCCAGACCGCGGGCAGGTTGAACGCGGGATCGCGGGTGGGGATGCCGGGAAGCTGCGCGGATTCGATGCCGGTGCCCACCGCGAGCTGTCGACCCGGCGGCACGTTGCCCGAGGCGATCCGGTTGCCACGGATCGACACGGCGTACTGGCTCGAATCCAGCTCGAGGTTGTCCCGGATGTGCACGAGCGGCACGACGAAGCCGAGCTGGGTCGCCAGCTGCTCGCGCAATGCGCGGATCCGCGCGGGAAGGTCGCCGCCGCGTTCGGCGGAGACCAGCGGGATCAGCCCGTAGCCGATCTCGAG
>JAHELW010000279.1 GCA_024643985.1 Myxococcales bacterium | reverse complement strand
TCCATGGAACTCCCTTGGTCGTGGGGTTCGGCGATGAAATGCGCTCTGCAGTGGTCTTGTTGCGAACCGGCCCCTGGCTTGGCGACGCCGAGTCGTCGAGCGTGGTGGAGTCGGACTGCGCAGAGACGGACGCCGCCCAAAGCAGCCCAACCAGCACGAACACCCCAACCCGCATGGCATTAGTGTGCCACGACCCGACACGAGTGTCTTAGTTACACCACCCACCCCACCCGTAATCCTCCCTCCGCGCCCTGCGTGTCTTCGCTCTCGGGCCCAGGGCCTCGGGCCTCGGGCCTCGGGCCGAACGGAAACGAGATCAGGCCCGCGACCCTCGACCCGCGGCCCCGGGCCCGCGAAGCCAACTGCCAACCGATTGCTGTGGAGAGGCAAGACGTTCGCCTAGGGGCTTCGAAAAAGACGCGACGTGGGTCGGAGCGGACGTGCGAGCTCATCATCCCGAACGGCGCCGTGTTCGGCAGCACGATCACGAACTCCTGTTGTCTCCGAGGCGTCTCCTGTCGGTAGCGACGGGTCAGCGGAGCAGCTGATCGAGGATGACCAGGTTCTCGGCTTCGACGTCTCCGACTTCGCCGTCCGACAGAATCATCGCACGCGCTGCATCCAAGAAGAGCTGCCGGTGCTCGCGCGGGATATCGGCGGGGTCCAGGTCGTCGGCGCGGGGCGGTACCTCGAGCCACTTGGCGACCTCCTCGCGCTCGTCGTCGTTGAGGTCGAGCCTATCGACCATCTTCACGATGAACTCGCGCTCCATCTCGGTGACCTCCAGGTCCGCCCACGCGAACGAGCAGACGAAGCGCATCAGTTGGAGCCTGTCATCCCGGCTGAGAGCATCCAGCATCGGCGCGACTCTACTCCGAGCGCTGGTCCAACACTAGTCCGAAGAGGGGGTTTCGGTGACCTGCAGAAAACCGCGGGCCGCGCAGCTGCCTAGGCGCGACCGGTCGAGCAGCCCGAGGACGAGTATTCCCAGCAGAACCACGACCGCGAAGCCGCCGATCAGCCTGAACAGAAAGGCCCTGTCGCCCTTGCGGAACCGTCGCTCGCGCCCATCCCCCATGTGTCTGAGCCTCCTATGGCGGCGTCACTCGCGCAAGACGCTACCGCGCCGGACTTTTTGGGCTATGTTGCGGCTCCGATGGCCACCCAAGTGACCATGCCGCAGCTCGGCGAGAGCGTCGTCGAGGGCACGATTGGAAAGTGGCTCGTCTCGGTTGGGCAATCGGTCAGCAAGGACGAGCCGCTCGTCGAGATCCTGACGGACAAGGCCGACAGCGAGCTGCCTTCTCCCGTAGCAGGGGTCGTCACCAAGCTGCTTGCCGGCGAAGACGATATCGTTGCGGTCGGGGATCCGATTTGTGAGATCGACGAAAATGCCGAGGCGAGCGCCGAGCCGCCACCCGCCGAGTCGGCCTCCGCGTCCAGTGCGGCTGCGGCGTCCTCCTCGACGGAATCGGCCGCACCCGGTCCGACGTCCCCGTCGGTGCGCAAGCTCGCGCGCGAAAAAGACGTCGACCTCGCCACGGTGCAAGGGTCGGGCGACGGCGGGCGCATCATGCACAGCGACGTGATGGCGGCGATTGGCAGCGGCCCGTCCCGAGAGCGCACCGCGACGCCGCCACCGGCCCCGCCTCCAGCGCACCCACCGGAGGCGCCCGCACCGCGACCTGCGCGACCCGCGCCTGCCGCCTCGCCGCCTCAGCCGCGAGGAACGGGACCGACCGGCGCGTTTCGGGTGCCGCCTTACGTTCCCAAGGAGGGGGACGAGCTCGTCCCGTTTACCAGGCGTCGTCGGATCATCGCCGACCACATGGTCTACTCGAAGCAGACCGCGCCAGACGTGGTGACGTTTGCCGAGTGCGACCTGCACCGGACCGCCGTGCTTCGAAATCAGCACAAAGGCCAGTTCAAAAAGGATGGGCTGAGCCTCACCTACCTGGCCTTCGCGATCGCGGCGACGGCCCGCGCGCTCCGCGAGTTCCCGGAGCTGAACGCCCGGGTGCTCGACGATGCGTTCGTCAAGCTCGGCGAGGTGAACGTCGGCATCGCGGTCGACACGGACCAGGGCTTGGTCGTCCCCGTGATTCGCAATACCGACGAGCTCACGATTCGCGGGATTGCCCGTGCGGTCGCGGACGTGGCGGAGCGAGCACGGGCAGGCAATCTCACGCCAAACGATCTCGCGGGAAAGACTTTCGCGGTGTCCAATCCCGGCCGACGTGGCAATCTGGTCGGCGGCGCCATCATTTCGCAGCCCAACGTCGGCATCCTTCGACTGGGCACGATCAAGAAGCGCGTCGTCGTCATCGAGCACGAAGGCGAAGACCTGATGGCGATCCATCCGGTCATGCACATGGCGCTCACGTACGATCACCGCGTCGTCGACGGCGTCCACGCCAACGGCTTCCTCTACCGCATCAGCGAAATCCTCGAGTACGGCGACTTCGAGCTGTAGCGTTGCAGGCCGGGGAATCGGTCGCGACGCCCGTGCTCGCGAGTGGGTGCCCGCTCGCTACGCTCGCCCCCACTCGCTGTGCTGGGCATCCCGACCGATTCCCCTCCGCATACGTGGGTGACTATCCAAGCGGGGACATTCTCCCCATCCAAAAGCGTTGTCTTTGCAAATACTTACGACCCACACCGCGAAAACCCGAATTCGCCCTGCGTACGGGGCACG
>JAHELW010000118.1 GCA_024643985.1 Myxococcales bacterium | reverse complement strand
ACCTCGACCCTCAGTAGTCCAGAATCGAGATCACTCGGTGCGGCTCGAGCTTCTTCGCACCCTCGAGCGCAACGAGGTTGATCACGAACACGAAGGCGGCGACCTCGGCGCCGCAGCGTTTGACCAATTCACCCGCTGCTTTCGCGGTGCCGCCAGTCGCGATGAGGTCATCCACGATGACGGCTCGGTCTCCGGGCCGTAGCGCGTCCTGATGGATTTCCACGGCATCGCTTCCGTACTCGAGATCGTATTCGGCTCGATGCGTGGCAGCTGGTAGCTTTCCGGGCTTTCGTACCGGGACGAAACCGACGCCGAGCTTGTCGGCAAGCGCGGCCCCAAACATGAAGCCGCGGGACTCGATGCCGATGACCGCACCCACCGATTCGCCGTCGAGCGCCTCGACCATCAAGTCGATCGTGGCGCGGAAGGCGTTCACGTCGGCCAGCAAGGGGGTGATGTCCTTGAAGAGGATCCCCTCCTTTGGGAAGTCGGCGATGTCTCGGATGCGGCTTCGGAGCAAAGCCAACCGGTCTTCACTCATCGGTCCTCCAGCGGCCCGGCTACGTAGGCGGCGACACCCAGGTGGTCCGGCTGCGTCGCCTCGATGCTCAAGGGCGTGATCGAGATGTAGCCTGCATCGAGGGCTTCGGTGTCCGCGCCTTCGACCGGCTCGTTCCGCGCGCCCCCCGGACCGCCGATCCAGAGATAGTGACGGCCCCTCGGGTCGTCCCTGACCTCGACTTCGTCCGAATAGAGCCGAAAGCCGAGCCGGGTCACGCGAATCCCCTTTGGAGGCACAGGAGGAAAATTGACGTTGAGAAGCACCGCCTGTCCGCGCGGTGGCGTGCTGCGAAGAAGCTGCTTGCAGAAGCGCTTGCCGTACTGCGCAGCGCCTTCCATGTCGGACGACGAGCTCGAAAGCGCAATCGACGGAACGCCACGGAGCGCACCCTCACGGGCTGCGGCTACGGTTCCGGAGTAATGGACGTCGTTCCCGAGGTTCGGGCCGTGGTTGATCCCCGAGACCACCAGGTCGGGCCTTCGGGGCAGGAGGTCCTTCAGGAAGAACGCGACATAGACGCAGTCGGCCGGCGTACCCTCGACTGCCCAAATACGCTCTGCGACCTCGTTGAAGCGCAGGGGGTGGTGAAGCGTGATCGAATGGCTCTTGGCGCTCTGCTCGGTCTGCGGCGCCACGGTGTAGACATCTGCAAAGGCCGCTAGAGCCTCTCGGAGCGCGATGTTGCCGGGCGCGTCGACCCCGTCGTCATTGGACACCAAGATGAGCGGGCGGTCCGACATGCGCTTGACGGCCTATCGCGTAAGCCCCGCGCGGGCAAAGCAATTGAGGGAGGGCCGGCGGGCTTTCGCCCTCCGGTCCACCAATGGTCGGGGCGACTGGATTTGAACCAGCGACCCCCTCACCCCCAGTAAGGTGCGCTACCAAGCTGCGCTACGCCCCGTCCACCCTCGCGTCGAGGGCCCGCGACAATAACCCACGAAGCCCGATAGGCAAACCAAAAGCGCTGCGGGCTCGCTCAGGCCTCGGGAACACGCCCGGTGGACACCGGAACCACCTGATGAACCGTCACCTGGACCTCGGGCGACGCGGCCGGAGCGCGCGTGGCATCGGCGAGCTGGTCGAGGAGCTCGCAAAGCTGCTCGCGAAGCCCAAGCAGCTCGGCGCGCAGGGCAACCTCTCGCGCGGCCCGCGGCTCCGGCGGGCTGCTTCGCTGGTGCCGCCCCAGATCGCGGATACGCTTGCGCGCGCCCGGAATGGTGTAGCCCTCGTCGTGGAGGAGCTGACGGATCAGCATCGCGAGCTCCACGTCCTTGCGGCTGTACTGGCGATGAGCACCGCGCGTCTTCTTCGGCCGCAGCGCGGGAAACTCAGTCTCCCAGTAGCGCAATGCGTGCGGCTTGACGCCTACGATGTCGGCCACCTCGCCGATCTTGAAGAAGAGCTTGTCGGGCAGTTGCGTTCGGCGCGTCATGACACTGGCTCAGAGGCTCTCGGATGAACCCGCGCCCTCCCCGTTTTTGGCGCGGTGTGGATTCAGCACGGTCTTGAGTACCTGGCTGGGCTTGAATGTCAACACACGACGCGCACTGATCGGAATCGGTGCGCCCGTTTGCGGGTTTCGGCCGATACGCTCCTTCTTCGCGCGCACCACGAAATTCCCGAAACCGGAGATCTTGATCTTCTCCCCCTCGGCCAGCACGTCTTTCATCGTGTCGAACACGGCTTCGACGACCTCTGCCGCCTCTTTTTTCGAGAAGCCACCCACCTTCTCGTACACGGCATCGATGATTTCGGCTTTCGTCATTCGGTTCAGTCCTCCAGAGGCCCGGTAGGGCGGAGAAAACCACAAATCGGTTTGAATCTCAAGGGTTTGGCGTCTGCTTAACCCTAGAAAGGTGTGCATTCTCGCACATCGCGCGCGATCTCTATCGGATGGTGGCTTCGAAGCGATCTCGCGCAACCTTCGCGAGCGACGCGTGGACTTTGTCGACGCGCTTGTCGGTCAGCGTCGCCTCGGGATCGCGGTAGGTCACCCGGAACGCAACGCTGCGATGCCCGGCAGGAATCTGATCGCCGCGGTAGAGATCGAAGAGCGTCACCGACTCGGCGAGGCCGCTGGAAGCCTCGGAAAGCGCATCGGCGATCTCGCCCGCGGTGAACTCCTCGCGAACGAGCATGGCGATGTCGCGCGTGACCGCCGGAAACTTCGGAAGCCCGCGAGCCTGCGTCGGCCCGAGCTCCTCCGAGATCTGGTAAAGGGCGTCTACGTCCAGCTCTGCGTAGACGACTCGCCCGATGAGCTCGAGGTCGTCGGCGACGTCCGGATGGATCTCTCCGACGAAACCAACTGGCCGCGATGCGAGAGTGACGACCGCGGCGCGCTTGGGATGCATGTACGCGGGCACGTCCCGAGGGGCGAGCGTCGGCGTGCGACCGAGCACGCCGGCGAGAATCGCCTCGATGACTCCCTTTCCGTCGTAGAGGTCGAACGATTGCTCCCCGCCGATCCAGCCCGAGCGCTGTCCAGCGAGAACGATCGCGAGTGTCGTTTCTTCGATTGGCAGGACGTCGCCAGAGGGCCGGAAGGATCTCGCAATCTCGAAGAGACGAGCCTCCCGGGCGCCGTGGCGCTGCGCACGTGTGGCGGCGCCGACCAGACCAGGCATCAGCGACGTGCGCATGACCGCGCGTTCTTCCGAGAGGGGGTTTGCAAGCGTGACGGCATCGGTCGAGACACGTGCCTTTCGGAGATCGTCGATCGACAAAAACCCGTAGTTTACGGCCTCATAGAGACCTGCCGTCACCGCCGCGTCGCGCAGCGCGTCGACGGTCTTGAGCAAGCCCGGGGTGCCCGACTCGGACGGATGGACGCGCGGCACTGCGGTCGGTATCTGGTCGTAGCCGCGAACCCGAGCGACTTCTTCGATCAGGTCGACCTCTCGCTGGAGGTCTGGACGCCAGCTCGGTGCTTCAGCGGTGATCGCATCGCCGCTCTGCTCGACGATCCGGCACCCGAGCGACTCGAGAATCCGGAGGCTCTCCTCGTCGGACACGGGCGTGCCGAGCAGCTGCGCCGCGCGCGCAGGCCGGAGACGAATAGACCGAGGGTCGTGAGGCCGGGCGATGCAGTCGATCGCAGTCGTCGCGACTGCGCCACCTCCGAGCTCGGCGATCAGCGAAGCCGCGCTCGCGAGCACTTGCGGGATCGCCTCCGGATCGACACCTCGTTCGAACCGATGACTCGAGTCCGTGTGAAGACCGAGACGCCGCGACGTTCGACGGATCGACCGCGGATCGAAGTACGCACACTCGATGAGAACGTCTTGCGTCTCGTCCCGTATCTCGCTCTCGAGGCCGCCCATGACGCCCGCAACGGCAACCGGGCCCTCGCCGTCGCAGATCAAGAGGTCATCGCCGGTGAACGTCCGTTCGACTTCATCGAGCGTCGCCATCCGCTCGCCCTCCGTCGCCAGGCGTACGACGACCCGCGACCCACGTAGGCGATGAAGGTCGAACCCGTGAATCGGATGACCCCACTCGAGTAGAATGAGATTCGTCGCGTCGACCACGTTCGACAGCGCTCGAAGTCCGAGGTTGTGGAGCCGATAGCGGAGCCAGAAGGGAGATGGCGCCACGCTCACACCCGCGACCAGCGCAGCACCATATCGAGGGCAGCGATCGCCATCGACGATCTCGACCGAGACGCCGGGCAGGTCAGGCGCGTCGACCCCCTCGGCTTCGGTATCCCAGAGCGGCCCGAGCTTGGTGGTCGGCTGCCCAGCCTCGAACGACGCGCCCGCGGTAAAGGTGCGCGGCGGGCCGGCCGCCTTGCGCGGCGCGTACCCGACCCCGAAAAGCACGCCCAGCTCCCGCGCAATTCCCACGTGGCCGAGGCAGTCCGGGCGATTGGGGGTGAGGCCGATATCCAGAATGAAATCGTGAAGATCGAGCGCGTCGGCCACCGGGCTGCCGGGCTGCGCGCCGTCGTCCGAGTCGAGCACGAAAATCCCCTCGGCATCGCTGCCGATGTCGAGCTCCGCCTCGCTGCAGATCATTCCGTTGGATTCGACGCCACCGACTTTGCGCACGGCGATATCCATGCCGTTCGGCAAGACGGCGCCAGGGCGCGCGAAGAGCACCCGGCCGCCCGGCTCGGGCACGTTGGAAGCGCCACACACGACGTCGAGCTCGTCGCCCCCGTCGAACACCCGCACGAGCGTCAGCTTGTCGCGCTTCGGGTGCGGGGCCTTGGCGCGCACCTCGGCGACGACCACGCCCGCGAGGCCACGGCCCTTTTCATCGACGGCCTCCACCTCGAGACCTGCCAGTGAAAGACGCTGAGAGATCTCCGAGACGCTTGCGTCGACCGGACAGAGCTCTCGAAGCCATCGGAGTGAAACCAGCATGGTCGTTCCTAGAACTGCGACAAGAACCGCACGTCGTTCTCGTAGAGGAGCTTGATGTTGGGGATGCCGTATCGAAGCATCGCGACGCGGTCCAGCCCCATGCCGAACGCAAAACCGGTGTACTTCTCGGGGTCGTAGCCGACGTTCTCGAAGACGACCGGGTGGATCATCCCGCAGCCGAGAATCTCCATCCAACCCGTTCCCTTGCAGACCTTGCAGGCCGCGGTGCGCGCGCGATCGTCCTCCCATGCGCGGCAGAAGACGCAGCTCATGTCGACTTCGCCCCCCGGCTCGACGAACGGGAAGTAGCTCGCGCGGAAGCGCAATGCGACGTGCTCGTCGAAGAGCCGGCGGAGAAAGAGCGTCAGCACTCCCTTGAGCTCCGCGAAGGTCACGTCCTCGTCGACGAGAAAGCCCTCGAGCTGAAAGAACATCGGCGAGTGCGTCGCGTCGTCGTCGCGCCGGTAGACGGCGCCAGGAGACACGATGGCGAGCGGCGGCTGCCGCTCGAGCATCTCACGGATCTGAATCGTCGACGTCTGAGTGCGGAGAAGAACGCTTTCCGGATCCTGCGACCGATTGCCTTGGATGAAGAACGTATCGTGCTCGTCTGTCGCAGGATGATCCGGCGGGAAACCGAGCTTGTCGAAGCAGTTCTCGTAGAGCTCGACCTCTGGGCCGTCCGCGATGTCGAAACCGAGGGAGACGAAGATCTCGAGGACCTCGTTCCGGATCCGGGTGATCGGGTGGAGGCGACCCGGCATCTGCCAGCGACCCGGCAGCGTGACGTCGAGGGCCGGCCCGGTCAGCTCGGCCTCGCGCGCGCGGCGGTAGATCGCGTCGAGAGCGGCATCGAAGGTCGCCTGGATTTCCTGCTTGAGCGCATTCGCTGCCTGGCCGAGCTCTCGGCGCTGGTCGCCGGGCAGCTTCGGCATGAGCTTGAGCAGCTTCGTCAGCTCGCCCTGAGGACCGACGTAGCGCCCGTTGACCAAGCGAAGCTCAGGTTCGTCCTTGGCGTCGCGCAGCGCTCGCTCGTAGGCGCCACGGATTTCAGCGAGCCCGTTCTCGAACGTCTGAACCGCATCAGGCTCTGCCATCGCGAGACCCGAGGGTACTATTCGATCGCGTCGACGACAGCTTTAAAACCGCCCGGATCGGCCAATGCGATCTCTGCGAGGACCTTCCGATCGAGGACGATGTTGGAGCGCTTCAGCCCCGCGATGAACTGGCTGTAGTTCATCCCGTTGGAGCGGGCGGCCGCGTTGATCCTCGCGATCCACAGTCGCCGATACTCGCGCTTTTTGGTGCGGCGGTGTCGATACGCATCCTCCCAGGCGTTGTGCACCTGCTCGATTGCGACGTGAAATGCTTTGCGGCGAGCGCCGTAGTAGCCCTTGGCGTGCTTCAGTAGACGATTGCGGCGGCGGCGGGCTTTGAAGCCTCGTTTGACTCTCGGCATGGCGTTTACTCCTTCGAAGCCTCAGAGCTCGTGCGGAAGCAGCCGCTTGATGCGCGCTTCGTCACTCGGATGGACCATCGAGTTCTTCTTGAGCCGTCGGAGCCGGTTCGCGGGCTTGCCACGCATCCTGTGCTGCTTGCCGGCCGTGGAGCGGCGAACCCGGCCCGAGCCGGTGACCTTGAACCGCTTGGCAGCAGCGCGCTTGGTCTTCATCTTGGGCATTTTGCTGTCCTCACTTGAAAGCTCCCGGGCCAGCGGCGCCCGCGGCCGAGGAGCGGAGAAGCCGGCTTCTAGCGCACCCCCCACCCCAGTCAAGCAGATAGGGGACACGCTCCCCCTCCCCAACCCCCATCATTTCAACCACTTACAACCCACACCGCGAAAACCCACCGGTGCGCTATGTTTGCCGAAGTGCCCGACAGCCCCGCCAGCAACAAAGCCGTCGTCGTTCTCGCGATTTCGCTCGCTGCGGCGCTGCTCGTCATCGCGTTCCTGCTCGGCCGCGAGTCCGCGCAATGGGCGCCTCCGTCCACCGAAGACGAGGCGGTGGCCGCGGCGCCGGCGATTGCCGAGCCGCCACTCGTCGAGCCCGAGTTCGAGGTGGTGATCGAAGCATCGAGAGCGATGCAGCGGCCCGCCGACGCACTCGCCGCCGACCAAGCCACCTACGAGCTCGAGTCGTTTGGTGCGCGCATCGAGAAGCGCCCGGACGGCACGCTCCTGCTGTCGAACCGACAGCCGGCTGGAAGCGCCACCGCGGCCGACCCGAGCTCGCCGCCCGCGCAGCCCCAACGCGCCAGCACGCCGATTGCCGACGTACCGACCTATTTCGCCAAGATGGACGCGATTCGATCGGAACGAGGTGAAGGCGACCCGAACGCCTTTGCGATGAATTTGATCAAAGCCACCATGAAGGGCTCGACCTCGGGCTTCGACGAGCTGATCGAAGACAGCGAGAGGATGGAAGCCGAGATCCGAGCGATCGCCCCCCCCGCGTCCTGCGCTGGATATCACGAGGCCACGCTAGACGCGGTCGCGGAAAGCCGAGAGCTCCTCGAGGACCTCAAGACCGGCATACAGCAGGGCAACATGCAAACCCTGATGGGTATCGCGCAGCGAGCCTCTGCGCTTCAAGCGACCGCGAGGTCGCTCGACGCCATGCGAAAACAAATCGTCGAAGAGTCGCGCCGCTAGCTAGAGGTTACAGGGTCCCCCGCCGTTCGCGTGCGGACAGTGCGTAACGGTGTCCATCATGTCGTCCGCGAATCCAAGATGCAGCACCACGCAGTCCTGCTTAGCCCCGGAGAAGCTCTCGTAGGCTGACTCGCACGCGCTCTGATCGGCGTACCCTTCACCACCAAAACCGCAGATGGAATCGTAGTCCTCGCAGAACGCCTTGGCCGCGCTCGCGCCGCCGGTGCCACCTTGGCCGGCCGTGCCGCCGGTGCCACCTTGGCCGGCCGTGCCGCCGCTGCCGCCCATGCCGGCCGTGCCGCCGCTGCCGCCGGTGGCGCCACTTCCGCCGGAACCGCCGCTTCCGCCCGTGTTGTCGTCGTTGTTGTCGCTACAGCCAACTACGGCAAGCGACCCACAGAGAGCCAATGTCACAAGAATTCTCATCTTCACCCCCAAAGGACGCAAAATATCACAAAGAAAAGCAGTGCGGGAAAAAGCGGACCGGTCCCGCGGCCGGTGCCGCTACTTCGTCGGTTGCACCTTGATGCGCGGCGCGAGGATGGCGGTCATCGTGCGGCCTTCGAGCCTCGCGGGCGTCTCGACCGAGCCGAGGTCGTCCACCGCTTCGACGATGATGTCAATCTGCCGTTGAGCGGTTTCGGGATGCGTGATCTCGCGCCCTCGAAAGCGAACCGTGATCTTGACCTTGTTGCCCTCTTCCAAGAAACGCCGAACGTGTTTGGTCTTGAACTCCAAATCGTGATCGTCGGTCTTGGGGCGAAGCTTGATCTCCTTGAGCGCGATCTGCGTCTGCCGCTTGCGCGCCTCGGCCTGCTTCTTCTTTTCTTCGTACTTGTACTTGCCGAAGTCCATGATCTTGCACACCGGCGGGCTGGCTTTCGGGTTTACTTCGACCAAGTCCAGGTCGAGGCCCCGCGCCATCCGACGAGCCTCGTCGGTATCCATGACGCCCAGCATGCTGCCGTCTGCTCCGATGACACGGATTTCAGGCACTCGAATGCGATCGTTCACGCGCGGCCCGAAGTTCCGCGGGCGATCGCGCGGTCCAAAGCGCGGTCTAGCGATGACTATCTCCTCTTGTTGATTCCTGCTCTGAAGGCGGTTGGTTCTCTCGTTCGAGGCGCTCGAACACGTCGGCCAGCGGAATGAACCCGAGGTCCTTGTTCTCGTCTCGCGAACGAAGAGCCAAACCCTTTCCTTCGACTTCCTTTTGACCAATCACGCCGAGATACGGAATCCGCATCAGGCGCGCTTGGCGAATCTTGGCGCCGAGCTTGTCGCTGCTCAGATCGGCCGTCACGCGGAAACCGCGCTCCTGAAGCTGCTGCTGCACCGTCCGAGCATACTCGTTGAACTTCTCACTCACCGTCAACAGCGCGATCTGCTCTGGCGCGAGCCAAACGGGGAACGACCCTCCCACGTGCTCGGTCAACACGCCGAAAAAGCGCTCAATCGACCCGAGAATCGCGCGATGAAGCATGACCGGCCGGTGCGTCGTGTTGTCCTCCCCCACGTACGTGAGGTCGAAGCGCTCGGGCAGGTTGAAGTCGGCTTGAATGGTGCCGAGCTGCCACGGACGGCCAATCGCGTCTTTGAGATGAAACTCGATCTTCGGTCCGTAGAATGCGCCCTCGCCCTCCGCGATTTCGTACGGGAGCTCCTTCGCCTTCACCGCCTCTTCGAGCGCCTCTTCGGCCTCGTCCCAGACCTCGTCTGCGCCGAGCCGCTTCTCCGGCCGTGTCGCGATCACGATACGCACGTCGCTGAAGCCGAAGTCGCGATAGCAGTCGTACACGAGGTCGAGAAAGCTCTTGATCTCGTCCTGAACCTGGTCGAGCGTGCAGAAGATGTGCGCATCGTCTTGGGCAAAGGTGCGCACCCGCGTCAGCCCCTGCACGACGCCGCTACGTTCGAAGCGGTGAAGTCGGCCGAAGTCGGCCATGCGCATGGGAAGGTCGCGGTAGCTTCGCCTGGTCATTCCGTAGATGAGGCAGTGGCTCGGGCAGTTCATCGGCTTCACGCCGAACCGAAGCGATTCGGTGAAGGCTTCCGTCCATTCCTCGTGGCTCGAGGGTGGCTTTTCGTCGATTCTCTGCTGCAACTTCTCGAGGCTCTCAGACGTGGCCGCCATGTACATATTCTCTGCGTAGGACGGCAAATGACCCGAGGTGTGAAAAAGCTCGTTGTCGAAGATCTGAGGCGTGATCACTTCCTCGTAGCCATAGCGCGCGTAGAGCGAGCGAACGTAGCGCTCGAGCAAATTGTAGATCGTCGCCCCTCGGGGAAGGAAGAAAGGAGACGCCGGCGCGTTCGGGTGGAAGCTGAAAAGCTTCAGCTCTTTGCCGAGCTTTCGATGGTCGCGCTTCTTGGCCTCCTCGAGCTGCTTGAGGTGCGCGCGCAGCGCCTTTGGCGATGCAAAGGCAGTGCCGTAGATGCGCTGAAGCATCGGGTTCCGCTCGTCGCCGCGCCAGTACGCACCTGCGACGCTGGTCAGCTTCACCGCTTTCAAAAACCCCGTGGACGGAACGTGCGGCCCCTCGCAGAGGTCCACCCACTCGCCGTGCCGGTAAAGTGAAATCGGGTCGTCGAGCCGCTCGAGGTGCTCGAGCTTGAAGTTTTCGTCCAGTGACAGCAGCAGGTTGCGCGCCTCTTCACGCGTGACCACCTCGCGCCGAAACGGGCTGTCGGCCTCGATGATCTCGGCCATCTTCTCTTCGATCGCGCGCAGGTCGTCGTCGGAGAACGTCCCGTCGGGGCGGTCGTAGTCGTAGTAAAACCCCTCATCGGTGGCCGGCCCGAAGGCGACTTTCGTGCCCGGGAATAGCCGCTGCACGGCATCGGCCATCACGTGCGCGCTCGAGTGCCGGATGATGGCCAGAGCGTCATCGTCGTGGGCGCCGATCGGCGCCACCTTCGACGCCCCATTCGGAATGGGCGTATGTAGATCGTAGATCTTGCCATCCACCCGGGCCGCCACGGTGTCTTTGCCCAGCGCGCCCTGCTCCTCGAGCTTCTGGCGCGCCGTTCGCGCTTTCGCTTCCTCCATCATCGGTGCGAAGACGGAAGTATGGGGCGCGAGAACGAGCGCAGCCAACTCCGCGGAAGCTGGCCTATGTGACGAAACGAGCCGATGGGGGCGCATTTGACACACGATCGCTCGATTGCAAGCCCCGGCGCGCCGCGG
>JAHELW010000117.1 GCA_024643985.1 Myxococcales bacterium | reverse complement strand
TGAGAACGATGTCGCCCACGATCGTGCTGGAGGGAGCGGGGCCGGCGCTCTGTGCGGGCGCGTCGGGTGGCAGCCGAATCGTGACGGCCACGCAGCAGGTCGCGATGAACGTGCTCGTTCACGGCATGCGCGTCGGCGACGCGGTCGCTGCGCCACGGGTTCACCATCAGGGCATCCCGGACGTGCTGCGGGTCGAGAAGATCGCGCCGCTCGACCCGGAGCTCAGGGAATCACTTCGCGCACGCGGTCATTCGATCGAGCCGATCCACAACGTGGCGAACGTGCAGGCGATTCACATCACACGACAGCCCGAGCGCCAGGTTCATGCGGCGAGCGACCCGCGTAAAGGTGGGCGTCCAGCCGGTCGCTAGCGCTGGCTGGCGAGATACTCGTTCACGAGCGCGGCGTTCTTCGCGTACTGCTCGCGCGTGCTCGCCACCAGGTAGCCCTCGATGAGTCGACCGAGCCCGAGCACGTCCGCGCCGAACTCGACGGTGACGCAGCGTTCACACTGAAGCTCGGAAACGGCCGAGACGACGACGTTTCCGCGAGCACGGATTCGCTCCGGAAGGGCAGAAGGGATCACCCGAAATTCGTAGCACTGAGCGACGGCGTCGAACGTGCCCTCTTCGACGTAGCTGAAGCGCTCCCCAAACAGCTTGGCAACGGGTCGAGGCATCTGCTGGCCCGGCGAGACTTTCGCCCGCCGGTATCCGGTCTGCTGGTTCCACTCGAGGAGCTCGTACTCGAAACCGAGCGCGTCGTAGACGAAGCGGTTGAAGTCCTCGCTCCGAAAGATCCGCTCCCAGAAGTCGCCTTCGGAGCAGTCCAGGAGCTGTCGGATCGAAATCGATTTAGTCATGGTGGTTACTCGGTGATCTGAACGAGAACTACGGTGATGTTGTCTTCTCCACCGTTCTTGTTGGCCTCGCTCACGAGCGCCTTGGTTGCCCACTCGATGTCGCCACGAGACTCTTTGACGAGCGCGAGGATGCGATCGTCGTCAACCATACCGTTGAGGCCGTCCGAGCAAAGCACGTACACGTCGTCGGGCTCGACGCGGTCGAAGCAGACGTCGACGGCAACCCCGTTCTGCATGCCTAGCGCCCGCGTGATGACGTTGCTGGGAAGACGCTCCTTTTGTGCGTCGGTCAGGTTCGGCATGACGAGCAAATAGTCGTTCAAGAGCGAGTGGTCGCGCGTGAGCTGAGTGATCGCGCCGTCGCGGATGCGGTAGGCTCTGCTATCGCCCACGTGTGCGATGTGGATTTTGCGATCGCGGCGATTGAAGAGCGCGCCCACGATCGTCGTACCCATGCCCTGCACGGAACGGTTTCGAACGGACGCTTGAAAGATCCGCTGATTCGCGAGCTTGACCGCCGAAACGAGCCGGCTCTGATCGGGTGTCAGATCCGAATCCCCATCCTCTTGCCACTGCCCGTCGTCGTCCAACGTCGCAGCGTCGAAAAACGTCTTGATCTCGGTCGTAGCCATCCTGCTTGCAATGTCGCCCGCGCGATGCCCGCCCATGCCGTCCGCCACGACGAAAAGCCGGTGCTCGGACAGAATGCAAAAGCTGTCTTCGTTGTGCTCTCGTTGCAGTCCGACGTCGGACAGCCCTGCGGCAGTGAAATTCATGTCCGTGCGCGGGCCTGGGCGGCCGGTCCATCTATTGGCCTTCAGCCCACCCCGAGGCAACCCAAATCGTCCCGAACCGCGTGCCGGAGGGACGACGGAAGGCAATTCAGGGGGCCACGAAGCGCGGCAAGGTCGGCCATCCGGACTCGGGGTCGTCGAGGTAGGCATATCGCGCGTAGTGCGTGCTCACGCGTCGAACGTAGTTGCGGGTTTCGTTGAAAGGGATCCGCTCGACGAAGCGGTCGAGCTCGATCTTGCCGTTCTCACGAAGCCAGCGCCGCACGCGGCTCTTGCCAGCGTTGTAGGCGGCAATGCTCAGAGGGTAAACGTGATCGAGCTCTTCAGCGAGCGCATGCATTTCCTGAAGACCGAGCTCGATGTTGGTCGAGGGCCTCCGCAGCATGGAGCGCGTGACCGGCTTGCCCGCTAGCTTTGCGGCGAGCTCCGGCATCACCTGCATCAGACCGACCGCACCGGCCCGGCTCACCACGTGGGGACGAAAGCCGCTCTCTTGCCGCATCGTGGCGTACACCAGGCCGCGCGGGAGCTTGCCGCGATGCTCGTCCACGATCGACGGCCAGGGCATCGGATAAGCGGCGTCCCACCACCAGCGGTTCTCGGCGGGGTCGCTTTGGAGATAGACCATTCGGCGGCGCGCGACCCCGAGCGCCTCTCGGTACGCGCCGACGTCTCGATAGACACGCGCGAGGAGAGCAATTCGCTGCGGCTTTGGAAACGGATCGACGAGAGAGCTTTCGTGGGCGGCCAACCATCGAATGCCGTCCGCGTCGAGACCGAGGCGCCGATACGCTTCGAATGTCGCGGGCACCGCCAAGAAGCGGTCGGGAACCTCCACGGAAGCGGGTTTCCGCGCGGCGGCAAAAGGCCCGGGAGGCTCGACCCCGAGCCGCTTCAAACGGCTCGCCGCGAGCACGGCGTACCAATGAAGGGGCTCGACCGCAATCGCGCGACGGTACGCGTCGACGGCCTTCGGACCTCGTCGGTAGGCGCGGCCGAGCCAGTAGAGCGCGCGCGCCTCGTCCATCGCGTTGGTGACGAGCTTTCCGTACTGCGTGAGAAAGCGGACCGCGCGCGCATGCCGCCGCGTCTCGATCGCTCGAAAGCCGAGCTCCCAGAGCGCGGACCGGCGCCAGCGGCCGTACACCTGCGACTTGCCTCGCACGAGGCGCTCCATCTGTTTTTCCCCACTCGAACGCCCGAGCCGAATCTCGAGCCACGCGGCCAAGAAGCGCGCTTCCGGCGCGCGTCTGCTGCGCGGATATCGTGCGGCGAAGCGGCGGTACGCGCGGATCGCGCGAGCATCCCGATCGGCGCGCGACAGGGCTCGAGCCGAATGAAACGCGTCCTCGATCTCGTGGGGGCCCCCGAGAGACGCCGACCGATGAAGAACGCGAGCGGCGTCGAGATAGCGGGTACGCATTCGAAAGAGGGCCATGCCGTAGACGTGATGCCATCGGGCGGTCAGCTCGGAGTCGCCTTTGTCGTCGATCGCCTCGAGCGCCTCGACCGCGCGCCCGAAACGGCGGGCGCTCATCATGGCTTCCGCTCGATCGATGCGATCGGCGAGCGTGGGTGACGCCCGCGCCTCGAGCTCCCGCGCCGTGCGCTGCTGTCCCGGGCTCACGGCGCTCTTCCAGCCTTCGAGGGCCGCTTCCCGCGCATCCTCGGGACGATCGAGCTCGGTATACACGTCGGAGAGCAACGCCAGCAGCGTGACGCGGTTGTCGAGGTTTCCCTTGCGCCGCGTCAGTCGGGAAAGCTCGTCGGCAGCCGCTTCGAGGTCTCCGCTCTGCACGGCGCAGTGGGCCGCGACCGCGCGGTCGCGGCGTGTGGTGGCGATGTCGGTCGAGGCTGCGTCGAGCAGTACCGGACGCGCCTCTTCGCAATGACCGCAGCGTGCCGCAGCGCGCGCCCAGCGGCGCATCGAGTCCGCGCGCATCGACTCGGGAAGCGTGGACGGCGTCTGGGAGAGCGCCTCCATGGCGTCGCAAGGTCGCCCCACCGCCAACAGCAAACGTCCGGTCAGGTAGCGGACCGCGTCCTCGTCGCGGGTTGCCTCCGGAAGCTCCGCGATCGCCTCGAGCGCACCCGAATCGTCGCCCACCCGTACGAGCGACGCGACGTGCTCCAGTCCATCCGACGCCAGTGCGCTCGCACCGACGAAGCAGACGACCGATGCCCCCAGCCCAACACGTCGCAATACGCGGGAAATCTACCACTCTTTCGACGGCGCGCAGAGCGATTGGCGATCCCAGCATGCGTCCCGTATGCTCCGCCGCTGACGATGCGAGGGATGACCGCCGCACTGCTCGCCCTCTTGGCGATGGCAGGCTGCAGAATGAACATCGGGGATTCCTGCGGGGGCTCCGCGGACTGCTCGATCACGGGCGAGCGGCAGTGCGATCTCACGCAGCCGGGCGGCTACTGCACCGTGTTTTCGTGCGATCCCGACACCTGCCCGCAGGGCGCGTGCGTAGAGTGGCGCTTCATTCCGAGCCGCACGGCAGAAACCTGGTGCATGAAGACGTGTGAGGCAGACAGCTGGTGCCGCCGCGAGTATCGGTGTGTATTTCCAGAGGAGGTCAACCGCGACGGAGAATGGGAAGCGGATCTCGCTCCCGAGGATCGGGTCGCGCGAGTCACCGACCTGAACCAGGGCCGCGCGACTTCGAGGATCTGCGTGGCCGTGAGCAACTTCGAAACCATTCCACCGGAGTCCGAGCGCTACGCCCCGACGGAGGCGCTGAGCGTCGAGCCCGGCGTCGATGGCGGCTTGGACGACGGGCTCTAGCCGCCCGCGCCGGGAAGCCGACGCCTCGACCGAATCCGAGTAAGCTCGGCCGAAGCATGTCGTCGGGCCTCTCGCGGTATCTCGTTGCACGCCTCGCACGGGCGGCGCTGACCATCGTCGGGCTCGTCACGATCGTCTTCTTGCTGGTCCGCCTGATCCCCGGTGACCCCGTCGAGGCGATCCTCGGCGACCAAGCTGGCCCCGAAGAAAAGGCGGAGCTCCGCCGGGCCCTCAATCTCGATCGACCGATCGGCGAGCAGTACGTCTCGTTTCTCGGCGAGGTGGCGGACGGCACGATGGGCGCCTCGTTTCGCCAGCCGGACCGATCGGTGTGGTCACTGATGCGCGAGGTCCTGCCCTACACCCTCGTCCTGGCACTCGCCGCGCTGCTGGTGGCCTGGCTCGTCGCGGTCCCGCTCGGCACGATCGCGGCGGCGCGCGCCGGCCGGGGCTGGGACAAGGCCGCTTCGGTGGCGGCGGTGCTTGGGCTCGCGATTCCAAACATCTGGCTCGGGCCGCTCCTCATCTTGGCGTTCGGGGTCGAGCTGCGCTGGCTGCCGCTGCCAGGCGACGACCTCGCGGGACCCGAGGCGCTCATCCTTCCCGCCGTGACGATTGGAACCGCGCTTGCAGCGGTTCTCACCCGCCAGACCCGGGCTGCGATGATCGAAGTGCTCGCACAGCCCTACATTCGCGCAGCCCAAGCCCGTGGGGTGCCCTCGCGGGCCCTCCTTTT
The DNA here is from genome assembly GCA_024643985.1 of Myxococcales bacterium. Classification (GTDB taxonomy): domain Bacteria; phylum Myxococcota_A; class Polyangia; order Polyangiales; family Houyiibacteriaceae; genus SG8-38. Next base: position 5,584 of record JAHELW010000117.1, on the reverse strand, counting down.
GAAGCACGCTCTTCGAAATGCGCTCCTACCCGTGATGACCATTGGCGCCGCGCAGCTCGGTGCGCTTCTCTCGGGCACGGTGGTGACCGAGAAGATCTTCGAGCGCCCGGGGCTCGGAACCCTCTTTCTCGACGCGTTCTTCGCCCGCGACATCCCGGTCGTCCAGGGCTGCGTGCTGATCATCGCGGTGATCTACGTCGCGGTAAATCTCTTCGTCGACCTCGCCTACGGCGTCGTCGATCCGAGAGTGAGGCTCTCGTGAGAGCGGTGCGAAGAAAGCTCAGCAAGACGCCGATCGGGGTCCTGATCGTGCTTGCTTTCTTCATCCTCGGCTTGGTCGGTCCGTGGATCGCGCCGTACGATCCGCTGGCGATCGATCTCCTTCACGAGTACGAGCCGCCGTCCAAGTCACACTGGCTCGGCACCGGCGACAACGGCATCGACATCCTGAGCGCGCTCCTTCACGGAGCTCGTCTGGCCTTGATCGTCGGCCTCGTCGTCGTGGGTGTGTCGGTCGCGTTCGGGACGGCCGTGGGCACGTGGGCCGGGTACTACGGCCGGCTCGCCGACCACGTGGTCACGGGGATCGCAGACCTCGTACAGGCGTTTCCCGCCATCGTGCTGAACATCGCAGTGCTCGCGCTGGTCGCACGCCCGGGGCTCGTGCATCTCGTCGTCGCGCTCGCGATCAACGGCTGGGTGCTCTACGCCCGTCTCGCGAGGGCCGAAACGCTGTCACTCCGCGAGCGTGAGTTCGTGGAAGCAGCGCGCGCGCTCGGCCTACCGCCGCGCCAGGTCATGCAAAAGCACGTCGTTCCCAACCTGCTCGGACCGCTCGTGATTCAAGCTACGACCGGCCTCGGGGTCGTGATTCTCGCCGAATCGACGCTGTCGTTTCTCGGGCTCGGGCCGGGCAAGGCGGTGTCCTGGGGAGCGCTGCTCGACCAGGGAACCAGCGTGCTGCTTCGGTTCCCCCACGTCGCGCTGTTTTCCGGGGGCGCGATCGCGCTGACCGTGCTGGGATTCAACTTGACGGGCGACTGGCTGCGGGACCGGCTCGACCCGCGCGCACGCTGAACATGCCGGAGCTACCCGACATCGAGCTCTACCTTCACGCGCTCGAGCACCACGTCGTGGGCGAGGTGCTCGAAGACGTGCGGCTCGCTTCGCCCTTCGTCTTGCGATCGGTCGAGCCGCCCGTCGAGGCGGTGAAGGGGAAGCACGTTCGGGGCGTGCGCCGGCTCGGCAAGCGGGTCGTGCTCGGGCTCGAAGACGAGCTGTTCATCGTGATCCACTTGATGATCGCCGGCCGGCTGAGATGGAAGCCTCCGAAGCAGAAGATCCCGGGGCGCCTCGGGCTAGCTGCATTCGACTTCCGAAACGGCACGCTGCTTCTCACCGAGGCGAGCAAGAAGAAGCGAGCCAGGCTTCACGTCTGCCGCGGGGAGAGTGCGCTGGCCGAGCACGATCCCGGAGGTCTCGAGCCGCTCGAGATCGCCCTCGGTGCATTTCGCGGTGCGATCACCGAGCGAAACCACACGGTGAAGCGCGCATTGACCGACCCCCGCGTGTTCAGTGGAATCGGGAACGCCTACTCGGACGAGATCCTGCACCGCGCCAAGCTCTCGCCCCTGCTCTGGACCCAGCGTCTGACGGAAGAACAGCTCGAACGCCTCCACGAAGCGACGCAGGAGGTCCTACGCGAGTGGGTCGAGCGTCTGATCGCGCAACACGGCGATCGCTTTCCCGACAAGGTCACCGCGTTTCGGCCGGAGATGGCCACACACGGCAAGTACGGCCAGCCATGTCCGGTCTGCGGAGATCCGGTTCAGCGAATCGTGTTTGCCGATCGCGAAACCAACTACTGCGCGACCTGTCAAACCGGCGGCAAGCTTCTCGCCGACCGGTCCTTGTCGAGGCTGCTGAAGGGAGACTGGCCGCGCTCGCTGGAGGAGCTCGAATCGCTTCGTCGGAAGTAGAGGCGCGGGACGGCCGAGCGGCGCACGGGAAGTGACCCGAGCTGATTTTGACGTTACGGTGCGGATCGCCCATGCGCTTTTCCGTCCGCCGTGAGGATCGCAGGAATCTAGCCGTCGGCTTCATCGGCCTGATGACGATCATGACCGCGCACTCGGTGATGGAAACCGCGCGCGACACCCTGTTTCTGACCAATCTTCCGGCGACCGACCTTCCCCGCGCCTACCTGGCGATCGCCGTTCTCGCGATCCTGGAGCTCAAGATCCACGAGCGCGTGCTGCCTCGCGTGAAAGACCGTCGGATTCTGCTCGCGGCCTCCTTGTTTTTCGGCTCGCTCGTGACGCTGGGCTTCTGGAGCCTGCTCGAGGAGCTGGGCGCGTGGGCTCCCTTCGGCTTCTACGTGTGGACCGGTCTCCTGATCACCGTCGTGCTCATCGAGTTTTGGCTCCTGCTCCACGATGCCGTGACGGTGACGCAGGCAAAGCGCATCTTCCCGGCGATCGCCGCAGGAGGCGTGACGGGTGCCATGCTCGGCTCGGCGCTCGCCGAAGGGCTGCTTCGGCTCGCTTCACCGGCGGCGCTGGTGCTCATGGCGGCTGCAATCCTCGCGGCGTCGGCGGGCGCGGTATTTCTCTGGAGGGTGCAGGAGGCGGAGCCGGCCGAGTCGATCGAGACCGATCGCAGCCGGTCGCTTCGCTGGGTTCTTCGCGACAGCTACCTGTTCCGCGTTCTTTCTCTGGTGCTGCTCGGCACGGTGGCGCTGACCGTGGTGGACTTCGTGTTCAAGAGCACCGTCGCCGATGCGATTCCGCCCGAGGGGCTCGGCCCGTTCTTCGCGCGCTTTTACCTAGGCTTGAACACGGTTGCGCTCCTCGTGCAGGTCGTCGGCGCCGGATGGCTGCTTCAAGGATTCGGCGCCCATCGAAGCTCGGCGCTTTTGCCCATCCTGGTATTCGGAGGCTCTCTTGGTTTGGTCTTGGGCCCGGTGCTTCCTTTCGCGGTGGCGCTCAAGGCCGTCGACGGGAGCCTTCGTCATACGCTCTATCGAAGCTCCGTGGAGGTGCTCTACCTTCCGCTCGACAGCCGGAGCAGAGAACGCGCAAAGGGAATCGTCGAGGTTTTCGGTCATCGAGTCGGACAAGCGGTCGCCTCGGTTCTGATCATCGGCGCGGTGGCGATCGGACTCGGGACGCCCCAGCTCGGCATGGCGCTGCTCCTGTTCGTGGCGGCTTGGCTGCTAGCCATCCTCTCGACGCGCCACCCTTACCTCGAGCAGTTTCGAACGCGGCTCCGGCAAGGGGTCATCGACACGAGACCTCAGCTCGAGGAGCTCGACCGCCACTCGATCGATGCGCTGTTGAACGCCTTGAACAGCGACCAAGACGAGGAGGTCCTCGCTGCCATCGACATTTTCGACAGCCACGGACGTGCCGATCTGATGCCGGTGCTCGTGCTCTATCATCCGTCGAAAGCCGTTCGCCGACGCGCGCTCGAGGCGTTTGCCGAAGCATCCGACTCGCGGTTCATTCCAGTTGCTCGAAGGATGCTTGCCGATGAGGATCCGGACGTTCGTGCGGCAGCTCTGCGAGCGCTCACGGCGGTCGATCCGAATCGATCCCTGCTCGAGGAAAAGCTCGATCTCGAGGCTTCAATCGTGCAGGCGACGGCGCTGGTCGGGCTTCTCGCGCTCGATCAGGACCGTGGCGACCCCGATGCTCCATCGGCGGAAAAGCTCGACAAATGGGTGCGAGCCAACAACCCTGAAACGCAGTCGTCGCTCGCGAGGGCCATCCGCAAAGAAGGCGGCCCGATCTTTCACGAGACCCTCATTCGGCTACTCGAAAGCGAAGATGCCGGGGTGCGGCTCGATACGCTTCGGGCGATGGAAGCCAATCCAGATCGCCGGTACCTCCCTCATTTGCTGCCTCTGCTCGGGAGCTCCGATCTGCGCGAGGCAACCCGCCGGGCGATCGCCGCAATCGGGCCGCAAACGCTCGACGCGCTGGACGAAGCGCTCGGCGATCCCGCCACGCCGCGAAAGGTTCGTCGCCGGATCCCACACACGATCATTCGCTTCGAGCCGCAGCGGGCCGCAGAAACCCTATTGCGACATCTCGAAATGGAGCACGAAGGCGCCATTCGTCTGAAGATCATGCGCGCGCTCAATAGGCTGAAGACCACCCATCCGGAGATCCCGCTCGACGACGCGATCCTCGAGCGCCAGCTGCGGGCGAGCCTGGAGCGCATCGTTCTTCTCTTGCAATGGCATGCGGCGATCGGCGAGCAGCCGGCGGATAGCACTCCCGACGCCGAGCTTTTGAGCGTAGCGCTTGGCGACAAGGAGCGGGCCGCCCTGGAACGCGCGTTCGGACTGATCGCGCTGTGGCATCCCGAGGAGAACTTCGCGCTGGTCTGGCGCGGGCTGGAGAGCGATAGCCCGCGGCTGCGCGCGGCGAGCGTAGAGGTCGTGGAAGGTGTGCTCAACGGTCCTCTTCGCGAGGCGGTGTTGGCGATCGTGGACGATGGTGAATCGTCGGCGAGAAGGGCACGCGCAGCCGCGGCCGCCCTCGGAGTCCCGTTCCGCTCGATCTCTCGTCGTGGTGCGCTCGAGGCCATGATCGTCGACCGAAGCGAGGTCGTCCGCAGCATCGCCGCGCACTATTTGGCCGGGCTCGGACCGCCCGATGCAAAGACGGAGGTGAGGGACATTGCCTGAGCCCGCCACGGAAACCGGCCAAATGGATCGCTTTCAGCGGTTCTTGTTCCTGCGAACGATGCCGGCGTTCGCGGAAATTCCACCGGAGGTCGCGCAGGTCGTGGCTGCCAACACGCGGCCGCGGACGTTTTCGAAAGGAGAATTCCTCTATCGTAGCGGCAGTCCGGCCGTCGAGGTTCAATACATCGTGCGCGGAGAGTGCGAGATCATACGCAACGGAAAGCCCGTGCGCCGCCTCCGTCCTCGTGGCGTCGTCGGAGGTATCAGCGCGCTCGCCGAGGGGGATCAGGGTTACGACTGCGTAGCGCTTCGAGACATGCAGACGCTGGCAATCAAAGTCGAAGACTCGCAGGAGATTTTCGAGGAGCACTTCGTGCTGTTGAAGCGTGTTCTCCGAGGGACGAGTCGCGAAGTGCTCGAAGCGCGGCGCAAGCTCGGAGCGCGTGCAGGGTTCGGACCGGTGGCCGAGCCGTTTGCATTTCCAGAGCGACCTTTCGATCTCGTCGAGCGAATGGCTTTTTTGCGGAAGACGTTCTCGTTCGGTGAAAGCGAGATCGACGCGATCGCCGATCTCGCGCGCGACGTCCAGGAGGTGCACCTCCCGAAAGGAGAGGTTCTTTGGAACGTCGGGGATCGAAGCACGTATTTTCTTCTCCCACTTCGGGGCGTTCTGCTCGAGGTCCTCGAAGACCACTTCACGATGGCCACCTCGCTGCTCAAAGCCATCGCCACGGGAATCCTCGGCCTGTATGACCAGGGAGGCACGCTGGCCCCTCCCTAAACGTCTGAAATCAAATGACTTTTAATGACCCTTGCCACTGGTCATTTGTTCAGTATAGTGAGTGGTCCCATGGGCTTTGGGACGGTCATCGAGATTGGAGAGCGGTCGAG
>JAHELW010000116.1 GCA_024643985.1 Myxococcales bacterium | reverse complement strand
GCGGGCTGGAGCTTGGGCTTCGTGGCGGGGACGTACTCGCCTCTTGCCTCGTCGTAGGTGAGCTGCGGCATCTCCATCTGCCTGCCGCTCTCGATCTGGACCAAGCACATCCGACAGTTCGCGGCGACGGAAAGTCCCGGGTGCCAGCAGTAGTGCGGAATCTCGATGCCCTCGCGCCAGGCGGCCTGCATGACGGTTTCGCCAGGCTCGAACGCAATCTCTTTCCCATCCAACTTAAAACTAGGCATGTCCTCGACTCACCGATCGCATTCGCCGCCGATCATGTTGACCGACCCAAACGTCGGGATGATGTCGGCGATCATGCCGCCGATCAGCATCTCGCGCGATGCGGCGAGATTGTACCAGCACGGAGGGCGCACCCGGACGCGATACGGGGTGCCGCTCCCGTCCGAGACGATGTGGAACCCGAGCTCGCCGTTGCCGCCTTCGGTGAAGCTGTAGACCTCTCCCTTGGGCACCTGCAGCCCCTCCATCACGAGCTTGAAGTGCGCGATCGTCGCTTCGATCGTCGTGTAGACCTCGTGCTTGTCGGGATAGACGATGCGCGGATCGTCGACGTTGACCGGCCCATCGTCCGGCATCTGCTCGAGCGCCTGTTCGATGATGCGAACCGACTGACGAATCTCTTCGAGGCGCACCATGAACCGGTCCCAGTTGTCGCCGTCCTCGCCGATCGGTACGTCGAAATCGAAGCGGTCGTACACGAGGTACGGATCGTCCTTTCGTACGTCGTAAGCCACGCCCGCCGACCGCGCGACCGGCCCCGTGCAGCCGTACGAAAGGGCCTGCTCCTTGGTGAGCACACCCACTCCCTGCATGCGGTCGAGAAAGATTCGGTTTCGGAGCAGCATGATCTCCGTCTCTTTCACGACCTTGTGCACCTCGGGGATCAGCTGCCGTACGTCGTCCTTGAAGCTCACGGTCGGAGGCGCGGCCATGCCGCCGATGCGCCCGAAGCTGTGCGTCATGCGGGCGCCCGTCTCGCGCTCGAGCACGTCCCAGACCCAATCGCGAACCTTGAGGAGCCACAGGAAGGGGGTAAACGCTCCAAGCTCCATCGCTGACGCCCCGTTGCACGTGAAGTGGTCCGCGATCCGCGAGAGCTCGCCGAGAATCACGCGGTAGTACTGGCAGCGCTCCGGCACCTCGATTTGGAGAAGCTTTTCGACGGCCAGGGACCATCCGACGTTGTTGAGCATCGGGGAGACGTAGTTCAGCCGATCTGCATACGGGAACACCTGGGACCAGGTCCCTCGCTCGCAGGACTTTTCGAACCCTCGATGAAGATAGCCGGGCTGGACGTCGAGGTTGATCACGTTTTCGCCGTCGAGGTCCATGACCATGCGGATGGTCCCGTGCATCGCCGGATGGGACGGGCCCATGTTCAAGCGCATGGGATCCGCGTCGAGCTCCAGCGCGGCCTGATCGTTCGACAGCTCGTCAGCTGGCTCCATTTACTCCACCGACCCTTCCTCGGAGGCCTCTTCTGCGGCGTCGCCGTCCTGCTCGAGGCGCGCGTCGATTCGCGCCTGGATCTGCTGCGCCGCCTCGGAATCGCTCAGGGCGCGCCGCTGCCCTTGCTGCACCCCGATCGCGGGCGAGACCTGCTGATCGCGGCCCGCCAAACGCGCCTCCCAGTCGATCCGCGCGAACGGCTGCCCTTCCTCGATCCCGAACGGTGGGAGCTTGCCGATGTCCGTGACCTCTCGGTACGGCACAAGCGGCTGCGTCTTGTCGATGGGGTAGTCTTTTCGAAGCGGGTGCCCGACGAACTCCTCGTACATCAAGATGCGCCGGAGGTCGGGATGTCCCTCGAACTCGATTCCAAACATGTCGAAGCACTCGCGCTCGGCCCAGTTCGCTCCGAGCCAAATCTCGCTCACCGTGCCGATCTTCTTTGCTTCGGGGACGCGCGTGCGAAGCCGAATTCGGTCCCCGCTCGTCGAAGAGCGCGCCATCAGCGTCACGTCGAACCGCTCCGATTCGCGTTCGGGATAGTCGATGGCCGTGAGGTCGATGAAGTGATCCATGCGCAGCGCGCCGTCGTCTTTGATGAACTGCGCGACCTCGACCCAGTCCGCTGCGCCAACCCTCACCTCGTGCTCTCCAAAGGCATCGCTGGTCTCGAGGATGCGCTCGCCGAAGTTTTCCGTCAGCCGGGCGACGGCTGCCTCGCTCATGAGCTCTTCCCCTGCTCGTGCCCGGGCGCGTGTTTCAGCACCTCCTTCGGCGGCACGACGACCGGCCTCCGGTCGTTTGCTTGAATCTTTTCCTGGAGCAGCATCAGGGCATCGAGGACCGCCTCGGGCCGAGGCGGGCACCCGGGAATGTACACGTCGACCGGAATGACTTTGTCCACTCCGGGAATCGTCGTGTAGTTGTCGTAGAAGCCGCCGCAGGATGCGCAGGTTCCAAAGGCGATCACCCACTTCGGATCGGCCATTTGCTCCCAGATTCGGCGGACGACCGGACCCTGGCGCTGACTGATCGTTCCGACGATCCAGAGCACGTCCGACTGCCTCGGGCTGAAACGCGGAGCCTCCGCCCCAAAGCGGGCGATGTCATAGCGCGGTGCCGCGGTGGCCATGAACTCCATGCCGCAGCACGCGGTCACGAACGGATACTGAAAGAGCGACCACTTGCGCGCCCACTGGAGCAGGTCGCTGAACCGGGTCGTGACTGCAACCTCGCCGCCGCCGCCGATGACCTTCAGCTCTCCCATTCGAGCGCTCCTTTTCTCCACGCGTAGACGAGCGTGACGCCGAGCACGATGAGGAACAGCATCATTTCGATGAACCCGATCCACCCGAGGCTCTTGAACAGGCTGGCCCACGGATAGAGGAAGACGGCTTCGATGTCGAAGACCACGAACAGGATTGCCGTCAGGTAAAACTTGATGCTCAGACGGATGTGCCGCGCGCCGGTCGTCTCGGAGCCCGACTCGTAGGGGATCGCCTTTTCGGCGGTCATGTTCTTGGGGCCGAGGGCAGTCGTCAGGCCGAAGACCGCTACCGCGACGAGCGCCGCGACGCCCAGCATGAGGAACACGGGTAAATAGGCGGAAAACATGGTGCGGCGAGCTCCGGGACGGGCGGCTTCCGCCCCTCCGAAAGGTGCTTAGTATCAGCCCTAGGGGGTGTCAATGAACGCCGCCGAGCCCGGAAAACCCGCTTCGAGAGCGCCGGATGGCCCAAGCGAGTCCGAAGAGCGCGAGTAGCGGTACGAGCGGTCCTTTGCCGCCGTCACCGGTGCCGATTTCGCAGCCGGAAGCCGAGCCCTGCGAGTCCGCTCCGGGCCGAGGCGCGACCGGCGGCTCCGTTGGCTCGGTTGGCGGCTCGGGCTCTGGCTGAGGCGCCGCCTTCGGCTGTCTAAGACGGAGGGCCGGATCGCCGAGTAGCACGTAGACACGATGAAGCTCGAGCGCCGCGTCCGACGCATCGTCGTGTGCCAGCAGAATCACATCCCCGATCGTTTCCGCGTCCGACGCCAAGAGAGCCTCGGTGAACGTGCGCCGAAGGGCCTCCGCATCGACGTGATTCGCCCAGCCGGTCGAGCTGAAGACTCCTGGGCTCACGCCCTCGGTCACGAGCTGCTCCCCGAGCGACACGAAGCCTGGAAGGTCGAATCGCGCGAGATTGCACGACCACGCCGCGAAGATCGGACGGGCCTGCATGCTCTTCAGCGCGGGAAGGTCCGCCGAAGTGAGAAGCCCTTCGTCCGCGATTCGGTCGAGCCCACCGTGACCGACGTAGCTCAGAAGGCTCAGCGGCTCCGACCACCGGGCCAAGAGAGCGGCCCGCGCCGCGTCCGAGCTCTGCTCGTCGAGGCGGATCTCGAGCCGGCGGTCGCTCGGCACGTTCTCGGCGAGCCAGTCCGATGCGGCCCTGAACTCTTCGCGTTCGCTGTCGTCCGCGACGAAGAGCGCGCGGCTCGGAGGATCGCCGGCTTCGAATGCCCGAACCGCGTCGACCGCTCTCTCGAGCTCCTCGGCCGTCGTGACGGGCAGGCGCCCCACGGCGATCTCCGGCACACCGTCGTCGCCGACCACGTCTCCAAAGGTGGAATCGGAGGGAAAGAGACCGCCGCTCGTCGGTGCGAGGATGGACGGCAGCCAGTTGCCACCGGCTCCGAGCAGATCCCGATAGTCGAGGCTCCCCTTGCCAACCAGCACCGCAAAGCGCGGCGCAACGGACCACTGATTCCAAGCAAAGCTCAGAAAGTCTCGAATTGCGGCGGGGTCCGGCTCGCCGCCCGCAAACTCCCAGTAGATGTCATCGACGTCCACTACCAGCACGCGGTATCCGTCGGCTTCTCGATGCGAGGCGAGCGTTTGGACGTCTTCAACCAGGTGCGAAGCAGCGATGATGACGTAGTCGGCGCCGTCGGCGATGGCTCGGAGGCCCGAAGGACGGTGCGCGACGACCTCGCGCGGCGCCAAGGGGGCCGACGGGTCGGCCAAGAGGAAGCGCTGCTCCGCGGACGCGGTGAACCCAATCGCCCCACCCTCGACCGGCTGCTCTCCGAAGTACCGCGGCTGGTCGACGTTCGTGACGTCGTAGAGAAGGACGGTCTCCGACGCGAGGCTCGACACGGATGAGGCGCCGGTCTCTGCTGCCCTGAATCGGAACGAGGGGCCGTCGGGCTCCGCGGTTCGCGCATAGTCGACTTCGACGGCATCGAGATAGATCACCGCGGGCGCTTCGCCGGCGGACAGCTGTCGAACGATCAGCTGATTGTCGAGCGCGGCCGGCACGGTGTCCACGGGGACGGTCAGCGTATGGCGCGCCCTTTCGAAGGTGTGAAACGTCCCGACGCTCACGCCGTTCCAGAGCAGCTCGACGCGGTGGGGCTGTCCGGGATGCACGGTGACCGCGTGGAACGTCACCCTGAGCGTACGCGCTGAGCCTTCGCTCAGGCCGGGAAGGTCTACGGCGATGGCCGCCTCGTCCCCCACCGCGAGCCCGTGCCAAAAGAACAGGTCTTCTCGAGGATCGGGGCTACCCACCGGACCGGGAAACACGTTCTCTTCGAACCGCCGCGTGTCGACGAACGTATGAGGGGCCGAAGGCTCGGTGCGATCGAGCGGAAACTCTTCCATGGTCAGCCCCTCGGCCATCGAAAGCAGGTAGCGGCGCTCCTTCGCAAAGGGCGTCACGACGTCGTTGGAAATGAATCGAAGCGCGTCGCCGCCACGGACGGCGTGCCACGCGATCGGAGCGCCTGCGAGCTCGAGCGACAGCCCTGCGGACCCGATCAGCGTCCGCGCCGCACCGACGCTCGTCTCGAGCCCGGCCGCGATCTCCTCGGCGGCCACCTCGATCACGCCCTCGCGGTCGACGACGACCTCGACGGCGGACGGCGGCACGAAGCTCTTGCGACCGAGGCTCCGCGCCGAGACCATGCTCGGCCGCGTCAGACGTCGGAGCGTCACCGGGCGCGCGAGGCGGCCGCTCCCGAGCGCGCTCCACAGAAAGCCGCTTCGCGAGTCGAGCGCCGCGGGCAGGCGCGCAAACGGCCCGTACTGGAGGCTGCCCCCGGAGACCGTGCGTTCCTCGATCAGATACTCGACGGGGCCTTCGGTCGGCCCCTCGACGTCGTCGACGAAGTACTCCGCGCCGTAGGGAGAGCCTTCGGGGGACGCTCCCACCTCGCCGACCCAAGCGAGGCTGCCGTCTCGTTCGAGCCGCCAGACGCGAAACGCAACCGCACCGACCTCGGTCGTCGTCTCCCACGTCACCCTCAGGCGCCCGTTCGTGCGAAACACGTCGACCGAGCGGATCGCAGCAAACGTGATGCTCGCGCAGTTGGTGAGCCTTCGAGAGGTGCCCGGAACTTCTTCGACGCAGCTGTTGGTACCCCCGCTTCCATCGAGGTTGTTGGTACCGGCGCCGCCGCTCAGCGAGTCGTTGCCGCCCCCGCCCTCGAGCGTGTCGTCACCGCCCCCTCCGCTCAAGGCATCTGCGCCGCCCCCTCCGTTCAGGGTGTCGTTCCCATCTCCGCCGTTGATCGTATCCGCTCCACCGGAGCCGAAGAGGCTGTCGTCTCCGTCTCCGCCGTCGATCATGTCGTTGCCGCTGCCCGCTGCGATGAAGTCGTTACCGCCCTCTCCGAACACCGTGTCCGCGCCACTGCCCGAAAAGATGGTGTCACCCCCGTCGCCCGCGCAGATGTAGTCGTCGCCGTTCCGTCCGAGGATCAGATCGTTGCCGCCGAACGTGAAGATGCAGTCGTCGCCGTTGGTGCCGAAGATGAAGTCATCCCCTGCGGTGCCTTCGATGTAGTTGGTGCCCGGAGGGCACGCGTCGGGCGCGCCGTTCATGTCGAGGTCGTCCGTCGAGCACTGCGCATCCGCCCCGGTCGCGACCGCCGACAGCGTGGCGAAACCGAGCAGAAACATGAGGCTTGCTCGCAAAAGGTGACCGCTTCGGTCGGTTTGCTTGGCAGAAACGACTAAATCGGTGCGCATCTCCGCGCAGTATTGCACGAAGATTCAACAGCGCGCTAATGTTTTAGCCACAGCGTAATTCAGGCTCGAGGCGGGACCCGGGCCAGGCGCGCGACTCGCCGACCGGGCGGCTCAGGAACCGGTTTGGCTGGCGGGTGTCTCGTGCCGCTGGAGCTCGGGAACGTCGACGTCGACCGTCACGGACAAGACCTTGCCGTCGAGGCGCACGTCGAGGTGGCAGCGCGGGGACGAGGCCACCTGAAGCAGGCCGATCCCCCCGTTGGTGCGGATGTCGGTCGGCTCGAGGAGCTTGGAGGTCAGCTTCTGCCAGAGCGCAGCCGGCGACCTGCCGGCGAGCTCGGTGATGAACTCGACCGCGAGCTCGGCCTTCTTGGGGTTTTGAACGACGTTGGTGGAGGTCACGCGAAGCTGCGGCAGGCCTTTGTGCACGCGATAGGAGACCGAAAAGCAAGGGGCTGGTGAGGCGTCCCAATCCGCGTGCATGACGATGTTGTCTACGAGCTCGCGGACCGTCACGACGACGTCGCGAACGGGGAATGGATCCTCGAACATCGCTCCGAGGCTCCACTTGAGACCGAAGATCACCGACTCCGCCAGCTCCGGCTTGAGGCGAAGGGGGTCGAGCCGGAGCTCGTATTCGATGGGGGAGAAGACCTTCACGATGCGCGCCGTATCTCCACGACCTCGACCGGAGCACCCGGGTGCCGAGAGAGGCCATCGACGAAGGCCCGGGACATCTTGAGATGCTCGGACTGCTCCGGAAGATCGGCCGTTGCGTAAATCGTGATGGCGCACCCTGCGGCGCGCATGGCGTGAAGCATGCGGTAAATGGCGTGTTGAGCGCGGGAAAGAGCCTCGCCGAGATGCTCGAGATGACAGTACACGTGGCCTATCGAGTGCTCTTCAGCAAGGCGCTGCAGGCTTTCCAAATGGCTCAGGTACTGCTCGAAGCGGTCGCCCTGGCGGTCGATGAGCCCCCCTTGGAAGTCGATCATCAGCTCGTTCTGCTCGTTGAGAGCGTGCTCGACTCTGAAACGCGTGTTTCCTTCCAATCGAAATACCCCGCTTTGTGTTTCCATGATCCTATTCCCGTTCCCCGACCTGAATGCCAATCAGCGTCACGTCATCGAGCTGTGAGACGTTCCCTCGAAAGCGGTCAAGAGACTGGATCAATCCCTGCGTCGCGGCTCGAATGTCCGTGCTCATCATCGTCCTCTTCCACGCCGTGTCTAACTCGTCGTCTTCGCGAAACGTGCGGCCCGTCCCGTTGGTTTGAGTATACAACCCGTCCGTATAGAGGAACAAACGCGTCCCCGCCTCGATCGTGAGCTCCGTCGACTGGTAGGTCATGTTCGGAAACAGGCCCACCATGAAGCCTTCCGCACCGGGCGGTGCCGTCGAGCCGTCGGCCGAAATCACCGTGAACGGCATTTCGCCTGCACGCGCGTATCGTATGCGCACGCTGCCGCGAGGGTCGCTCTCGACATCGAGATCGAGGCAGAGAAAGCTGCCGGAGAGGTCAGTGTATTTCGAGGTCGCGACCTCGTTGAGGGAGCGGAGGACCGCCGCCGGATCGAGATCCGAATGATCCAAGGTGGTGTATTCCGGCCAGGCGGCCGCAGCTCGCACCGCTGCCTTCACCCCGTGGTCGACCATGTCTGCAACGAGCAGGCGAACCCGCGAGGGGCCGAGCCGCGTCATGTGGTAGAAGTCGCCGCCCACCACGCTTGCGGGACGATACTCGACGTGTGCCCGAAGCGGCTCCGGCAGGTCGAGCTTCGACAGGAGCTCGTCCTGGAACTCCCGGGCTAGCTCGAGATCGGATTGAACCGACTCCTGCTGAGCGCGAAGCGTGAGGTGAGCGTCGTAGAGCGCGCGCTCCTGACGGCGCCTCGTCACGAGATTGCGCACGCGAAGCAGAAGCTCCTCTTGAAGGAACGGCTTCAGAAGGTAGTCGTCGGCGCCGTAGTCGAGACCGCGCAGCTTGGCCTGCTCTTCGGTGCGCGCGGTCACCAACAGCACGGGGGTTTGCGAAAGGCGGCCGCCTCCCTGCTTGATTGCCTTGCAGAGGTCGGAGCCCGACATGACTGGCATCATCACGTCCGACAAGACGAGATCCGGATCCCACTCCTTCGTGATTGCGAGACCCTCGGCGCCGTTCTTTGCGGTCTTGATCTCGTAGCGCTGATTGAGAAGCGACGACAGATAGCTTCGCATGTCGCGGTTGTCGTCGACCACGAGAACGCGGGCCTTGTCGCCGCTCGGCGCCATGAGCGAGGGAAGCCACTCGGGCTCGCCGACCTCGGAACCCTTCGAGTCTGGAGCCTCCGGTGCCGCGTGCGCCGTATCGAGCTCGTCTTCCCGCTCGGCCTCGAAGTCGATCAGGTCGGCCGCCAGCAGGCGTGGCGCCGTCGCGGGCCCGAGACTCTCTCGAACCTCCTCGGTGCGAAGGTGTTCCTTGCCGCGAGGGAACGACACGGTGAAGACCGTCCCGGCACCAGGCTCGCTTTCGACGCGCACCGTCCCGCCGTGAAGCTCGGCGTAGCTCTGGACCAGGGCGAGCCCGATTCCGGTCCCGGCGTACTGTCTGGTTTCCGAGCTGTCGGCCTGCGTGAAGCGATCGAAGATCGTGTCGAGCTTCTCTTTCGGAATTCCCGATCCGGTGTCGGCAACGCGCAGGTCGACGAGACCATTCACCTCCTGGAGCGAGACCGAGATCCGACCGCCGCGTTCGGTGAACTTGAAGGCGTTGGAGAGCAGGTTCAGAAGGAGCTGCTCGAACTTCTCGCGATCCATGTAGAGAAACAGCGGCTTCGAGGGAATGACGACTGAGACCTCGAGCTCCTTCGCGCGCGCGGCCTCCTCGACCTCCTTCATGACCCCGCGGACGATCTCGCCGACCTCCCGTCTGCGAAACTCCGCCTGCACCCCACCCGACTCCACCTTGGCGACGTCGAGAAGCTGATTGATGAGCCGCAGCAGCCTCAGCTGATTGCGTTGAAGCGCGCGAAGCGGCCCCTCCTCCGCCGGCGGGTGCTCGATCTTCAAAAGGGATTCCAGAGTGCCGAGGGATAGAGTCAGGGGCGTTCGCAGCTCGTGGGAGACGTTGGCGAAAAAATCGGACTTTGCCTGGTCGAGCTCCTTCAGCCGCGCGTACGCCACTTCGAGCGAGCGCCGAGCCTCCAGAAGCGCTCGATTCGCGTGAAACTCGCGCTTCTGGATCTGATGCCGGAGCTGCTGAGCGACCACGCTGATGACCCCCATCCCGAGGAGGAAACCGCTGTGAATGAGGAACCCATCGAAGTCGACAATCTCGACGAGGCCGAAGAGCCACGGCACCAAGTAGGATGCGATGATCAGCGTCATGTAGATCAACGCCGTCGTCAAGGGCCACACGGTGACCGCGCCCACGCCGACGATGGCGAAGACGAGCGTGAGAAAGAAATCCGACTCGTATCCCTCGTGGAGCGACATCAAAGCGATGCTGTACCAACCGCACGTCAGGAAGGCGCCGATCGTGAGCGCGTCGACGTGACGAAGCGTCCAGTTTCCACCCCTGAATGCGAGCACCGCAATCGTCGCAACCACGACGAGACAGCACGCCCTCAGGACCTGCAGCAGCGCAAAGCGGTCCGGAACGACGTAGTATTCGACCACCGCGAACGAGAGCACGACCAAGAATGCCACCACGGCGGCGACCAGAAGGCCCTGCAGATTGGTGCGCCGTCGCGCCTCGTCGAACGACTGAAAGCTCGCCGCGGCGTCGTCGGCCGCGTCAGGCGAGCTTTGGATAGGTCTGGACTGTCTGATCAGCACAGGCCAGCACTCCCTCCTTCAGCTCGCGGGGCCAATTGAGCAACCTGGGCGGCGCGCCGCGTTCGACGAGCGCCCACGTCAAGAGATGGGTGCCCGCCGCGATCTTCGTGGCGCCCCTCTGCTCGATGCGAAAGAAGTCGTAGCTCAACCGGGCCCCACGCTCGTAGAGCTCGTCGAGGCGCATCAGGACGCTCACCTCGTCGAAAGGCATCGCGTCCCGGAGCTGATGGATCTTCGTCTCCGCCCGGTAGACTTCACCCTCGGTTCCGCGGTTCTCGAAGAGATGCGGTCCGAGCGAGTGGAAGAAACGATCGGTCACGCGTGCCTGCCACACGCCGTAGTTTGCAAAGTAGATGTTGCCTACGACGTTGGAGTCCTCTTGCGCCGTCTCAAAGCTCTGTTCGGCGAGCAGAGGCCCGGGCTGGGGCCCGGGCGCTTTTGAAAAGAGCGTGGCACCGAGGTCGAGCTCGAGATCCGGGCCACGCGTCGGCTCCGGGGCGTCATCACCCATG
>JAHELW010000008.1 GCA_024643985.1 Myxococcales bacterium | reverse complement strand
CTGCGGCTCGATTTCGCCGGCCTCGGCCGCCGACGCGAGCTGCTTCATCAAGTCGCCCAACCGTTTCGACGGAGGGACCCCGAAGGCTTCCATGATGCGCGTACCGAGCCCTTTTGGAAGCGGCGCTACCTTTGCGTCTTCCTCTTTGAGGTCGCGAATGCGTTTTGCCAGCAAGCTGATTTGACGAACCCCGCGGCGTCGCTTCTCAGGCCGCTTCGTCGTGATGTCTGCACGGCTCAAGTCGAGCAGGTCGCGAAGCCCGTCGTCCATCTGCTTGTAGAACCGGCGGACGGCCGCGTCGGTCCAGTCCTCCTCGTACTGAGCGGCGCGTAGATGGTGCAAGATCAGAAAGTGTACGCGCTCGCGCTCGAAGCCCTCGAAGCCGAGGCGGTCGGCGACGCGCTTGCGGAACATCGACGCACCGACTTTGGCGTGACCATGAAACGTCACGTTGCCGCGGTCGTCGATGCGCCGGGTCTTGGGTTTGCCGATGTCGTGAAGGAGCGCGCCCCAACGAACTTCCAAACGCGGCACGGATTGCTTGACGACCTGCTTGGTGTGCTTCCAAACGTCCTTGTGACGCCATTCGTTGTCTCCGAAGCCGACCATGGCCGCCACCTCGGGAAGCCAGGCGTCGAGGCAGCCTACCGATTCAATCGCGTCTAGGCCCGGCTCGGGATGCTTGGAGGTCAACAGGCGGTCCAGGTGCGTACGCAACACCGCTCGCGGAACCGCGCGCCACTCCGCAGGCGCAGGTCGCTCGGGCCGCTCCTCGAGGAGACGGGGTTCCGAAGCCACGTCCGCCGCCCACTTCAGCGCCTCGATCGCGCGCTCGGGCGTCGCGTCTCGCTTGGTCACTGCTGACATCGTTCAGCCTAGTATATCGCCGAGCGCCTCGACGAGGCGCTGATTCTCCTCAGGTGTCCCAATCGTGATCCGAACGCAACTCCGGAGCCGGGAATTGCCGTGCTTGAACTGCCTCACCGCGATTTCTCGGTCCAAAAGGGCGCGACACAGCTCCTCGACGTCACCCGTGTACCGGACGAGCAGGAAGTTCGCGTCGCTCGGGAAGCAGTGGAGCGCGCCGTGGCGATCGAGCTCCGCCGCGAGCCGCTCACGCTCGGCGACGATGCTGGTGATCTGCGTTTCGAGCAGGGGTGCGAGGTCGGTCAGGGCGAGCCTAGCCACCACCTGCGATGCCGTATTGAGATTGAACGGCTGTCGCACCTTCTCGAGCTCCGCCGAAAGCGCCTCGTCGAGGCGGACCCAGCCGACTCGAATGCCTGCAAACCCAACCTTCGATAGGGTGCCGAGAAGCGCGCACTGAGCACGCTCCTCGCAGAGGGTTGCATAGGATTGTCCCGAGTACGCGCCGTAGGCCTCGTCGATCACGTGCAAGGTGTCGGGAAAGGCGTCGACGAGCGCTTCGACTTTCTCGCGCGAGAAGCAGTTGCCGGTCGGATTGTTGGGTGTGGCGTAGTAGACCAGGTTCGGGCGCTCGCGTTCGATGGTCTCTGCCATCGCGTCCGCGTCCAAGTCCCAGCGCTCGTCGAGCGGCACACCGATCGGCTTCCAACCATGCGCACGGCTGGTGATTCCGTACATCACGAACGTCGGATCGGGATACACGACGGCCGGGCGCTCGGCGCCGTCGCGAGGTTGGCACATCGCGGTAGCGAGCAGAGCGATCAGCTCGTCGGACCCGGAGCCCAACACGTACTCGTCGGTGCTTCCGCCTAGCGCCCAGGCGAGCGCTTCCCGCAGCTCGGTGGCCCGACCGTCCGGGTATCGGTTGATGTCGGTCGCGTGCATCACGCTAGCCAAGCGAGCGCGGGCTTCTGGAGTGAGAGGCCAGGGGCTTTCGTTGGCGTCGAGCTTCACCTCGGGCGGCCGCGGGGGCACGCGGTAGGCGGAAAGCTCTTCGAGCTCGGGCCGAAACAGAGATTTCAGGGATTCGAGCGACATCGCGAAGGTCGGGCGTTTTTGACACGCCCGGCGGCCGTGTAAAGCAGGCGCCCCGCCTAGTGAAGGACCTGGTCGGCCTGCTCCCGGGCTTCCTCCAGGGCCAGGCTGATCACGCTGGCGTCCTTGGCGTTGGGGCGTGCTTCGAGGTACGCGGCCAGATCCTCGCTTGCCGCTCCGTAGGTGCGGAGCGCATGGGCCAAAAGACCGCGGTCCCGCCGATGCTCGGGAGCCTGCGTCAGCTCGACGAGGTGGTCGCACGCGAGCATCGCGCGGGCATACTCGCCTCGACGCCGATGAGCGTTCTTGAGATTCGCGAGCATTCGAATCGTGATGGTGTGGCAATCCACCGGCTCGAGGTAGCTCGGGTGGAGGGCCACCTCAGCGCCTAGGAAACGTGCCGCCAAGGCGCGCAAGCCATCTCCGTCGAGTAGCTCTCCGCCGTGGAAAGGATCCTGGTAAACGCCTTCCGGTCCACCGACTCGAACCAAGAAGTGACCTGGGAACCCAACGCCCTCGACGTCCATCCCAGCGCGTTCACCGATTGCCATCGTGAGCACTGAAAGTGAAATCGGAATCCCGCGCCGGCGCACCATCACTTGGTCGAGGTAGCTGTTTCGCGGATCGTAGTAGTCGTCCCTGTCGCCCTCGAAGCCCAGCTCTTCGAAAAGAAGCTCCGCCAGGATCCGTCCGTCGCGCTCCGGTGTCGATCTCATGCCCCGGCGAATGAGTGTTTCAGCACCCAGCCCGTCGAGACCGCGACGAAGCGCGTGCTCGTCCAGCAAGGGGTTGGCTTCCTTGGCGAGGAGGATGGCAACGTCTTCGACCCGCACACCGGGACGCTCCAACACCGACACCAAGGGATCTCCGCTCGCCACGTTTCTATCCTTGCGTTGAAGTAGATTGACCCATCGAGCGCTGATGTCTAGCCGATCCGTGTGCTAAGCAACCGGTGTTCGAAGCGTATGTGTTGTTCCGGTGCTTGACGAATTTCTGCATACATTGGAGCACGGCCCTCGGTACTGGGCGTACTTGCTCGTCGCAGCGGCTGCGGGCATCGAGTATGTTTTTCCGCCAATTCCCGGGGATACGGTGGCGTTGTTCGCCGTCGCGCTCGCGGTCCGCGCGCAATTGCATTGGCTGTTCGTGTACTTGTCGATGACTGCCGGTGCGCTCGCGGGCGGTCTCGTCGCTTGGGCGTTTGGTATGTGGCTCGCGAAGCACGAAGAAAGTTGGCCCGCGTTCCTGAAGACGCCTACGGCCACACGCGCTCTCGACGCAGTGCGTCGTGGCTACTCCCAGCACGGCCCGATGTACCTGACGGTGAACCGTTTTCTACCTGCGCTGCGCGCTTTCTTTTTTTTGGGCGCCGGGCTCTCACGTATGAGCGCAGGCGCGGTGATTCTCTATGGTGGAATCTCCGCGCTGCTGTGGAACGCACTTCTGATGGGTGCGGGCTATGCGGTCGGCAGCAACTGGGACCTACTCCGCGACGTCGCCGAGCGCTACACCGCAGCGACTTTCTTTATCATCGTCGTCGTGGTCGTCGGTGTGCTCGCGCGCTTCGCATACGACGCGAAGCGCCCGTGACGGCTTCTCGAAGACCCGAGCCTGCTCAGGCTCGTTCGCGCGACTCGACCGAGGAGTCCGAACGAATCATCGACCGGAGCAGGTCGCGGTTCATGCGTGCGATCCACCGTACGCTCACGCCCTTCGGGCATGCTGCTTCGCACGAGCCGTGGTTCGTGCAGCTCCCGAAGCCCTCGGCATCCATCTGCGCGACCATCTTGCGCACGCGATCGCGCCGCTCCGCCTGGCCCTGCGGTACGAGCGAGAGGTGAGAGACCTTCGCCGCGGTAAACAGGCTGGCGGATGCATTCGGGCATGCTGCAACACAGGCGCCGCACCCGATGCACTCCGCGGCATCCATCGCTTTGTCCGCGTCTCCCTTCGCCACGGGAAGCTCGTTCGCCTCCGGGGCGCTGCCCGTGCGAATCGAGATGTAGCCCCCGGCCTGAATGATCCGATCGAAGGCAGAGCGGTCTACGACGAGATCCTTGATGATCGGAAACGCCTTCGCTCGCCACGGTTCGAGCCAGATCTCGTCACCGTCTTGAAACTGGCGCATGTGAAGCTGGCAGGCGGTCGTGCGCGTCTGAGGTCCGTGAGCGACGCCGTTGATCACCATCCCGCACGAACCGCAGATCCCTTCTCGGCAATCGTGATCGAAGGCAATGGGATCCTCTCCCTGTTCGATGAGCTCTTCGTTGACGACGTCCAGCATCTCGAGGAAAGACATGTGGGTAGTGATGTCTTTCGCCTGAAAGGTCTCGAACCGGCCCTTGGCATCGGGCCCATCCTGCCGCCAGACGTGAAGGGTGAGATTGATGAGATCGTTGCTCATGGATAAGACCTTTACTTGTAGCTTCTCTTGGTTGGCTTGACGTACTCGAACGTCAGCGGCTCTTTGTGGAGCCGCGGCTCGCTCGGACCGCCCGTCCATTCCCAAGCGGCCACGTAGCTGAAGCTCTCGTCGTCACGGAGCGCCTCGCCGTTCTCTTGGTATTCCTCCCTGAAGTGGCCCCCGCAGCTCTCTTCACGATCAAGCGCGTCTCGGCACATCAGCTCGCCCAGCTCGAAGAAGTCGGCGACTCGGCCCGCCCGTTCGAGAGTCTGATTCAGCCCCTCGCCTGAGCCGGTAATCCTCACCTCGCGCCAAAACTGTTCGCGTAGCTCCGGGATCTCGCGAAGCGCTTCCTCGAGCCCCTCTTTGTTCCGCGACATGCCGCACTTCTTCCAGATGATCTTGCCGAGAAGGCGATGGAAGTGCTCCGGTGCGTGCTTCGGGTCGGGGGCATTCATCAGCTTTTGAATTCGGCTCTGCACCGCCCCCACGGCCTTCGTGACGTCTGGGTGGTCTTCGGAAAGTGGGGGCAAAGTGCGCACCTCGCCGAGGTAGTTGCCCACGGTGAACGGAAGCACGAAGTAGCCATCGGCCAGCCCCTGCATCAGTGCCGATGCACCGAGTCGGTTGGCGCCGTGGTCCGAGAAGTTGCATTCGCCCGCCGCAAACAGGCCGGGGATCGTGGTCTCCAAGTTGTAGTCGACCCAGAGTCCGCCCATCGTGTAGTGCGTCGCCGGATAGATCCGCATCGGCGTCTCGTAGGGGTTGTCCCCGGAAATCCGCTCGTACATCTCGAAGAGATTTCCGTATCGCTCTCGAATCTGCTGCTCGCCGAGGCGGTTGATCGCGTCCGCGAAGTCGAGGTAAACGGCACGGCGCTCCCCATCGACCTCGGGTCCGACGCCGAGCCCGTCGTTGGTCACGTAGAGCGCATTGCGCGAAGCGACGTCGCGCGGAACGAGGTTGCCGAACGCCGGATAGCGCTCCTCCAAGTAATAAAATCGGTCTTTTTCTGGGATGTCCTCGGGCCGCTTCGTGACGTCTTCTTTGTTTCTCGGCACCCAGACGCGGCCGTCGTTTCGAAGCGACTCGCTCATCAGCGTGAGCTTCGACTGATAGCTTCCCCCCTGCGGAATGCATGTCGGGTGAATCTGCGTGTAGCAGGGGTTTGCAAACGCTGCGCCTTGCCGATGCGCTCGCCAGGCGGCCGTCGCGTTGCAGCCCTTCGCGTTCGTCGAAAGGTAGAAGACGTTGCCGTAGCCACCGGTGCAAAGGACCACCATGTCGGCGATGTGCGGCGTGACCTCTCCGGTCTGAAGGCAGCGCGTGACGATCCCGCGGGCGCGACCGTCGTGAACGATGAGGTCGAGCATCTCGGTGCGCGTGAACATCGCGACCGTGCCTTCCTCGATCTGCCGAGCCAGTGCCTGATAAGCGCCGAGAAGGAGTTGCTGTCCCGTTTGGCCGCGCGCGTAGAAGGTTCGTGACACCTGCGCTCCACCGAACGACCGATTGGCCAAGAGCCCGCCATACTCGCGGGCGAAAGGGACACCTTGAGCGACGCACTGGTCGATGATGTTCACGCTGAGCTCGGCCAGCCGGTACACGTTCGACTCGCGCGAGCGGAAGTCGCCGCCCTTGACCGTGTCATAGAAGAGCCGGTAAACGCTGTCGCCGTCGTTCTGGTAGTTTTTCGCCGCGTTGATCCCGCCCTGGGCGGCGATGCTGTGCGCGCGCCGCGGGCTGTCTTGAAAACAGAAGCACTTGACGTTGTAGCCCATCTCGCCGAGCGAAGCGGACGCTGCGGCGCCCGCCAAGCCGCTCCCTACGACGATGACCGAGTACTTGCGACGATTCGCCGGAGCGACGAGCTTGCTCGCCTCTTTGTGCTTTTCCCAACGGTGTTCGACGGGGCCTGTAGGTTCGTTCGATCGGAGTTCCATGACGACCTTTAGAGGGTGACGACGCCGGTCAGCACCGAGACCGGAAACGACACATTACCTATGGTGATGAGGGCCGAAATCGCAATCGCCAGGTCACGCCTGTAGCGGTTGTAGCGAGGGTGGTTTGCGCCGAGCGATTGGAAGGCGCTGAAGATCCCGTGAAACAGGTGGAAGCCCAGTGCGAGGTTTCCGACAATGTAAACGCCTGCAATCAGCGGATCCTGAAAACCTTCCACGACGTTTCGGTACACGTCTCCGGGGTGCGCCGGAAGAATCGTGAAGTGAAGCAGGTGATAGACGAGGTAGAGCAGCAAGATCGGGCCCGTCCAGTACATCGTTCGCGCTGCGTAGTCGGTAGCGAGGTCTTTGCGTTGCTTGTAGCGGGACCCGCGGGCCTGCCGGTTGCGGGTCCAAAGCGAGTAGGCCGACGCGACGTGAACTCCGAACGCGAAGAGCAGAACCAGCCGCGTTCCCCAGACGAGCGCGGGCAGGCTGTGGAGAAACTCGGCGTACCCGTTCAACGCCTCCGGTCCGAGGTAGAGGTTCAGATTGCCGAGAAAGTGGCCAATGGTGAAGCCGACGATGATCGCGCCGGACACCGCCATCAGGACTTTCTTGCCGATGGTCGTTTGATGGAGGGTTAGGGCTCGTTGCATCGTGTCTCCTCGCGGGCGGGCGCGGGCGGCCGGTTCATACTGCGACCGACGGCGATTTGCCATCCGGCGGGCCCGAAAACGCGTTGGTGTCAGGGCTCTGGGGGGTCGTAGTACTCCACGAAGTCGCCCCGAAAGGTCTCGAGCACGGTGACGCCTTCACCCTGGCTTATTAGATATTTCGGACCGATCGGCACTTTGCCAAGTCCGCCCGGCGTATCGACGATCAGCTTCGGCAGCGCAATTCCGCTGACTCGTCCCTGAAGGTCTGCCATGAGCTCGACTCCACGCCGGAGTGGTGTGCGCAAGTGCCCCGTTCCGCTCACCGGATCCATTTGCAGCAAGTAATAGGGTCGGACGCGCCTCTGGACCAGACCTCGAAAGAGACTTTCAAGCGTTGCAGCATCGTCGTTGACGCCGCGAAGCAGGACGGTCTGATTCATGACCGGGAGGCCCGCGTCCGCGAGTCGGGCACAGGCTGCGCTCGACGCGCTCGTGAGCTCTTTCGGGTGATTGAAATGGGTCATGATCCACGTGGCCTCGAAGCTCTCTCGAATCGCAGCACAGAGCTCGGTCGTGACGCGCTGAGGAAGCGTGACCGGGACGCGGGTCGCGAGCCGAACGGTATCGATGTGCTCGACCTGGCCGATTCGGCGGAGCAGTCGACCGATGCGCTCGCTCGACATCAGGCACGGATCACCGCCGGAAACGATCACCTCGCGAACCTCCGAGTGAGCCTCGAGCCAATCGAAGGCAGGCTCTAGCGCCGCGAGCGATCGTGCTCCGCCTCCATCGCCGACCATGCGCGA
Source organism: Myxococcales bacterium (assembly GCA_024643985.1). Classification (GTDB taxonomy): domain Bacteria; phylum Myxococcota_A; class Polyangia; order Polyangiales; family Houyiibacteriaceae; genus SG8-38. The sequence continues at coordinate 31,415 of JAHELW010000008.1, read as the reverse complement.
TCGGGTGCAGAAGCGACAGTAGACCCCGCATCGATCGGTGGCGATGAGAAGAACGCGGTCCGGGTAGCGCCGAATCAGATGCGGGGCCACTTGGTGCCGCTCCTCTCCCAGCGGATCCCGAAGATCGCCTCGAACCGCGATCGCCTCTTCGGCACGGGGAACGCACTGTAGCCGTATCGGGCAATCGGGATCGACCGGATCGCAGAGCGCTAGATAGTAAGGCGTGATCGAGATCGGCAGGCCTGCCGCCGCCGCGCGCGTCGCACCGACGCGCTCGGCCTCGGTGAGATTCAGCGCCTCGTCGAGAGCCTGCAAGCTCGTTGCTGCGTGCCGCGCCTGCCAGCGCCAGTCTTCCCAATCCGACGCGTCGAAGGCCGACGCCTCGCGAAAATTTTGCGGTCGCGCGCGCACTGCGCCGAGCTTACTTCGTGTCGACTTGGCGGCAACTATGCCCCACGCCCAACGTAGGGCCTGCCATGTAGGATCAGCCGAGTTGATCCGGCTGGACGATCGGGCCGTGCTTGTCCTTCAGCGCGGAGAGCTCGGCCTTCTGTGCGGCGTAGACCTCGAACAGCTGCGGCGGGAGGTTTTCCTCCTTGCCGTACGCCTCGGTCTGCAGATCGATCCTGGCGACGATCTTGTCGATGTAGAGCGCGAACTGCATCGCGTACAGGCTCTTCGGGTATTCCTTGTCGATCCCGGCGAAGAGCTTCTTGAGGTCCTCGTACTTGGGAATGTAGCCGATCGGAGTCTCTAAGGCTTCGACGTCGCCGTGGGCGAAGAGCTCGAGCCACCCGAGCCAGACTTTCACGTCGCGCTTCTCGCCGAGCAGACCCTTGCCGCTGCTGCCGCGGTCTGCATGCGTCAAGAAGTAGTTCAGCCCGGCCATGATGGGCTTGCCCTCTTTGGACAGCTTCGGGTTGTTGTAGAACTTGAACTGAGCGTCCATGTAGTCGGCGAGGGGACCGGGGATGAACGGCGCGTTGGCCCAAGGCTGCCGCCTCACACCCGTGGCTCCGATTTCGGTGGCCGTGGCGGCCGAGACGATCGACGCTCCGATGGCGACGCCCTGATTGTTGTCCTTGGCCACCCAGACAGGCGGCATGGTGTCCGCATCGCGGCCGGAGTAGGTGACGACCTTAACCGGCACGCCGGCCGGATCCGCATTGGCCTCGGTCGCGTGGTTCTTGATCGCAGAGCAGAGCAGCGTGGCGCGGGCGTTCTTGTGAGACATGGGAATCTCGTTGCCCTGGGCGTCCGTCTTCCCTCGATGCCACTCGCCCTGGTAGTTGACCCCTTCGAGTGGGCGCGGCTCGCCGTTGCCCGTCCAGTGAGGCACGCCTTTGTCGTCGACGAGCACGTTCGACCAAATGACCTCGGTACCGTCGCCCCGCAGGCACTCCATCAGGTATGGGTCGCCTTCACGGTTGACGTCCTCCACGATGCCGAAAATACCCTTCTCCGGATTGACCGCCCGCACGGTGCCGTCCTGGGCGATCCACATCTGCGCCAAATCGTCACCGACGAAATCGCTGCCGACCATGGCGGTCGTGGTCTTGCCGCAACCCGAGGGCGCAGCACCTGCGAAAAAGGTCTTGCGGCCACCGGGGCCCGTCATGCCGGTGAGGAACATGTGCTCCGACAGCTCTTCGCCGGGCCGAAGGTAGGTTGCGCAGTCGACGGAGAAGCGGTGATTCCCCTTCTTCATCAGCAAGGTGTTGCCGGCATAGGTGCAGTAGGTCGAAAACGTCGTCAGCCAGCTCCGATCCATGAAGATGCGGGCGTTCGGCACGTCTTCGGGTCGATTCGGGCCTTCGGAGTGCAGATTCGTGAAGAACAAGCCCTTGCGTTCCACCTCCGCGTCGAAGCGGTCGTAGCAATTGCGGTAGAGGAGCGCCGCCGAATGGAAGACGTATCCTGACGACGACATCTCGATGGCGGGAATCGCCGCATCTGCGCCAGCGGGCCCACGGCAGAAGAAGCCGATGAGCATGCTCATGCCCTTCATGATGCCGCGCATGTTCCCGCGGACGTACTCCAGGGCTTCCGCACGCGGCATCGACTTCGCCAGAGCGCTCAGACTCTCCCGCTCGTTGACGATGTAGAACGTCTGGTTGACCAGACGCGCCTGGTCCTGAGGAAGGTCGAAGTGGATCGTGTGCCCTTCCTTGGCGAGCTTCTTCTCCTCGCCTTTGCGCAGTGAGTATTCGCGAACCCACTGGGTATCGGCCTCGCTGCCCGTGTCGATGAAGACGTCATCCGGCTCGCAAAGCGCGATCGCGTTGGCAATTTTAATCAGCGCTTCTTCGTTCTTGATCGGAGCGAGCTTCTTCAGATTGCCCGCGTCGAGCTTCTGCTCGATGATGGTCTTCGCCTCGTCGATGGTCCCCACTCCGCCGGTATCAGCGAGGATGTCGACGCCCTTCTTGAGCTCCAGCATTTGTTCTCCTTGGTCTTCTCGGTACCCTGTCAGGCCCTAGGGTCAAACGCCCCTTCTCGGGTTGGAGAAACCGAAGAAGTAGACTGATCGGGCGTTCTGAACAATGACAGGGTGGACTGTAGCCCATTCGGGTACCCCATCAACTCGAACGAGTCGCTGCGGTCCTCGGATCGCACGCGGTAAGACGCGTTCGCCCGCGAGACGAGCGCGCAGATTTTGCGGGACGGGAGAGTACCTGTGATAGAGCCAGGACCGTGAAGCGACTTGCGCCCGGGCTTCTCGCGCTTTCGTGTCTTCTTGCGAGCCAACTTCCCGCGCAGGCTTCCGCAGACAAGGGGAACCGCGACCTCGCCACGTTCGATGCGCTTTTCGGCGGCACCGTCGCGCGGTATGCCGGCGCGAGAAAATGGCAGCCGAGCCTCTGGATCGACGGCTCTTGGGGTGCCGCGGGGCCCCTTCACATCGGCGCCTATTTCCAGTGGCTTGGAAGAAGCTTCCCGCTCGACGACCCAGGCTTCGGAGGGGGCGGCCTGATCGCGCTTCGAGGTAACATCAAGAAGCTCAGGGTCTCCGGAGCGTTCACCGGCGGGTATCTCCGGGTTCCCCTTCCCATCGGCTCGGAAGGAGCGGGCACGATTGGCGCGTTTGCCGGCCTTGGGTATGGTTTCCTGTCGTGGATGGGCTTCGAGGCGCGCGGCCGTTGGATGAGGTATTTCCGAATGCCCGAGGGCGCCCCACGCCAAGCGTGGACGATCGAAGCCGGCTTCAGCTTCTTCGTGAAATAGGGCGATGGCGCCGCCCGTAGACGCGATCGTCGTCGGGGCCGGCCACAATGGGCTCGTTGCGGCGACGATGCTCGCTCGGGCGGGCCTCTCGGTGAGGGTGCTGGAATCCGCCGACGTCATCGGTGGCGCGTGCCGGACCGAGTATCCGTTCGCGCGTGCGCCTCGGGTCGGGCAGTCGACCGGCGCGTATCTCTTCGGGCTCATGCCCCCGGAGCTGATGGCGGCGCTCGAGGTCTCGTTTCCCCTCCTGAGGCGAGATCCTCACTACTTCGTGCCGACGACCGACGGCAGACACCTTCTGATCGGCAGCGATCGCTCGAACGCCGAAGCGCAGCTCGCGCGTTTCTTTTCGACTCGGGACGTCGAAGCGGACCGCGCGTTGCAGCTCGAGCTCTCCATGCTGCGTGAAGACGTCGCACCCTCCTGGCTCGAGAGCCCTCTGACGATCGAGGAGACCGCCGAGCGCTTCGTGAGGCCGGCGCTCCGACGCGCGTTCGTCAACCTGTGCCGTGGCTCGGTTGGAGCCTATCTCGCGCGATTCGGGTTCGAAAGCGAGCTGCTGCAAGCGATGTACGCCGTAACCGACGGCTTCACGGGCCTCTTTGGAAGCTGGGACTCGCCCGGCAGCGGCATGAACTTCCTCGTGCACAACATGTGCCGGCTGCCGGGAAGCGACGGCACCTGGATGGTGGTGCAGGGCGGCATGGGCACGGTGACGAAGGTTCTGGCCGACGCGGCGCGGCGTGCGGGCGCCGAAATCGTGCTCGGCGCTACCGTCGCGCGCATCGAGACGACGGGAGGCACGGCGACTGGCGTCGCGACCGCGGACGGGCAGCATCATCGAGCCGAGGTCGTGTTGGTCAACGCCGACCCTTTCCATTTGATCTCGCTCCTCGCCGCCGATTGCCCGGACCCGCTTCGACGCCGCGTCGACTCGTATCGCCGCCCCGGCACCAGCATCAAGGTCAATCTATGTCTCGCGGAGCTTCCCGAGTTTTCCTGTCTGCCCGACCGGTGCGGCCAGCATCAGGCGACCATTCACCTCCTTCCCGAAACCGACACACGAGCGGCCCTGGACGATGCGTTCGACCAATGCCGGGCAGGGTTGCTCCCCGAGGCTCCGCCGATCGAATGGTACATCCACACGGCCCTCGACCCCTCGCTTTGCGATGACGAGGGCCGGCACAGCGCGGCGCTCTTTTGCCAGTGGGTTCCCTACGAGCTCGCGGAGAGCTCCTGGGAACGGGAGGAGGGCAGGTTCGTCGAGCGGCTGCTCGAGATCTGCGACCGATTTGCCCCGGGAGCTTCGGCGCTGGTCGAAGACGTCTTCACCCTCACGCCACCCAAAATCGAATCGCATTTCGGAATCACGGCGGGGCACATTCACCACGTCGACAACAGCTTTGGTTTTGCCGATCGGCTTCCGTACCGCCTTCCCGTCGACGGGCTGTACGCGTGTGGGGCGGGCTGCCATCCGGCCGGTTCGGTCATCGGCGCCGCGGGCCACAACGCGGCCAGGGCCGCGCTCTCCGACCTGGCTATCTCTTCTTGAGGTTTTCGACGGCGCGCGCGGCGCGGTCGGCGCCGGAAGGGTCGCTCTTTTTGACGGCACGGATGTAGCGCTCGAACGTCGCGATCGCCATCTCGGTGTTTCCGGTCTTCTCGTAGCAGGACGCCAAGTCGAACAGAAGATCCGGCGGCCCACCATCGCCGAGCTCAATCGCCTTGATGTAGATCGGGATCGCCCGCTTGTAGCGCTCCGCACCACGATACGCGATCGCTAGGTTTCGAGCCGACGCGGCATCATACGGGTCGGCGTCGACGGCGCGCTCGTGCGCGCGGATCGCCTGATCGTACCGGCGCGCCTTGCGAAGAGCCACCCCGAGATTGTTCAACAGCTGGGAATCGTTCGGGTGCGCCGCAAGCCCACGGCGGTACGCTCGGATCGCGGCCTCGTTGTCGTTGGCACGGCGGTACGCAACGCCGAGATTCAACCAGTGGTTCTTGTGCTGGGGCTCGAGCTCGGTCGCCTTCTTCAGGTACGAGATCGCTTGCTTTGGCCGCTCGAGCCGGATCAGCACCGCGCCCGCGAGACCATATGCGCGGCCGTCCTTTGGCTGGAGCTCGATTCCCCGCTTGAAGGCGCTCAGCGCCTCCTCGTACCTGCCCAGCCGTCGAAGGATGGAGCCGCGGGTCACGTGCCCCTGGGCATAGGTCGGACGTGCTGCGACGGCAGCGTCGATCTCCGCGAGCGCTTCTTCGTACCGACCCTCGTCCCGAAGTGTTTTCGCGAGGCGGTAGTGGGCATCCGCCTCGTCCGCCGAGACAATTGCTGGCGCTGTCAGCCACAGCGCGCACCCCAGAGCCACCCCGAGCCACCGCACGCGCTCAGTCTAGCACGGCCGAAGGCCTAGACGCCGTGATAGAGCAAGCCGATCGCCGTTTGAAAGACTGGAGGCATGATCGATCCGAACACGACGAACGCAACGATGAGCCCGAGGAGCGCGCTTCCGCCCGAAAACAAGCCGAACCATTTGTGGCGCATTCGATCGCTCAAGACCAGCGGCACGATCGCGTAGCCGTCGAGCGGGGGCAGAGGGATCAGGTTGAAGCACCCCAGGATGAGGTTGATCGAGAACAGGACGCTCAGAAAGAGGGCGAGCCCGCGGGCGACGCCTTCCGGGGCGACTGCAAGGGTCTCGAGGGACAGCCCGCCGGCCGGCAGCTCGAAATACCCGGCTCCGATCCCGACCCGAATCGCGACCGCCGCGATGAGCGCCAAGGCGAAGTTTGCGGCCGGTCCCGCGGCGGCCATGAGCGCGGCTCGCTTCGGGAAGCGGCTAGCCCACGTCGGGTCATACGGGGCGCTCGCCCATCCGATCATCCAACCGCCCCCCTGCAAAAAGAAGGACACGACGGGCACGACGAGGGTGCCAAACGGCTCCCGCTTGATGTGAGGGATGGGGTCCAACGTGACCTGATCGGAGGCCGTCGAATCGCCGCCTAGCCTTCCAGCAAGCGCGTGGGCCGCCTCGTGACACGTGAGTGACAGCAAAAAGGCGGCCAGCCAGAGGGGAAGGGTGGCGAGGATGTCGGCGTCCATCAGCGCGCGGGAGCCTACTACGAAAACGGTCGCCTGCTACATTGCGCCCAATGCGTGTCACGATCGCGCTCTTCGACATCGACGGAACGCTGCTGCGCGCTGGGGGGGCCGGCCGGCGCGCCGTCGAGCTTGCGCTCGGCGAGGTGCTCGGCGGCCGCGAGGACGTGGATCTCGAGTCCGTGGAGTTCGCGGGCCGCACCGACCCCTGGATCGTCTCCGAGGCGCTGACCAAGTATGGCGCGAGCCCCGACGATGCGCTGATCTCCGCCGTGCTGCGTCGCTACGTATCGCTGCTTCCCGAGCAGCTTGCGCAGGCCGAGGCGTTCGAGGTGCTGCCGGGCGTGGCTTCGCTGCTCACCAAGCTCTCGGAGCGCACGGACCTCGTGCTCGGTCTCGGCACGGGCAATACCGAGCGCGCGGCATACGCGAAGCTCGCACGCGGAAACCTCGACTCGTTTTTCTCGTTCGGTGGCTTCGGGTCCGATCACGTGGAGCGCGCCGAGCTCCTCCGAGTCGGACTCGAAAGAGGCAGGCAAAGGGCGGCGGAAGCACGCGAGGTGCGGACCGTCGTGATTGGCGATACGCCCCACGATGTGCGCGCCGCACGCGCGATAGGCGCCGAGTGTGTGGCGGTCACGACGGGAAGCTTCGACGGGTCGACGCTGCGAGCTGCAGGCGCCAGTGTCGTCTTCACCGATCTCAGGGCGCCCGCGGTGCTCGAGGCGTTCACCTGAGGCAAGCGCCCCGCCCAATCGCCATCTCGCTGCGGAAGGCATGTAACGATTCGAGCGCTCGTGCAATACTCTGCCAGTGGGCGAAAGGCCGAGCCGATGGTACGGGCGCTGGTGGGCGATCGGCTCGATTCTCCTCGTGGTCTTCGGCGCGACGGGCGTGCTCACGGTCAAGGCGCTCGGGCTGCGCTCCGTCTCGGCGGATGCGGAGCCGTTTGCGCTTCCGCCTCGAGGCTTCGACTACGGCTGGTGGGATGGGGCCCTCGAAAGATGGGTCCAAGACGGCCGAGTCGATTACGAGCAGGTGCGCGCTGAAGAGGACGACCTCCGCCGTTTCGTCGCGACCTTGGCGACGACGGGCCCTCGCTCCACGCCAGAACGGTTTCCCACGGAGCCACACCGGCTCGCCTACTACATCAACGCGTACAATGCGCTCACGCTCTTTGCGGTGATCGACAGCTGGCCTATCGAAAGCGTTCACGACGTCCGTGGCTGGCTCGATCCGAGAGCCGGCTTCGGCTTCTTCTACGGACTGCGGTTTCCTTTCGACGGAGAGGCGATCAATCTCTACGACCTGGAAAACCAAGTCATTCGTGGTTTTCTCGACGCTCGAATCCACGCCGCGATCAACTGCGCGTCGAAATCCTGCCCGGCTCTCGCGCCCCACGCGTTCGTTCCGGAGACGCTCGACCAGCAGCTCGACGACGTCACGGTCGCCTTTTGTTCCAGCCTGCCCCACGTTCGAGTCGATCGAGACGCCAGTGAGATCCAGCTCTCTGCGATCTTCGACTGGTACCGCTCCGACTTCGAGGAGCACGCTCGCAGGCTCGGCCGACCGGCGACCCTCGTCGATTTCGTGCTTGCTTTTGCGGCGCCCGAGACGGCCGACGCGGTTCGGGAGGCGCGAGCGGCAGGGTTCGATGTGGTGTTCGAGCCGTATGACTGGACGCTGAATCAGGTTGCCGAGCGCTGAATTGCACGAAAAATGCGGCAGGCCTCGACGAAGGATGCCATAGATTACTAAGATTTAGGGACGATTTCGGGGGAGTCGCGAGGGGGACATGGTGCGCGTTGTATTGCTTCTGCTGGGCCTGAGCTCGGCGATCTTGGCTGGCGGCTGTCCCGGCAGCCTCGCGAACGGGGATGCGTTCGGAGACGGCGGCATCGAGCTGCGCGATGCCGAGGCGATCCTCTCGCAGAGCTGCGGCACGACCGGGTGCCACGACGACACGTCGCAGGCTCAGGCAGGCCTCGACCTTCGCTCGCCAGGAGTCGAGAACCGCGTGGTCGACGTCAACGCCATCACCGCTGGATGCACGGACAGGACGATCGTGGTCGCGGGGGATCCGGACGGCAGCTATCTGATCGACAAGGTCCTCAACGTTCCGGGCATCTGCGGGCTTCAAATGCCCGTCGTCGGAACGCTGCCAGCCGAGGACATCGAGACGCTGCGACAGTGGATACTCGACCTCGGCGGCTCCTCTGGAGGAATGCTGGACGGGGGGTGATCGATGGGGTGGTTGCGCGCCTGCGCGCTAGTCTTGGTAGTAGCTTCGCCATGGGTGGCCGGCGTGGCTCGTGCAGACGCCGGGGCCGCCGCGCTGCTTCCGTTCCAAGGTCCCCAAAGCGCGAAGGTCCGCCAAAACGTGCAGACCGGCCTGCGGAGGGCCGATGTCGAGGTCGTACCCCTCAAGCAGGTGAGTGCGGTCGCCAAGAAGACGAAGGGTTACGCAAAGCAGGCGGCTCGGCTCGACGCCTCCGTGCTGGTCCGTGCCAAGGTGCGCCGCGCGGAGGGCCGTTGGGTCGCGGACACCGAGGTCAGGAACGCCAAAGGGCAGCGGGTGAAGAAGCTGAAGACCAGCTCTTCGAGCGTCGGCCGGCTTTCGAGCCGGCTGGTCGCGCAGCTATTGAAGACGGGTCTCCTGCCGAGCGCCGGGGCTGCAGCCGCCGCCGCGCCGCCGAAAGCAGCCCCGGAGCCGCCGGAGCCGGCCAAGCAGCCGAACCAGCCGCGGGTGGTCGTCCGGTCTTTTCAAGGCACTCAGGGCGCGAAGGTTCGAAGCGCCGCCGTGCGCGGGCTACGCGACGAGCAGATCGAGCTCTATCCCAACGGCGACTTCGTCGAGAAGGCAAGAAGCCTCGGCGTGAGCCTCCAGTCCGAGGGCGGGCACGTCGCTCCGGCCACCGCGCTTGCGGTGAGCGCCCTGTTCGAAGGGGACGTTCTGCGTGAACAGGGGGTCTGGTCCGCCTACGTGCGTCTCGTCGAGGGTCGGAGCAGCACGGTCATCCGACAGCGCTACTACGAGGCAGACACCCTAGGCGGGTTGACGAAGTCGCTGGAGGCCCGAGTCGGGCCCGACTTCCGCAAGGACCTCGGGAAGCTCGAGGTGATGAAGCCGGGTGCCGTCGTAGTCGCGCCTACCGCCTCCGTCGCGCGAGCCCCGAAGAAAGAAGCCGACGAGAAAAAGGCTAAGGCGCGCCCCTCTAAGAAGAAGCGGCCCGCGGCGGTCGACCTGCTCGCCGAGTTTCGCCTCGTGCGCCGAACGTTTGGCTACAACGACGACGTCTTTGGTCAGCTCCGCAACTACACGTTGAACGCTGGCCCGGGAGTCGGCCTACGGTTTCAATACTTCCCAGGCGCGCACTTCACGTCCGGCGTGGGCGCGCAGTTTGGCATCGACTTCGAGTGGGAGCGGCTGTTTGCGATCGATTCGACGCGCGCAGACGGCTCGACGTTTCCAACGAGCTCGCAGCAGTTTCTCGTTGGCTTGAGGTGGCGCTATCCGACGGGGAGGTGGGAGCCGTTCGTCGTCCTCGACTATGGCGTGCACAGCTTCGAATTCGGGGTGTCGGGGCCGCCGATCCCCGGCCAGGACAACACGGCCGGCGTGCCGGGTGTGAGGTACGAGCTCGTTCGAATCGGCGGTGGCTTCCGCGTCGCGCTAGGGAAGAAAGAAACCTACATCATCGGTGGCAACCTCGCGCTTCGGGCCGTATTCAACGTCGGCGGGATCGGGACCAACACCTGGTTCCCCGAGGCCAAGGCCAACGGCCTCGACACGGGCCTCTTCGTCGGCTTTGCGCTTCCCCTCGGCTTCGAGATTCGACTCGGTCTCGATTTCCGGCGCTACTGGTTCAAGCTGAACCCGGTTCCGCCGAACGCCCCGTACGTGGCCGGAGGCGCGCTCGACCGCTATCTGGTGGGAACGCTTGGATTCGCTTGGCGTCGCTAGGCGCGGCGAAACCCACGAAGTACCGCGGATGCCGAATGCCCGCTACTATGTGCACATGTTGCGCTCCGCGGTCTTGCTCTGGCTGGCGATCTCGGTTCTCGGATGCCAAAGCGGCGAAGAGCCCCTGCGGGGCGCCAACCCTGGTACCGATCCGGTGCACTATTCGCCGCCCCCGCCGAGGCCGCCGCGCGAGCCCGTCGAGGCGCCGCGGCCAGAAAGGGCGGTCGACCTTCCCGAGCGTGGAGACACCGAGAAAGAGCCGGAACGGGACCTCGACGCCGAGCTCAAGGCCGCCCTGGGCGTTCCGACGGCGTGCCTTCGCGACTACACCGCGGCGCGGCCGATGAAAGTTCGAATCAGCGTCGCCGCGACGGTGCGGCCGACCGGCATGGTGATCTCTCCATCGGTCTATGGCGCAGGCCTTTCGAACGCCGCGCGCGAGTGCATCGCGCGCCGCGCGGAAACGGTCGTTCTGCCCGAGCTGGACGAACCGGTGTCTAAGCCTGCCTCGACGATCATCGAGTTCAACTATACCCCCGAGGTCGTCGTGGAAGCGGAGCCCGGTGTTCCGGAGCCAAGCCTTCGAAACGTCCGGGAACCGCTCCCCAAGCGGCCTGAGGTCGAGGCTTCGGGCAGGCCCGTCGCTGGCTGGCCGACCGAGAAGTGGATCAGCGGTGGCTTCGACGGCGGCCGCCCGATCCAGGAGCCAAAGTCGAGAAGAGTTCAAGGCCCGAAGCCCAAGCCGATCGACGGCTACGAGGTCGACGAAAACGCGCAGGAGTGGACCAACCCGCCTCGGTAACTCACTCTGGGCGTCGCCTCGCCGAAAACCAAGCGCGATACTTCTGCATTCGCCTGGCCTGCGCCTCGGGGGCTCTTCGCTGGCACGTCGCGCGTTCTTCCGAGCCTTCGAGTGCTCCCCAACGGAGCTCGACGCAATCGTTCGGGTTGTAGGCGACCTCGAGGGCTTTTGCCCGCTCGATGACGTCTGCAAGCGAAAGTGTCCAAGCGCTGCCATCGGACCGGGTGTACTCGAACGTGCGCTTCTCGAGCTCCGACTGGAGAGTAGCTCGTATGAGCTCGACGGCGGCGGTCCGATCGGTTTCCGGGACGCCGAAACGATCGGGGTGGGCTTCTACGGTTCGTGCAAACGAGAGGACGGCGTCGATGCTGATGAGCAAGCGCATGTCGCGAGAGGGCGTCGAGAAGTCTTCCCAGGGCCCGGTCGTCAGAAAAAGCCGAGCGCCGAACGGCATGTCGACGACGGCATAGCTCTGCTCTCGCATGAAGTCTTCGCCGTTTTGCACCGAGCTCACGCGTCGCTCCACCGACTCCTCGAGCGCGTCGACCAGGCTGATCTGCATCCGCACGGGATCGAGAGGGCGAGGGTTGATGATGCCCTCCATCGTCGCATAGAAGTCATCCGCGCTCCCCCGATACTGCGCGTCCGACCATGCACGAATGCCTTTGGCCTCGCGGAGCTGCGCGTTGGTCGCGATCTTCCATGGTTGAGGCGGCGGCAGAGCGGGGTCCGCCGCCGCATCGCCTTCGGAAGCGTCCGCAGCGTCGATCCGCTGGGCGTCGATGCCAGTGGCCAAGGACGGGTCGTGTTGCACCGGCCGCCATGCTTTGAAGCCCGCACCGACCTGCTCGGTCTCGGGCGTGAACAGAAACGAGCCTCGCCAGAAACGCCTGCGGCCCACGGTGCCGTCCGGCTGCGCGTCCGCGCCGATCAGCACGCCGTAGTCGGTGACTCCCTGGGGCTTCCATCGCGCGACGACGAGAACGTGTCCGTAGGGATCCGCGTAGACGGTGCCCGGACGCAACGACTGACGGCTGAGGCGCAAGGGATAGAAGTCGGTTTCGTCGTCATTCGGCAGCGTACGCGGGCTCGACGAGTGTACGGTGTTGGCGACGCGGCGAGCGAATCTCCGAAAAGCTGCCGCCGAGGTCCTGTCAGGCACCGAGTCGAGATTGCTCAGAACGAACGGCTCGCACGTCGGAGCGCTGTCCTTGCGGCCCCGCGTGCACATACGGTACACGAACGGCAGCCGCAGCTTCCACGCGAAGTACGCCCGAAGGAAATAGGGTAGGTCGGCGCAGTCCGGTTCGAGCGCAAGCGCCTCGTCCTCCCCGATCTCGCGGTAGTCGTACAGGAGATTGCGTTTCGGGTCTCCGATGAGCGCTTGGAGCGAGGGCCACGTCGTGTCGTCGCCGATAGGCTCGCGAAAGAGCTGTTCGATGAAGATCGAGTAGAGGTTTTCGCTCGCGCGCCCCCACTGCGAGGACACGTTCCAGGCGGGGCCGGGCGCGCTCCTTCGCTCGGCCGCCGCTGGCCGCGGCGCCACCCCGATGCGCTCGCAGGCCAAGATTTGATTCCCATCGCCGAAGACGGCCGTCCAGCGGCCCGGCATCGGATCTGCCACCTCGACCCAGCGGCCGAACGGCGGTCCATCGAGCACGTGCTGCTCGGGCTCGACCGGTGTGCCTTCTGGAGTGAAGAGCGTCAGGGATGCGGCTCCGGGGTCACGCTCGCTCGCCGCGATCACCCGAAGAGGGCGGGAAGCATCGGCACGAAGCGGGGTTCGGAAGATCGCGGTGCGCTTCGAGTCCGTACACTGGCCCACCGGGAGTGCGACGGGCGCGGCAGGTCGCAGCTCGGCGTCGGCGGCGAGCCCGCGTCCGGGCGTTCCGCCAATTACGGTGACACGCGTGATCCGACTCAAGAAATCGGTGCGGGAGCTTCCGTCTCCGAGCGTGAGATCGCTCACGGCGACGCGATCGACGCGGTTGACCGTCTCGAGCTCCGTCCCGTCGCAGGGTGTCAGGAACTCCGAGAACGAGTGGATCGCCATCGGAGCGCCATCGTCCGTCGTGCCGAGATACAGCATGATGTGGCCGGGGAACTGCAGAAGCACGATCCCTCGCCGTGCTGCGGCCTCGATGAGGAGCCGCTTCTCGTTGAGGTCCTCGAGCATCGAAACGTCGAGCGAAAAGGTGCCCGCCATCGCCTGCCTCGCGCTGTTCCGCGGAAGAGCGATTCCAAAACGCGCGAACAGATCCAACAGGAATCGGGAGCAGTCGTAGCCTCCGCCCCGGCCGCCCCAGCCATAGGGCTCGCCCAGCATCGAAAACGCCTCCGTCAGAACAGCCCGCCGCGTCATCGCTTGGGCCGCTCGGCTTTGCATTCTGGCCGCGACGTCGGCCGCCGAAAGCGGCGCCGAAAGCCCGCTGCGGTCGACCCAGCCAAGTGTGTACGGGGTTCGTGCGAGGAACATCCCGTTCGGCCAGCGAGCCAGCAGCTGAAGGAGCTCACCCTCACGGAGGGTGCTGCACCGGTTGCGGTCGAACTCCACGTCGACCGGCAAATGGAAGAGGCCGCGGCTGTAGGGTCCGCAGCGAAGTGGCACCAATCCCTCGGCCGCTCGCCAGTCTTTCATGGCGTCGAGCGACGTAGGCACGTTGAAAGCATCGAGCACGTCGGCGTCGACGGGCTCGCCGTGCTCGTCGACGAGCTCCTCCGACTCGAGCTTGCCGCGCATGTGGGCCAACCGCCCCTCGACCTGAGCATCGAGCATCGTCGGCTCGACCTCTGCGAGAAGGCCGATTTGGCCGATCGGCTCGCCGTCGATGGGGCGTCGAAGAGCGTCGTTGTGCCGGGCCGCAGCGGCTGGGCTCATCAGCGGCTCGTCCACGGCGCCGTATCGCGCCTGGCGCGCCACCCAGTACTCCGCCGTGCGATGCTCGGGGCGCACACCAGGCATCGGGGGCGATACTCGTCGCGTCTCGGGGCATGACGCAGGTCTTTGCGGCTCACTGGGGGCGACGAGCCCGCCCTCACACCCGCCGACGCCAAAAAGCCATGAGGCCACCAGCACGGCGGCCAAGCGCTCTATGTGGGTGCGAGCATCCATTGGATGATTTGATCTTCGACGGTACCCCCGCTACCGAGCCCGAGGTCCACTCTCCGTGGGAAGCCGACGTGTCCCCCGTGGCTCGTGACGATCCGGCGAAGCGTGGTCGCATTCTGCAGCCAAGGCCGCACCGTGTCGATCGGCACCATGGGGTCGCGCTCCGCGGCGACGAACAGGGTCGGCGTGCCGATCTCGCCGAGCACGTGGCACGCGCTCGTCTTCGCCCAGTAGTCTTCCGCGCCGGCAAACCCATGGCGAGGTGCGATGATGCGTTCGTCCCAGAGCTCGATCGTGTCGATTCGGGCCGCTTCCGAGACGGGAACCGGCACGTCGCGCCGGGCCGCGACGTGCCGATAGATGTCCTTCAGCGCGTTCAGCACGTGGCGGCGGTAGAAAAAGCCACGCGGCCGATCGATCGCGCGGGCGCCCCGCTCGAGATCAATCGGGGAGCAGACGGCCGCCGCAGCGCGCACGCGAGGGTCGGGCTCGCCGGCCAGGTAGCGCAGCATCATGTTTCCGCCCAGCGAGTACGCGAGAAGCAAGAGGTGCTCGTACCCTTCGAGCGCGTTGCTTCCAAGCGCAGCGGCGAGGTCGTCCGTGAGGCCTGCGTGATAATAGTCCGCGCCCTCCCGATCGGCGCCTCGGAGGTTGAGGCGCAAGCTGTCGAGACCGGCGTCCGCGGCAGCCTTCGCTGCCTTTCGCGCGTAGTAGCTCGTGGCGCTTCCACCGAGCCCGTGAAGGATGACGACGATGGTGTCGGACGCCTTGCCGCGAGCGAGCCGCCCGCTCAGCTGGAGCGTGCCGACGACGCCGTCCTCGAGCTTCGTTTCCCAGCGCTCCCACTCGGGGACTCGAGGGGGTAGCAGGCTGTGTCGGAGAAACGGGCCGAGGGTCCAGAAATGACCCCTCCAGCTCATGATTCGTTGGGCTTGAACTCCGCCACCGTGGGCGCCCGGTCGGGACTCTGGTGCCACGCGTGGAAAGGCGGCCGATCCTTACACATCGGCCGGTCGTCGTCCGCGCAGTACACCCGGACGTGGAAGTGGCTTCGGTGCGGCGCCCCGTGACGCGGCTGGGTGATCGCGCGCCTCGCCCGCATCAGCACCTCGGGGTTCGCGCGTTCCTTGACCGCTTGCTTGAGCAGCCGTCGCTTAATCGCATTGGCCACGAAGATGTGCTGGACGTCGGTCGTCGGGTGGCTGAGCAATGATTCGATTAGCGCCCAGTTGCGGGCCGCGTCGAACTTGTAGAGATTGCCCCATTGGATTCCCATCGCTTTGTTGCTCAGCCGAACGAATAGATGGACGTTCACGGGCGTCGAGCGACGGTCGAGGAGATAGAAGCCGATGTCCACGTCGCGGCCGCTCTGGTGCGAGACGTGCGGCCGAAAGCGTCCTCCGCCCGGCCGTGAAAGATCTCCCACCGTGAGGCGTGCTCGCGGGTAGCGGAACGCGACTTCGTGCGCGGCGCGCTCGACGAGACGAACCAGCTCACCGGTTCCGTGACGCGAATCCTGCGAGCCGACCTTGACCGTCAGGTCTTTGTCGTCGTTGAGCCTCTCACCGAAGCGAAGGAGCCCGCGATTGGGGTAGCCAACCGACACGCTCGGGGCGGCCTCCAGGTCGGAAGGCGACACCGTGCGGGGCATACGTGAGATCTTTTCGAGGTCCTCGTCCGAGGGCTCTGCGTGGGACTCCGCGTGCTGCGCCTCGCGGAGCACGGGGTCGCCGGTCATCGGGAGCTCGGCGGACGCAGAGGTGCCAAACGAACCCGACGCCCAAACCAACGCCGCCGCCGTCAACGCGCAGATCCAGGGTACCAATCGCGATCCCCTGCTGCCCTCGGTGTGCCTCGTCCCCATTTTCCGCGACGCCAAGTGTGGCTCGAATCCCCTCGAATGCCAGTGTGCCGGTTTGGGCAGCCTCATGCCAAGGCTGAGAGCCCGTTCAGCCAGCGTTTTACACGGTTTTCTCTATCCGCGGTCGGCCAATTCGCGAAAAAAACCGCAGATCAACCCACCGCAGCGGCTTCGGCCCCTGTTTTTTTCAAGGGAAGGTCGTTTGGGGGGGCAACCGGGTGTCCCAAGAGATACCGCGCGAAGAGACCCCAGATGACGAGCTGGCCCCACGCGAGCCCCAGGACCACGCCGCCGTCAATGATGCCCCGCCACGGCTGCGGCAGCGAGCGCACCCACCAGATCAGGAGAATCAGAGCCCCGATGAACACCCAGCTCACGGTCATCTGCCGGCGCGTGGAATGAAACAGGCTCATGCAGAACGGGAGCGCCAGGATGAGCCAAAGCGGACGGGGGTTTTCGCCCAGGTAGACGGCGCGCGACACCACCCGCGGCGAGAAGCGAAGTTGAAAACCGCGATAGCCTTCGAGGTACGCGTTGGCGACTAACCAGACGACGTAGATCCCTTTCTGGCCGGTCGTCATGAGGTCCTCGGTCCAGGGCTCGAGCGCCCAAGGGGTGAGCCGCCAGATCGCCCGCCCGAGCAGGAGTGAAACCCAGGCGATTCCCCAGGCAGCCACGAGTTTTTCGACCGCCGGCCGCATGAGCGCGCGACGTTAGCAGTCTCGGGTGCGATGTCGACTTGCCCCGGGGAGGGCTCCCCCGCCATGATCTCCGTTGCGAGGAAGAGGCTTGGACGACGCGATATACGACACCGGAGCCGAAGAGCTCGGCGCAAAGCGCGGGCGTCCGGGGCTTCCCGTGGAGCCGCGGCGAGTTTTGAGGATTCTCGCGCCGCATCGAAGCCGCCTCCTGCGCGCGTTTCTCGTCGCCGCCGCGGTCTCGCTGGTCGCCTCGCTGTTCGTTCCGAAGACGTATGAGTCGGCCGCAGTGCTGCTGTACGAGGGGACACCGCTGCCGCGGAGGCCCGACGAGCGGATTTCGACGGATGCTCGTGCTTTCGTTCAGTCCGCGGTGGCGCCAAGCCGCTTGCGTGAAGTCCGCGAGCGGCTCGGTTGGGACGTCTCGCTGGACGCTCTAGCGACCCGGGTGCGTGCGTCGAAGGAAACCAGGGAGTCGCTACGGCTCACGGCGCGCGCCGACACGCCCGAGGACGCACAGCTTCTTGCGCAGACGTTGCTCGAGGTGTTCCTCTCGCACCAGGTGAGCTTCAACGCCCAGAAGCTCGGGCAACTGATCGTCGAGAACGATCGCGCGCTTGCGCGCGCCGAACAGCGGCGTGACGCTGCGCAGGAGGCGTTCAACGCGTTCGCCGAGAAGAGCGGCAAGCCGGATCTTCTCGACGAGAAGGCGCAGCTCTTGGAGCGTGCGTCCGATCTTCGAACGAAGTTGGACGAGGCGGCCGTCGAGATCGCGGCGCAGCGCGCGCTGGTTGCGGAGCTCGACCAAGCCCAGCAAGAGCTTCCCGCCCAAATCTTGGCGAGCGCGAGAAAGGGCTCTCCCGTCGAAGGTCCGCTGGCCAGAGCCCGCGCGGAGCTGGCGGAGGCGCGCGCGACGCTGAGCGAGCATCATCCGAGGGTGCAAGCGTTGAAGCAGCGCGTCGCGAGCCTTCAGGCGCAAAAGAGCGGACTCCCAGTCGAGGTGGGCGAGCAGACGCTGACAGCGAATCCCGCCCGCGCGGATGTTGACAGGCAGCTGGCGACCGCGCGTGCCGCGCTTGCAGCGGCGGGGGAGCGCGAATCCGCGCTGCGGGTCCTTCTCACGGACGTGGAGCGGCAGATGGACACGCTCGCCCCTGAAGAGGGGGAAGCGCGTCAGGTCATCGGAGAGCTCGACGCGGCGATCGCGAGGTACGACGAGCTCGCCGCACGCGGGGCCATGCTACACGACACGAGTTTCCAGCCGGGTACCGGCTTTCGGGTGCTGTCGACGCCCGCCCTGTCGGAGGAGGCGGAGCGCTCGAAGCCTCTGGTCATGCTGCTCGTTCTTTTCCCGGTTCTGGTGCTTCTCGTCCATGCAGGCATCCTGATCTGGCGTGCATTGAAGGCGCTCGAAGTCGTCGCGCCCCGGGAGGTTGCCTGGTGGGGCAACGGACCCGTGCTCGGGACGAGCAACTGGCCTCGAGAGTCGGACGCCCTCGACGCGTTCGTCGACGAGCTCGAAGACCAAGCCGTGTACGGTGCGGGACGCACACTGGTCGTTCCCGCCACCGAGAAAGAGCGCGACCTCGCGTGCTCCTTTGCAATGCGCCTCGCTGAAGCTCCATGGCTCGCAGCAGCGATTCTCGATGTGGGCGACCGCGGGCCGGATTCGTCGCCATTCGTGACACCCGCGCCGAGCGGCGAGTCCCCCCCGATCGTGACTCCCGCACCCGCTCCAAGGCGACGGCGGCTTTCGTCCGAGGGCATTCCTTCCGTCGCTCACGGGCGCGCCGTTCCACACAAACCGACGATGCAGGGCTTCGTGCCGCCGCCGACGAGCCCGAGCGCACCGACTGCCGTGGAGAGGACACCCGCGAAGCCCGAGCCGACCGGCCCGTCGAGCTCGAGGCCTCCCCGCAAGAAGACCGTGATCGGGCTGCCGGCGGCCGATCCCGCCGAGCCCATTCAGATCCATGCGGAGCCCATCGCCGATGCGCCTGGGCCTCCCGCGAGACCGACCTCGAAGTCCGCGTCTTCCTCCGGAGGGATGCAGCCGTTCCAGAGAAAGCGCCGGGCAAGGGCGACGGTCCGGATGATCGTGCCCGTGCATCCGGACGTCAGTGCCGGAGACACGGCTCCAACGAGTGCTTCGGCGGGAGCCTCAGAGGATGCGGTTCCTCTGACGAGGCCCGTACCGGTCGGTAGGGACAAGACCTCTTCGCTTGTGGGCCCTTCGATCGATCTCGGCGAAGAGCCGCAGCGTTCGAGCGCGTCGAACGCGGTGATGCGGGCAGCCGTTCGGCTTCTCGGGGACGAGGGGGAGGACGTGACCCAGGTTCGCCCGTCCGCGCCGCCTTCGAGGCCGGTGTCGACCACGCCTGACGACGTGCGGGGCGTGGCGCTCGCATGGAACGGCCCGCTCACTGGACCGGTGCTGCGAAGAGCTGCGCGGCTTGCGCATCGTGTCGTCGTGGTGGTGTCTTCGGGTTTGAGCGTCGTCGACCTCGCGAGGGTCAAGAGCCGTCTCGGCCGCGAAAAAGGCGTGGGTTACGTCTTCGTGGACGTCGATGAAACGTACATCGAGACGCACGACCGCGTGGGGCCCGTCGAGGAGTTCTGGCAGGGCGAGCGTGAAGGGTCCTTGGACAATCCGCGCCTACCCTGAAGGCGCGCGTTGCGGCGCCAATCGCTCTGTTCTATCTAGCTTTCGCTGTGTCCGACACGACCGAGCGACTCAATGCGTTCCCGCCCGTGAGCAAAGCTGAATGGTTGGCCAAGGTCGAGGCTGACTTGAAGGGCGCATCGTTCGATCGCCTCCGTTCGCGAGCGCCAGGCGAGCTCGAGCTCGAGCCTCTCTACACCGCGGAAGACGTCGAAGCCGACCGCCAGAACGGCCTCCCCGGCGTCTACCCATTCGTTCGCGGCGCTGCCCCGACCGGCGGCTGGGTCATCCGCCAGGAGTACGACGACCCGAGGCTGGAGGTTTGCAAGCAGCAGATCGGCCGGGACCTCTCGCGCGGTGTAGACGCCGTGTATCTGCGCATGGGACCGCGTCGCGGTTGCCGCGTGCTCACGCTGGAAGATTTCGACGAGCTTCTCGGGGGGGTCGACCTGTCGACCACCTCGGTTTGCATCGACGGAGGCTCGGATACCCTTGCCTCCGCGGCGGGCTTTCTGGCGCTAGCGCGCCGAAGAGGCGTGTCGTACGAGACGCTTCGTGGTGGCTTTGCCTTCGACCCGATCGGCCTGCTCGCCGGAGAGGGCCGAATTCAAGGAGGGCTTCGATCGCGGCTGGCAGAGCTCAGCGACCTGGCAGCGTGGTGCACCGAGAACGCACCCGGTCTACACGCGGTCGACGTGTCGAGCGAACCCTACGACGGCGGCGGCGCGAGCACCGTCCAGGAGCTCGCCTACACCATTGCCACCGGTATCGAGTATCTGCGTCAGCTCACCGATGCGGGGTTGCGCATCGAATCCGCTGCGCGTCGAATCGCTTTCAGCTACTCGGTGTCGGGGGACTTCTTCACCCAAATCGCGAAGCTCCGAGCGGCGCGCCTGCTTTGGTCGAAAGTGATCACCGCCTCGGGGGGCGAGCCGAACGCGGCGGAGATGCGCATTCACGCTCGGACGTCGCGCTTCACGAAGACGGAGCGAGACCCCTGGGTCAACATGCTCAGGGTGACCGCAGAATGCACGGCCGCGGTCCTCGGCGGGTCGCAGAGCGTCGCGACGCTGCCGTTTGATTGCGTCGCAGGGCCGCCGGACGAGCTCGCGCAGCGCGTCGCCCGCAACACGCAGGTCGTGCTTCGCGACGAGTCCCATTTGGACGCCGTGGCCGATCCAGCCGGTGGCAGCTGGTTCGTCGAGAAGCTGACCGACCAGCTCGCGCGCGCAGCGTGGGAGGAGCTCCGCGCCGTCGAACGTCGAGGAGGCATCGTCGTGGCCCTCGGCGCCGGCACTCTGGTCGACGCGATTGCGGCGGTCACCGCGGATCGCCGCGCCGCAATCGCGCGCCGAAAGACCCCCATCGTCGGCGTGAGCGAGTTCCCGAACGTCAGCGAAAAGCGGCTCGAGCGCAAGCCCGTATCTGCCGAGGACGTGAGCCGGTTGCTCCGCGCCGCCCTCGACGAGCTCGACGTGGGTGCTCATCGGGATAACCTGATCGCACTCGCGCGCAAGATTCACGACGGGGAGGGTGGTCCGGGCGCGGTCACCGACGCGTGCGTCTCTGCGGCCGTCGGGGGTACGGACATGTACAGCGTGGCCGCGGTCCTTCAGCACGGGCAGCCGGATTTTCACGTCGAGCCGATTCCGCAATGGCGCGCCGCCGAGGCGTGGGAGCAACTGCGAGACCGCAGTGACCGAAGCGCGAAACGGCCAAGCGCATTGCTTGCGAACCTCGGCTCGATTCCAGCGCACAAGGCGCGGTCCACCTGGGCGACGAACCTTCTCGGTGCCGCCGGAATCGAAGTGCACGACAACGACGGCTTCGACGACCCCGCCGCGCTCGGCGCAGCGTTCGAACGAGCGCCCGCTTCTCTCGCGATCGTATGTGGGAGCGACAGGGACTACGAAACCATGCTCGAGCCGGCCGTGGCGGCGCTCAAGAAGGCAGGCTGTCCGCTCGTTCTCGTCGCGGGCCGTCCGGGGAACGACGCATCGGCGCTTCGCGAGGCGGGCGTGAGCGACTTCGTCTTCGCCGGGGGGGACGTCCACCGCGTGATGACGGACGTGCTCGACTCGGTGGAGGTGGAGCGGTGAGCCGCGTACCCGATTTCAGCGAGCTCGATTTCGACGCGGTCGGCGGCGATTCATTATCCCTGGCCGATTGGAAAGCCCTCGCGGGCGAAGAGGCGAGCCGCCGATGGAAGACGCCGGAGGGCGTCGCGGTGAAGCCGGTCTACACCGCCGAGGACCTCGCGCCGGTCGATCATCTGAGCACGGCGCCCGGCCTGCCGCCGTTTTTGCGGGGCCCGTACAGCACGATGTACGTACGGCGGCCTTGGACGATCCGCCAGTATTCCGGGTTCTCGACGGCGGAGCAGAGCAACGCGTTTTATCGTCGCAACCTCGCCGCGGGGCAAAAAGGGCTTTCCATCGCCTTTGATCTGGCGACGCACCGTGGGTACGACTCGGACCACCCGCGCGTGACGGGCGACGTTGGAATGGCCGGCGTAGCCATCGACTCGATCAAGGACATGCGCATCCTGTTCGATGGAATCCCTCTCGATCAGATGAGCGTGTCGATGACGATGAATGGGGCCGTCCTTCCCGTGCTCGCGCTCTACGTCGTCGCCGCGGAAGAGCAGGGCGTTCCTCCGGAAAAGCTCACTGGAACCATTCAGAACGACATTCTGAAAGAGTTCATGGTGCGGAATACGTACATCTACCCGCCGTCGCCCTCGATGCGGATCGTCGCCGACATCTTCAAGTACACGGCGGCGAACATGCCGCGATTCAACAGCATCAGCGTCAGCGGCTATCACATGCAGGAGGCCGGGGCGACGCAGGATCTCGAGCTGGGGTACACGCTCGCCGACGGTCTCGAGTACGTGCGAACCGGATTGGACGCCGGCCTCGGGATCGACGACTTTGCGCCGCGCATCAGCTTCTTTTGGGCAATCGGGACCAACTTCTTCATGGAGGTCGCCAAGCTCCGGGCCGGGCGCCTTCTCTGGGCCAAGCTGATCGACCAATTCGGCCCCAAGAACCCGAAGAGCATGGCCCTTCGGACACACAGCCAGACTTCCGGCTGGAGCCTGACCGCGCAAGACGTCTACAACAACGTCGTGAGAACCTGCATCGAGGCGATGGCCGCGACGCAGGGGCACACGCAAAGCCTGCACACCAACTCGCTCGACGAGGCCATCGCGTTACCGACGGACTTCAGCGCGCGCATCGCGCGTAACACGCAGCTCTACCTCCAGCTCGAAAGCGGGACGACCCGGGTCATCGACCCATGGGGTGGCAGCTACTACGTCGAACGGCTCACCCACGAGCTTGCGCTTGCTGCTTGGCGGCACATCGAGGAGGTCGAAGAGCTCGGCGGCATGACGAAGGCCATCGAGGCCGGCCTTCCAAAGCTTCGCATCGAAGAAGCCGCGGCGCGCACACAGGCGCGCATCGACTCGGGGCAGCAGACCATCGTCGGGATCAACAAGTATGCGCTCGACGAGGAAGACCACATCGACGTTCTCAAAGTCGACAACAGCGCCGTGCGTGGCGCCCAGATCGCGCGCCTTCGCGAGCTCCGCGAGGAGCGTGACGATGGGGTGCTGAGACCGAAACTTGAGGCATTGACGAAGTGCGCGGACACTGGTGAGGGCAATCTGCTCGAGCTTGCGATCGACGCGGCCAGGCATCGCGCGACCGTTGGTGAGATCAGTGACGCGCTCGAGCGCGTGTGGGGACGCTACCAGGCAACGATTCGGAGTATCGAAGGCGTGTATCGAAGCGAAGTAGGAAACGATTCGGAGGGCGTCGAGCGCGTGAGAGCTCGAAGCGAGGAGTTCCTCGACAAGCACGGCCGAAGGCCCCGAATTTTGGTCGCCAAGATGGGTCAGGATGGTCACGACCGCGGGCAGAAGGTCATCGCGACCGCGTTCGCGGATCTAGGCTTCGACGTGGACATCGGCCCGCTGTTCCAAACGCCCGAAGAGAGCGCCAAACAGGCGGTCGAGAACGACGTGCACATCGTCGGCGCGAGCTCGCTCGCGGCGGGGCATTTGACGCTGGTTCCGCAGCTCAAGCAAGCGCTGCGAGACCTCGGGCGCGACGACATTCTCGTCGTGGTTGGCGGCGTGATTCCCCCGGAAGACTACGAGACTCTTCGCGATGCCGGCGCCGCGGCGATCTTCGGTCCCGGCACCGTGATCGCCGATGCGGCGATCGAGCTCCTCGACCGACTCGATGCACAGCTCGGAGGGCCGTGAAGCGCCTCGATGCCCGAGCGTACGTCGACGGCGTCCGCGGTGGTGACCGCGCGATTCTTGCAAGAGCCATCACACTGATCGAGAGCGAGCAGCCCGCGCACGCAAAGCTCGCGCAGAAAGTGCTCGAAGAGCTGCTGCCCCACACCGGAGGAGCCTGCCGTGTCGGGATCAGCGGCGTTCCCGGCGCGGGCAAGAGCACGTTCATCGACTCGCTCGGAACGATGCTGACCGGTCGCAGCCACCGGGTCGCGGTGCTGGCGGTCGATCCGACCAGCAGCGTGAGTGGAGGCAGCATTCTCGGCGACAAGACCCGGATGTCGGCGCTTGCCGGCGACCCGGCCGCCTACATCCGGCCGTCACCAACCAGCGGAACGCTCGGTGGGGTGACTCGCAAAACCCGTGAAACCATTCTGCTTTGCGAGGCCGCGGGTTTCGACGTGGTGCTGGTCGAGACGGTGGGCGTGGGCCAGTCCGAAACGATCGTCGCAGGCATGGTGGACTTCTTTCTGGTGCTGATGATCGCGGGCGCGGGAGACGAGCTTCAGGGGATCAAGCGCGGCATTCTCGAGGTTGCCGACATGTTGGCCATCAACAAAGCCGACGGCGACAACCGTCCACGAGCGATCCGCGCGCAAGCCTCGTATCAAAGCGCGCTGGGCTTGATGCGGCCCGGGAAGGCGCCGCCCGTCGTCACCTGCAGCGCGCTAGAGAAAACGGGCCTCGACGAGCTGTGGAAGACCATCTTGGACGAGTGGAACCGGCTCGAAGGGTCCGGTGAGCTCGGGCGCAAGCGTCAACAGCAGCAGGTGCGCTGGATGTGGGACATGGTTGAAGACGGCCTTCGCCGCGCACTCCGAGGAGACCCCGTGCTGTCAGAGCTCACTGAAGAGCTCCAGGAGGCCGTCGCTCAGGGGCGGACCACACCGAGCAGCGCAGCATGGCGCATGCTCGAGACGTTTGCGGAGCGGGCGGGCGAAGCGCTCAAGCGCGACTGAGCTCGTCGGCCGAGTCTTTCTCTTTTGCAGGTGACTTGCCGGCGGGTTTCGGTGTAGGCCCGAGCAGCTCGGCCATCCAACGAAGCTCCTCGCTGTGCGCGAGCCCGTGCTTGATCACCATCGTCAACGGCGCCGAGACGAGCGCGCCGACGGGGCCGAGCAGCCAGCCCCAAACGACCATCGACACGAGCACCACCAGGGCCGAAAGCCCGAGCGCGTCGCCCATCACGCGAGGCTCGATGGCGCCGATCGCGAGGTTGATTGCACCAAAGCCAGCTGCCACCACCAGCGCCTCTCCTGGGCCGAGCTGTACGAACGCAAGCGCGATGGCAGGAATCGCAGCGATGACTTGCCCGACGGTGGGGATGTAGTTGAGAAGGTAGGCCAAGAGGCCCCAGAGAAGCGGGACGTCGACCCCTCGCCACCAGCACCAAACGAAGACCGCGACGCCCGTCATGACGCTGAGGACCGTCTTCGCGACGAGGTACGTGTTGACCTCTCGGGCGGCGGCCGAAAGCTCGTGGATTTGGCTCGGGGTCGCAACCTTCGCGAGCTTCTCACGCAGTCCGGTCGACTCGAAGAGCATGAAGGCGACGATCAAGAGCACGAGGACCATTTGTGAGACGAAGGAGGCTGCCGACTGCGCCATGACCGTCGCCAGGTTGAGCAGCCAAGTCGGCTCCGAGAAGTCGTATATCGATTCGAGGTAGATGCCCCGGCCGGCGAGCCACGCCTCGGCCTCCTCCATGCGTCCGGACAGCATCGCGGCGTACTTGGGGACTCGCTCGGTGAACGTGGCGACTGCGCCCGCCAGCGGAAATCCGAGCGCTGAGCCGGCGGCAACGTCGATCAGGAGTCCCAACAGGACGGCCACGAGGGTGGGGACGCCGCGGTCGCAAAGCCACATCACGAGAGGTGCGGTCACGATGGCGATGAAGGCGGCGACCAGCACGGGTACGAGCAGTGGCGCAGCGAGCTTGATGCCCGCCCCGATCACCACGATCGAGGCGATGATCGCGAGGATGCGTGCGCCTTTGCCTAGGGCCATTCGTTCAATGTAGCGCGAATCAGGACGTAGCGCGATCGACGAGCTCGAGCTCGGTGCCGTTCACCCTGAGCGCAGCGCTGCCATCGATGATTGCAAAAAGCTCGCGGCCCACCAGCTCGGCGCGCCAGCCCGACGAAAGCCGAGAGGGCTCGCCGAGCACGAGCCGTGTCACGTCGTCCCGCGTGCCGAGAACCGTGAGGTCGAGGTCCTCGCGATTCGCGCGCTGGGCGAGCCAAGCCAGACAGAGTGCGACGACCCCATCGACGCTCGGGACGTCCGCCGGCTTTTTCGGTGGGGTGCGGATGGCGCGCCGTGGCAAACGCAGACCCCGCTCGATGGCTGCGAGAAGCGCATCGGTGTGCTTGAAGCGGCTGGCGTCGAAATTGCGAATTCCGCGGAGCTCGCCCGGGTTTCGCGCCGGCCGCTGCGCCAGGCCGAGGAGCGCCATGTCGGACAAGATCGAACGGGGCGGCCGATTTCTCCTCCGCGCTTCCTGGTCGCGCCAAACGGCGAGCTCCTGGGCGACGCCCCGCGCTTTGCCGTTGAGCTTGGTCTTTCCGCGAAGCTTCCACCACAGGGTTTCAGGATCGGGAGGCGTTCTGTCCTTCGTCCGAAGCCGTGCCATCTCTTCATCCGCCCATGAGAGGCGTCCCCGGGCCTCGAGCGCTTCGGTCAGCGTCTGTCGAAGCCGCAGGAGATACGAGACGTCGGCCGCCGCGTAGCGCGAGTCCGCGTCGGGCAGAGGGCGCCTCGTCCAGTCGGTGAGCTGCGCGCTCTTGTCGAGGCGCACGTCTAGAAAGCCCTCGACTAGCTTCGCGAGTGAGCTGGTCCGGTAACCGCAGAAAAGCGCAGCGATTTGCGTGTCGAAGAGGTGCCGGGGGGCCGTTCCGCAAGCGAGCTCCAGGATTTCGAGGTCTTGAGACGCCGCGTGCATGACGCAAACGCCGCGACCTTGCAGCAGCTCCGACAGCGGCGAGACGTCGACCGCGAGCGGATCGACTAGCGCCACGCCTTCCGCGCTTGCGACCTGAAGAAGCGCCAAGACGGGCACGTAGGTGCGTTCGCGGTGAAACTCGGTGTCGAGCGCGAACGCCGGCGCGCTTCGAAGCGTTTGCACGAGCTCGTCGAAGCGCTGCTGGTTCGCGATCCACTCGAACTCGCTCATGGGCAGTACTCGCGTCCGGGGTGCGGTTTTCGGATCCACCTTTTGCGCAACTCCAGCCAGCGCTCGACCTCGGCATCGAGAGGCCCTGCCGCCTCGCGGGCCTCTTCGTGTGTGACGATCTTCGCGGCGGCCTGCGCGCGTTTGGGTGCCAGCGGCAGACGTCGTACGCCCGCAGCTTCGAGCCTCGTTTTCTGCCATGGATACATCGGCGGGGAATCGCGGCAGCCGTCTTCGATGTCGTCCGGCGCGCAGAAGAACCTGAAGTGGAAGTGGTCGTCGTGAGGGTAGCTCGGCTGACAGGTGACTGCTTCGAACCGTGAGATCGTCGAGGCGGAGACGGACTTCGACCGCGCATGGGCAAGCAAGAGAGTCCTCAGGTGCTCGGCGACGAAGATGGTTTGGATCTGCGCATCGTCGTCCTCGATGAGCGCCTGCAGGAAGAGCCAAGTTCGCGGCACGTCGATCGTCAGACGGACGTCGTCCGAGGGATCCGCGAGATCGCGGAAATCGACTCCGCGGCCTTCAGGTTCGAAGAATGCGCCGACGCTTTCGATCGGCTGTCCGTCCGGGCCAAGCTGGTAGAACAGCACGTCGACGTCTCGACCACTCTGGTGCGACTTGTGATGCGGGATCGGCCCGCCAGACTCCAGGCTCAGGTCGTTGACCGTGACGGGGAGTCCCCCGAGCTCCCGGTGCACCCGCGCCGCGGCCTCGACGAGAGCCCGCACTACTTCGACGGTTCCGTACCGCGCCTCGGGATCCCGGTTCGGGTTGAATCGAAGCCCAGGCGACGACACTGGCAGCGGTACACCGCCTCGAAGAGAGCCGTCGTTGGGATTTCGAATGCTCGTCGAGTCGAAAACGCTCCAATCGATCGTCCGAGCTGCCACGGGCTCGGTTTCGAGCGCTCGTGCAGGGGGCGTCGCGACCGGGTTCTTGGGCGAGCTACTGCAAGCGATCAGCGCTCCACAAAGCGTTACGAGCACCAGGCGTGTCGCGCGCGTCACGACGATTCGGGTGGATTGAGGACGGAATCGAACACGACTCGCGACATGTGGAGAAGGAGCTGCAAAAGCTCCCTGTCGGCGAGCTCCTGCTTTTCCGCCCAGTCGAGGCTGGTCGCCTCGAGAAAACCGAGCCACCCGCGCAGCCGAAGCCGCGCGGCCGGGTCATCGACCCGTGCGCCAAACCGTGAGAGGCGGGAAAGCATGCGGTTGACCAGTGCCTCACGGGTCGTCTCGAGGATCTCCGCCACCTCCGGATCCGTCCCGATGCCGCCCCGGAGGAGAAACGTGTACACCACGCGGTGACGGCCGACATAGCGCAGGAACGCCTCGAGCCCGGCTCGCTGGCCTTCTGGATCCGGCTCGCTCCCGGTTCCGTGCCTATCGACGTCGGTTTCCTCGAGAAACTGCCGTGCGGCCTCTTGCACAGCGGCCACGTAGAAGGCCCTCTTGCTCGGGTAGTAGTGATAGAGGAGTCCCTTGGAAACGCCGGCTCGTTTGGCGATCTCGTCGATCGAAAGCTCGTCGTAGCTCTGGCTCGCGAAGAGCTCCAGGCCGAGCTCGAGGAGCTGCCGCCTCCGGACGTCCACCTGAAGGCGAGTGCGCGCGGGTTGCATGACGCGGGGGAGTATAGCCCAGCTTCCGGAACATGCCGGAAACGCCACGAAGGTTTGCGTTCGATGCCGCAATTTCGCATGCTCAGTAAGTGCGCGAGGCGCTCCAGCGACTGATCGACGAGGTCTTGAACCCGCTTCTCGAGAAAGACGAGAGCAGTATCGAGCTGCTCACGGTCGACGAGGAAGAGGTCGTCGTGGAGGTCGCCGGCCGCGCCGCGTTCGGCGTAGGTGCGGAATACGTTCGAGCCGGCGTCATCGAGCCAGCTCTTCGCAAGGTGGTCGGAGACGAGTGCGCGATTCGGATCAAGAAGGCAGTGCCGAGGGCGAAACGCCGCGCCTGACCCGCAGCGAGACCTCAGCGCCCCTTGAATTCGCCTTCGCGACGCTCGAGGAACGATCGGACACCTTCGGCAGCGTCTTCCGTGTCCATGAGCTCTCGCGCGATGACCAGGAGCTCGGAGATGGCGGCATCGACGCCCTCGTGAGCAGCTGTCCGCGAGGATCGGATCGTCGCCTGTACGCCGAGTGGCGCTCGCTTCGCGACCGTGTGCGCGATTTCGTTCGCCTTCTCCCGGAGCTTCCCTACGGCCACTACTTCTTGGACCAGGCCGATTCGATGCGCCTCGTTCGCGTCGAACCGGTCGCCCGTGAGGAGCCAGCGCATCGCATTGCCCCACCCAGCCACCTGCGGCAGCCGGATCGTGGCGCCGCCGAAGGGGAAGATTCCGCGATTGATTTCGATTTGCCCAAAGCGAGCGCCCTCCGCGCACAGACGGATGTCCGCAGCGAGCATCATTTCGATGCCGATGGTCAAGCACCAGCCCTGGGCGGCCATCACGAGGGGTTTCTTCCGCTTCGGCTCGTGCAGATTGAGAACGTCGACGGAGCCTTCGGGGAATAGGCGAGCGCCGCTCCGGACGGCCGGACCGACCTCCGCGAGGTCCAGGCCGGCGGTGAAGTTGTCACCATTGGCGCAGAGAAGCGCGCACCGGAGCGAATCGTCTTTTTCGTATTCGGTCATGGACTCCGCAAGCTCGCGCAGCATGCGGAGATCGAAGGCGTTCATTTTGTCGGCGCGATCGAGAACGATGTGGAAAACGCGGCCGTCCCGTTCGGTGACTACCCGAGGCTTGTCGTCGCTCATGAAGCGCGATCGTAGTGGACCGCAGTTCCATAGGCCAGCACTTCGATCGTTCCCACGCCCTCGTCTCCCGAGGTACTCGAGATCGTCGAGGTCTCCAGTCGCGTGTTGATGAATGCGTCGGCGTCGGGCCGTGACTCCTTCATCCGCAGCAGCGCCTCGCGCCGTGCCCGATCGATCAGGCTGGCGTACGAACGGACCTCGCCGCCGAAGAACATACGGAACGCGCTGATGAATCGCTTGAAATGGTCGACGGAGACGACGACGGACCCGACGGCGAGCTCGGCCGAGCGAATCGGACGAGGATCGAGGTGCTCGGCCGAGAGGGCCGGCTGGTTAGAAAAGCTCGCCTCCCGCGATGCAATGCTCTCGAAGTGCCTGCGCTCGATGCGCGATCCGGCGATCTTCCCGATTGCGATCAGGGCCAATGGAATGCCGAGTCCGAGAATCAGCTCGAGAGACATCGGCTCACTCGATGAGGACGGCGGTGCCGTATGCGAGTATTTCGGATGCGCCCTGCGCGACCGACGACGTCGTGAAGCGGACGTTTACGACCGCGTTGGCGCCGAGGTTCTTCGCCTGAGCCACCATGCGGCTCGTGGCCTCGGCGCGGCTCTCCTGGAGCAACTCGGTGTACCCCTTGAGCTCGCCACCTACGATGTTTTTGAGCCCTGCTGCGAAATCGCGCCCAAAGTGTTTCGCGCGAATGGTGCTTCCCTGGACCAATCCGAAGTGTTGAACGATTCTCCGTCCAGGAACGGTCTCGATGTTCGTGAGTATCAACGTCGTCCCTTTCTTCAGAGCCGGACGCGGCCCGCCTTGACGCGGCGGCCTAGCAACGTCGCGACGATCTCCTCTCGTCGGTTCCACAGGAACCGTCGTCCACCCGGCTCCGTCAAGTACTGAATGCATCTTTGGGGGTCGAGGTGACTGGCCTCGAGCAGCGTCACGAGAGCCCATCGCTCGATCGCCGTCGTGTCCCCGTTCAGCACGTGGAAATGCGCGCCCGCCACGAAAGTGTCGTCACCGAAACGCCGTGCGAGCCATATGCGCATGGCCTGTGAGTGAGCCTCGATGTGGGGCACCTCCGAGTCGTCTGCCTCGCGCGCGCGCTCACCGAGCCCGAGACGCAGGTTTCGCCCGTGGTCCGTCAGTCGTACGACTAGGTTCGGCACGGCGAGCCGTCCTAGCTTCAGAAACTGCGTTTGAAGCGCTTCGCAGCGGGCGGACACTTCGTCGACGAGCTGATCCCAAGGTACCGAGGCGCCGTAGTCGTGCGTCTCATGCGCGACCGGGGCGAGCGGAGGGCGTCTCGGGTGTACGGTCGCTCGAGAGGGCGACTCGAGCTCCACGAGGTCACCGATCCGGGGCACCAGATACCGATCATCGCGCCGGGAGAGCGCGTCGAGGTCGTCGAAGTCGAGCATGGACGTGTTCTGTTCGGCGCTTTCGGCGGTGCGATAGTAGTGGTTCGAGGCGAAGGGGATGACGAGCTTCGGGTCGAGCGCATCGGTCGTGAGCTCGAGAACCCGAAGGAGCTGTTTCTTGCGCGTCTCGTCTTCGTCGCGATCGAAGAGCTTCCCGGCGTGATTGTAGTTCGTGAAGAGGACGTCGATCGGTCCGATGTGCTTCTTCAGGGATTGAATGGCTCGCGCGGGGAGGTTGCAGTCGTTGTAGTTCAGAAGCGACCAGTCGTCCGACGTGACGTGGAGCATGTTGTCGATCCCGGCGGTCGGATAGCGCGTGACCGCCGT
>JAHELW010000115.1 GCA_024643985.1 Myxococcales bacterium | reverse complement strand
CAACCTATACTTCTACACGTGCGGAGAATGGACCGACGCCTGCTTCGAGTACGGATATCCGGAGTGCTACACCGCTTGCACGCAGGACGACGATTGCTGTAGCTGCAGCGCGGAGGATCCGGATTGCCACTGCGAGCTCTTCTACTGCGCGGATGACGGTGTTTGCCGGGCGCCGACTCGCTGCAAGTGGCGGTTTTCCGACCAGCTCCATCGGACGAGCATCGGGCCCAAGCCCGACCTGGGCCCTTTCATCCCACGGGAGCTCGGCCAGCTGCACTACGATTTGAAGTGCTCGTTCGTGAACATGTATGACTGCTACGCCGCGCGATTCACGATGCCGAACCTCGGCATGGCCTTCACCGTTCAGGCGAGCTTCGGGCTCGCCATCGTCGGCAGCACGAAAGTCGGGGGGATGTACGACGGCACCGTATTTCACGAGAGCTTGGGGGCCGGCATGTCCTGGGGCGAGGCGTTCCGCGTTTGGTACAACGAGGTGGGCGCGCTCAGCGACCTCTTCACGATTGGAATGGGCATCATGGGAGATCCGCTTCTCACGGTGCCTCGAACTTCCGCGGCGCTTCTGAAAGCAACCGATCCCGGAATGACCGCCGAAGATCTACGACGGCTCGAACGGCTCGACTGGCAGCAGCTCGACCCGGTCGATACGTTCGAAGACTACAAGGACGCCAACCCGCAGTTCTTCGAGCGCTGAACCGTGCGGCTAAACGCGACGCTATATCGCTAGTCGCCCGGCGCGTACTGGCATCTACGCTCGAGCTTGGCCTTGTAGCCAGGGCTACGTGCACCCGCAAGTGCCCGGCCCTAGGAACGGGGAGTGCCCGAAGGTCCCGAAGTGCGCGCGGCGGCGGATAAGCTGGCCGCCAAGCTGGTAGACAACATCGTCGAGACGGCCTGGTTCGGCCTTCCGCGGCTCGAGACGTTTGCCGGCGAGCTTTCGGGGCGGAGAGTGACGTCGCTCGAGACCCGTGGCAAGGCCCAGCTGATCCACTTCGAGCACGGCCTTGCGCTGTACTCCCACAACCAGCTCTACGGGCGCTGGTTCGTCCGTGCACGCGAGAGCTATCCAAAGACCAATCGCTCGCTTCGCGTCGCCCTCCATACGAAAGCCGCCTCGGCTCTCCTGTACAGCGCGTCCGAAATTGCCGTGTTGGATCGCGAGGGGATTCGTACGCATCCGTTCCTCAGCCGCATTGGGCCGGACCTCCTGAGCAGCGAGCTCACCAAGCAAATTCTCGTCGCACGCCTGCGGGATCCCAAATTCGAGAACCGCGCGATCGGCGGTCTCTACCTCGACCAGGCGTTCGTGGCCGGTCTCGGCAACTACCTCCGTTCCGAGATTCTCTACTTTGCGCGCGTGCATCCCAAGCAGCGCCCAAGCGACCTGACCGCGCCTCAGCAGCGAAAGCTGGCAGCCGAGACGCTCGCGGTGGGCCAACGCGCGTACGAGCAGCGCGGAGTCACCAACACGCCCCGCCTCGTCGAGCGACTCAAGAAGAAGGGAGCGAAGCGCCGAGCGTACCGTCACGCAGTCTTCGCGCGCGCCGGACTGCCCTGCTACCGGTGCGGCACCGCCATCGAAAAGACCAGCGTCTCATCGCGTCGGCTCTACTTCTGCCCGGCGTGTCAGGGAGTTTGAACGAAGTGCAAGCAACGTCGGAAAAACGAACCCCAGGGACCGGCTTCAAACAAAAAAAGAGGCGCCCCGGCACGGGACGCCCCTTTTGGAAGCTCGCTAGCTTCGCGGCGAGCAGTGCTCGCCGGTTGGCTTCGTGTACGCGCGCTACGTACACCACGACCGACTTCGTCTGGACTTCGAGCACGAGGCTCGATAGCGGGCTTATTCAGCCTCGCTAACTTTGCACGACACGTTTCGGCGCGATGCATTCCCCGTCGGGAAGCCTGCCGACCCTCCGCGTGAGCTATTGGACTCACTGGAAGAGCGTTGACCGATACGTCCCGTTCGCTGACGTCGTACTTCTCGACTTGTGGTTTCGAAATACCGAAGGCTCTGCCTAGGTCGCCCTAGGCTCTTCCTCCGGGCAGAGTCCCAGCAGCGATTTGGGTTTAGCAAACCGCCGTGATTGGACTCCGCGACGTCTCTCGTCGTACCTGAACCCGCGGCTTTCGGCTCGCCGCAGGCGAATGTTGGGATGCGCTTCTAAGGATCCGAGGTCTCATGCCGCGCTGCACCCCGCTGCCGGTTTTCGAGGCCGTGTGCAGTGGAGTCGCGCAGCACGCTCAGGCCGACGCGTGCAATCCAGATTTTCAGTTTTCAAAGATGGGCACCCGAACCTCGTGGGATTACCGTCACCGGCTCCGAACCGGCTCCCGACGGTGAGCCGACGCTTTCATCCCGTCGCGCTCACTCAGGCGAGCACTCGCTCCGCAATGCGGCCGAGCACCGAACCTGTGACGCGCCGTCGCGGCTGGCCGAGAGCTCCAGTGCCTGTTGTTCTCGGTTCCCGCCAAGAATCTTCGCGGCCGCCGTGTGATGAAACAGAGCGGCGTCCCGATTCCAGCGCGCCTCCACCAACGTTGCTCGCGTAGACGGCCCGCGCTGGCTCTCGCCAGCGTCAGGCCCACGCATCAGCACGTCGGCTTGTGCAATCCTCACGACCCACGGACACGCTTGGCGCACCTCGCGCCAACCCGACTGCGAAGCCTCTCGGCCCCGCCTCTTACCCCCGTGAGAGTGAGAAACAACAACTTACGTTGCTGTCGTCAAAATGGGCTGATTCAAAGAACGACCAAGCTCGCTGTCGCGAGCTTCCGATCCCCTTGTCACCGATCCAACGAACGAGATCAACGAAATTCGCTTGTGGGAAATACGAATAATTTTCCACAGCGAAGGCTCTTTTCGCCCATCTTATCCACACGAAAACATGCGTGTGGAATTGCGTTTTGTTTTCAGGGAGACGCCGTCGCAGGTGTCACGGGTACTACGGATGTGGACACCGGAATGGCGGCAGGCGCGGGCGACGGCATGCCGGATTGCCCGGTCGTCTCCGGCTCCGCTTCGGTCGCGGTGGGTGTGTCGGTTTCGGTCGCGGCCGGCGCAGGGTCTGCGGTGACGTCGATTGGCGCGTAGAGCTCGGGGGCCTCGAGCGGTGCCTCGAAATCGAAAGGCATCTGCCGTGGCGTGATCGTACCGTAGCGGTCCACGGTGACCCACTGTCCGTCGGGCATCACGTACGCTTGCATCTCGCGATCGTACCGAGGCAGTGCAACCTCGATGGGCTCTTTGACCTGACCGCGAATCCGTCCGCGCAAGACTTCGACCGGGAGCGGCTCGTCGAGGACGAAGTTGTACCCGCCCTTGTCGAACTCCATCAGGTAGGTCTCCTCTTCGTATTCGAACTCGCGCCTGTACTCCATCGGCTGAGAGCCGTAGCGCGTGTGCGGACGGTGCTCGAGCACGAACGACATCAGGCGGACCGCGATGTGGTTGTGCATTCGGTGACATCCGTGCGAATGCCGACGCATGATGCTCATGTAGTCGACGGAGCCATGCGTGCGAATGCCCTCGTCGCCGCCAACTTGAAGCTGCCCGTCGGGAGAGCGATAGAACTTCCGGTGATAGGCAGCGACCAAGCCGTACGCAGAGGCGTAGCTCGGGCCGGTCGTGTGGTAATCGATCTCGAAGTATTCCTGGCCGCGCCGGCGGCGCTTGGTCAGCATGACGCGAGGAGGCGTGCTCTCGGGAGGCACCCAAATCGGAGCCGCGGCAATTCGGCTCCAAACCCGCCTGCCAACCGGCGAGCCCTTGTACTTGAGCATCACGGCGCCTTCGATGAACTCGCCGCGCCAGCCGCCAATCGTCGTCCCGAATCGAGCGAGGGGGATCTTCTGGTCGTTGTAGTTGACGAAGATCGTCAGGCGCGGACGCCGCGCGACGGGCTGCGAGCGCTTTCTGCCCTCGTCGTCGAAGGGAAACTCGAACCAGACGTCGCCGCGGTCGATCTCGGCCTTCAGGTCCATCGCGCCGCTGTAGTACGGCGGGAGCTCGACTCCTTTGAGCGCGACCCGCTTGCTGGCCGGGATCTCGCCGAGCGACTGGAGCCACGCGTAGGTGGAATCCGGCGTCTGCAAACCAAACGCTTCGATGACGTGCTCCCGGAGCTCCGCTTCGAAGTTCGGGATGGGCCGCTCCTCGCCGGTTTCGGTCTCGTACGTGCGCGGCGTACCGTCACGCTTGGTCGAGGTGCTTCCATCCTCGATCACTTGCGCCGCGTGCATCGCGCGTTCGGTGAGCACTCGAATGACGGCTTCCTGCTCGGTCTCCTGTGGCGTCTTCCGGAGAACCTCCAGGGTGTCCTTTCCGATGAAGCCCCAGCCGTAGACGCGATGGCGGCGCTCGAACTCGGCGAGCGCCTCGTGGGTGCGCCAGTCGAACAGCCCTGGCGTATACTCTCCGCGGCCTTCGAAGAAGCCCTCGCACTCGAGACGCGCTTGAGCTGCCGCGATGGCTTCAAACTCGGGCGCGATGCGACGGAACTCCTCGACCCTATCCCACTCCTCGTCGTCATTGACGTGTGAGCGCCGGATTTCATCGAGGCTTTCCACCTGCGCGCGCTCCACCAGAGCAGCCATCTGAGGCTTGAAGCGCTTGTAGCGATTGACGCGCCGGGTTGGGCGATAGCCCTTTTCGTACGCCAGGAACCCGTCGAAGCTTCGCAGGGTCTCGAGGTCGAGCTCGTCGGCGCACGCGAGCCCGCGCACTTCCGAAAAACGGTCGCGCAGAAGGCTGAGGGTCGGAAGGATCCCGTAAAGCTCCAGGTACTGGTCCTTCTTCGCGCGGTAGCCGTGGCGGTCTTTGGGGAACTCGCCCCGCGCAAGAGCCAGGTACGTCGGTCGATACTGGTTGGGCTTTGGCTCCTCGTCGGACGACGAGGCCTCGCTCAGGATGTACGGCGTCCACTCCTCGCCGAGGTCGAGAAGAAGGTGCCCTTCAGTATCCGCCTCGGCCGCGTCGACCTGCCCGGTTGGTTGACCGCCCGTCCAAAAGGCGACCGGGTCTTGCATGGCCTCGGGCTTGGCTTCGGCTTTCGGTTTGGGCAACCGCCGCGCTCTTTTCGTATCGCCCTCGATCGGTGCGGTCGCAGGATCCTGTTTCGGCGCGCAGCCGCAAACGACTGCACACACCAGAATCGGCAATAATCCCCGGCGCAATAGAACCACGATTTAAACACCTTGGGGCTGAACGGGACCCCGCGCAAGTTTCGGGCGCAACGTGCTGGACGCACCCATGGGGGGGCGTGCTAGATGGCGCAAGGATGGGCGTTTTCGAACGGCGCAAGGTAGGTCTCGTCCTCACTCCAGCACTCTTCGTCGTGACGTGGTTCGCGCCGCTCGGGTTGGAAGCGCGCCAGCAACACCTCGCCGCAGTGTTTGCCGCCGTCATCGTTGCATGGGTGACGGAGGTGATGCCGATTTCCGTCACCGCTCTTCTGATTGCACCCGCGATGATCGCGGTGGGAGTCACCGACAGTCGGAGCGCCTTCGCTCCCTATGCGGACCCCTTGATCTTCCTCTTCATCGGCGGGTTCTTCATCGCGCGCGCGATGATGCGTCACGGCCTCGACCGGCGAATTGCAAAGTCACTGATGGCCTTTCCGTTGGTGCGCGGCTCCCCTGTCCGAATTCGGATGGCCTTCATGATGACGGCGGTGGTGCTGTCGATGTGGATCAGCAATACGGCGACCGCGGCCATCTTGATCCCGATTCTGCTCGGTACCCTCCCAGAGGACGACCAGACTGCGTCAGGCAGCATTCTCGCCATCGCATACGCCGCGTCCGTCGGGGGCATGGGCACCCTGATCGGCAGCCCGCCGAACTTCATCACTGTCCGCTTTTTACAGGAGCAGGCCGGCGTGGACTTCGATTTCGTGCAGTGGATGGGAATCGGCGTCCCCGCGTCCCTCGCGCTCGTCGTGGTGGTCGGGTTCGTGCTCCAGTGGCTCGCTCCCCCGCCGCCAGCCGAAAGCAGCGTCTCGATCGTCAGCTCGCCGTGGTCGTGGGGCGAGAAGATCACGGCCGGGTGCTTCGGCCTCGCGGTCGCAGGTTGGACGATCCCTGGGATCATGCGCGCGTTCGACGCGCCCTATGCCGCAGAGGCTGCCAAGGCGCTCCCGATTGGCGCGGTGGCCATCCTCGCGGCCGCCCCGCTTTTTTTGTTTCGCGACGAGGACGGCAAGACAGCCGTCCTTCCCTGGCATGATGCGGCCCGCATCGACTGGGGGCTGATCCTGTTGTTCGGCGGCGGGCTCTCGCTCGGCGCGCAGATGTTCGAAACCGGTCTAGCCGCATCGATCAGCCAATGGTTTCTTCAAGTCACCGGCATCTCGTCGCTCTGGGGTCTCACCGCGGCGCTGATCGCGTTCACCGTCTTCTTCACCGAAGCATGCTCGAACACGGCTTCGTCGAACATGATCGTTCCGCTTGCAATCGCGGCGGCCGTCGAGCTCGACGTCTCGCCCCTTCCTCCCGCGCTCGCCGTCGGGCTCGCCGCGAGCTGCGCCTTCATGCTCCCGATTGCGACGGGTCCAAACGCGGTCGCTTATGGCACCGGCCTACTCGAGCTTCCTCACATGATGCGCATCGGCTTCTTGCTGAACATCGTAGCCGCACTGACCCTCCTCGCAGTGCTTTACGCCTTGAGCATCTTTCACGGTTGGGTATAGCGCTTGCCGATTTGTTGAGACCCTCCGCAAGGGTGACTCAGACTTACATTTCCCCACTTTGGTGAGAGGCTTGTATGGGAACCGTCCCTTTTCTGTTGAATCAACTGCGTCCGCTCGACCAGGGCGGCGCCGCGCTGACTCAGGCCGCGGCATCGATCGCCCTGTCGCAGGGTCAACCACAAACCATCGTCGACGTCCTCCACGGCCGCGCGTTTCGCTTCTACGCCGAGGGCATTCGACAGTACCTCGCGATTCGGACCGGTTCGACGGAACGCGCCGACCACTACCTCGCCAAGCTCCGTGCCTTCGTGGGCAAGACGGACAGCAACGAGCTCATCGCTGCGCCGGGCGTCCGTGCGCGGCTCTACCGCGCCGCTCGAGGTTACCTCCACAACCAGAGCCGGCCGCTCGACCCACCGTCGAAGGACGACCTCGACAGGCTTCCCTGGCGCGCGCTCCCCTCGGCACACATGTCGATCAGCCCGCTCAACAAGCTTCGCTTCGAGCTCGAAACGGTCGAGTCCGAGCTGCTGGAGCTGAGACACGCACGCGAGCTCAGCGTGGATGAGCTGGCCTTCGTCTACGACACGAGCACGAGAGACATGGAACGCCGCGTCGCCGCCGCGACTGCGCACGCGCGAGCGCTCCTTCAGGACCACGGGCTCAAGGACGACGACCGTTTTGAACGCGTGATCATCGAAGCGTTCGCACTCGAACCCGCTCCTCGCATGAAAAACGACGAGCGCGAGGGCGTCGAGCCGCTCGCGAGCGGCACGATCGTCGGCGGCCGTTATGCCATCGAGACCCGGGTCGGTCTAGGTGCGTTCGGCGACGTTTACCGCGCGAAAGACACCGAGGTGCCCGGCCACGTCGTGGCGCTGAAGCTCTTGCATCATGCCGCCCACTCCAAGAGCGCGAAGCAGTCTGCGCTCCGCGAGCTACGTCTGATCGCCTCGGTCTTTCATCCTTCGATCGTGCAGTTCAAGGACCACGGCTGGTTCGAAGAGCGACTGTGGTTCGTGATGCCCTGGTATGACGGTGAGACGCTCGAGTCGCGCCTTCAGCGCGAGCCGCTCAGCCGTGCGGAGGCGCTGAAGATCTTTCAGCCCTTGGCGCGAGCGCTCGCGGCAATGCACGCTGCGGGCGTCCGGCATCAGGACGTGAAGCCGGAAAACATCTTTCTCGCGCGCATTCCCGGCTTCGGCGAAGACGAGGTGACCCCGGTGCTGCTCGACCTCGGCGTCGCGGCAAGCGAAGCGGAAATGGTCGTTGCTGGGACGCCTACTTACTTCGCGCCCGAGGTGGCCGCTCAGTTCGCATCCGTCGAAGAAAAGCCGAAAGTGACCAACAAAGCGGACGTGTTCGCGCTCGCGCTTTCGCTTCGCAACGCGCTCGAGCCAGAAACGCAGGAGGACGTCGCGGCCGGCGCGGTCGACACGTTCATCGAGCGACGTTCGAAGGCGACCCCCGTTGCTCCGACGCGTCGCGCGCTGAGGTTTCTCAAGCCGTCCTTCGATCGCTGGTTGAGCTACGATGCCACGGTCCGTCCCACGGCAGACGATCTGGTCGACGAGCTCTCGATCCTCTCGCTTCCGGAAGAGCGCCGGTCCCGCGTGAAGACGGTCTTGCAATGGACGATCCCGATGGCGCTCGCGCTTCTCGGTGCGTCGGGCGCGGCTGT
Source organism: Myxococcales bacterium (assembly GCA_024643985.1). Lineage (GTDB taxonomy): Bacteria > Myxococcota_A > Polyangia > Polyangiales > Houyiibacteriaceae > SG8-38. The sequence continues at coordinate 2,583 of JAHELW010000115.1, read as the reverse complement.
GACCGTCTTCTATCAGCAGGCCGAAACGCAGCGCGAGGTGGCGGAGCAGGCGCAGCTCACCGCATCCGGGCTTGCCCGAGACTTGGCGGACACGCGCGAGATCGCCGAGCAGCTCGAGGTTCGGTACGAGCAGAGCCGCTTGACGCGGACGGAGCTCGCCAAGCGTCTCGCGCGTACCGACGGCAAAGTGGCCGCCCTTCGCACCGAGCTCAAAGACGAGGAGCGCAGACTGATGCGAACGCGCGAGAAGCTCGCTCAGAATCGACAGGAGAAGGCTACCGTCGAACAGCTTCTCTCCGAGACGGAACGCGATCTGTCGTCGACCGAACGCAGGCTGGCTTCGACGAAGCAGACGCTTGCTGAGACGGCTCAGATGCTCACGGCCGAGCAAGACGAGGCGAGGCGCCTCGAGCGCAAGCTCGAGCGGGCCGGGGAACGCCTTCTCGACCTTCAGGGCGAGATTGCCGGGCTCGAGACGCGGCTCGACGCCGAGGCATCGAAGACCGAGCAGCTTCAGGACGCAGTCGCTCGTGCCGTTGCTGCGCGCAGCCGCGCCGAGCTCGAGCTGGAGTTCGCCCTCGAGGAGCTGGAGGCGCTGAAGCGGCGCGCTGCCACGCCACACGCGCCGGAGCCAGACTCCGCGCCGGGCGAAGGCGAAACCACTCCCGACAGCTGAGCACGATGCGCCATCCGCTCGCTACGATCGAGCCTCGGTTGTTGGGCTCGCTCACGATTCGGCTAGGTGGTCTCCTCGTATTTGCGACCGCGCTGATGATGTTCGTCGACGTGCCGCTTCAGGGGGATTCGTCGCCGCGGGGCATCGTGTCATTCGAGCTCGCTGCGACGCCTCATCAGGCCCTTCGGATTCTGCTCGAATGGAAAAGCAAGGACGCGCTCGGCTATGCGCGTCTCAGTCTGATCGTCGATTTCATCTACCTGCTGATCTATGCGCTCTTTTTCGCGGCACTGGCGCTGTGGGTCGGCGCGCGGCTCGAAGAACGAAGGTGGAGCCTGCGTGCGGCATGGGCCGCGACGTTCGCTGCCGTGTTCGACGTATTCGAAAACGGCGTACTGCTCTACGAGCTGAATCGCTTCTCGTCGCCCGCGCCCTACCCGCAGCTGGCGGCCTCATTCGCCATTGCGAAGTTCGTGCTGCTGTTGCTTTCGGCGGCCTATGGGCTCGTCGGAGGGCTGGTGGTGCTCTTCCGCGGTCAGCGGCGGCCCTTGTAGCCCATCATGTCCTGCATGACGGACTCGCTCATCTCGGCGATCTCGGCCTCTTCGGCGATGCGTTCGGCGCAATCTTCGCAGACTTTGATGCGCCGGCCGCCTGTCTTCACGGACACCAGCTCGTCGACTTCGTCGTCGCAGGATCGACAGGTCGGCATGACGTCACCTCGCTCGCGGCAGGAGCCGGCTCATCGACGGGAGCACGAGGTTGTTTCGCACGGACCTCACGGCCCCGCCGAGACCGGTGGGAAGCGCACGGAATGCGATGTCGACGTGCTTCTGGTCCGTTTCGACCCCGTGTAGCGTCACGAACGACGTCAACAGCGACACGGCGCGGCGTACGAGCGGATTCTTTCCGACGTTGGGGTCGCGCATCAGGTCGAGCACGATGCGGTTTCCATTCGCCTCGGCAAGCACCGGGGAGCGGTTGGGCATGAAGTTCACGAGCGTGCCCGGATTCGAGAGGTCGAGAGCCCCCGACTTGATCAGAGCCGCAACCGGCGAATCGGACTCACCGTTCAGCTTGAGCGTGACATCCTCGAGGCGAAGAGCGACGGTGAGCTGCTCGTCGTCGAAGACCACACGCTCTACGTAGACCACGGCCCCCGCGCGAATCGGGGTGTTCATCAGATCGAGGTTGCCCGCGAGCCGTAGCCCTGGCGGGACCGAGTCGATGTGAAAGTCTTCGACCTTGCCGCTTCGCTCGGCCTGCTGGCCCAGCCAGCGAAGAGCCGCGACGGGCACGCCGAATCGCAAACCCAATGCGCTCCGTACTGCCCGGCCGAGCTCCTCGGGATGCGTGCGAAGGTAAGAACGAACCGCGTCGACCGTTTCTTGGGGTGTGGGCATGACCGGGGGAGTCTAATGTTCCCGACGCCCGTCGTAAACGGTCAATTCCCAGTAACGGTGTCCGGGTCGCAAAAACCGCGGCCGGTCCCGAGATCGGTACACTGTGGCTGAATGTCGCCGAACCTCGGGCACTCGTTGATCACGGTGGGGTCGCAGAGGCGTTCGCACGTCGGGCCTGTCTTACCTTGACCGGAGCAGGTCGCGCTCCCGATGCACACACAAACCCCGCCCCGCTCACACTCGATGCTGTAGTCGCAAACCTGGCCGATCATCCGAACGACGAGCTCCGAGGTCTCAAGGAAGTTGCCACCCGGCAGGCACACCCAGATCTCGTCGTCGAAGCTGCCGCCTACGCCCCCGAGTCCGCCCGTACCGCCGAAGCCGGCCGAGCCGCCGTCACCGCCCGCGCCACCGGTGCCGGCCGAGCCACCGGCTCCCGACTGCCCGCCCGCGCCACCGAGCAGATTACTTTCTACAGCTGGCTGATTACGGACAAGGAGCCCC
>JAHELW010000278.1 GCA_024643985.1 Myxococcales bacterium | reverse complement strand
GCGCCCGAGATGATGTTCCGGTGCGAATAGCCGAGCCGCTCGGCGGCGTTCCGGATGGCGTCCACGCAGCCCTCGTCGAACTTCACCGGATCGAAGCCGCCGACCTTCTCGAACTCGACGGAAAGCCCCATGTCGTCGCAGATCTTCCTTGCGCCCTCTCGGAGCCGCTTCTCCATGTCCTCGATCACAGCAAGTTCAGGCGAGCGGAAGTCGACGGTGAAAACGACCTTGCCCGGGATCACGTTGCGCGAGTTCGGGTAGACATCGATGTGCCCCGCGGCACCCACGGCGTCGGGCTTGTGCGACCAGGCGATCTCGTCGACCAGATCAAGGACCCGCGCCATGCCGAGCCCCGCGTTCTTCCGCATCGGCATCGGGGTTGATCCGGTGTGGCTTTCCTTCCCGGTTATCGTGACCTGCGTCCAGGAGAGACCCTGCCCGTGGGTCACGACGCCGATGTCCTTGCCCTCGATCTCGAGGATCGGCCCCTGCTCGATGTGAAGCTCGAAGAAGGCCTTCATCCTGCGCTTTCCCACCTCTTCGTCGCCGCGCCAACCAATCCGCTGCAACTCGTCGCCGAACTTCTTGCCCTTGGCGTCCGTGCGCTCGTAGGCCCAGGACTGTTCATGAACGCCGGCGAAGACTCCCGATGCCAGCATCGCCGGGGCGAACCGCGTGCCTTCCTCGTTGGTCCAGTTGGTGACGACGATCGGATGCCGGGTTTTGATCCCGAGGTCGTTCAGGGTCCGAACGATCTCCAGCCCGCCGAGGACACCGAGCACGCCGTCGTATTTTCCGCCCGTGGGCTGGGTGTCGAGGTGAGAGCCCACGTAGACCGGCAGCGCCTCGGAGTCAGTGCCGGCACGCATCGCGAACATGTTGCCCATCTGGTCGAGGCCCATCTCGCACCCGGCCTCCTCGCACCATCTATTAAATAGGGCGCGGCCCTCACCGTCCTCGTCGGTGACCGTCTGGCGGTTGTTGCCGCCGGCGACGCCAGGTCCGATCCTGGCCATCTCCATGATGGTCTCCCACAGCCGGTCTCCGTTAATCTTCAGGTTTTCACCGGGGGCCGCCATGCCTCGTCTCCTCTTCCTGCAATTCCTCGACAGGCGCTGTTGCTGCGCCGGATTGTTCAGCCTTTGCGTCGTATTCGCCGACGTCGCGACCGAGGGATTGACGCTCTCACCGGACGGTGCGATGCCTCTTTACGGTCGGTTGGGGTTTGCCGTCTGGCGCACTCATTGCCGGACCGACGGCTCAGCACGGGTAAGGTCGGATGTCTCTGGTGCCGCACATCGTCTTCGGTCCTTTGCGGGCCGGCACGACGCTTTTTCGCTTGATGCTCGACGCGCATCCCGACCTCTCCTGCCCCGACGAAAGCGACTTCCTTTTCGACTATCTCAGGCCCGAAGAAGGCTGGCTCTACGACAAGGCGGGGCTGCAGAGGAACCGTATCTTCCGCGCAAGCGGCATCGTCTTTCCCGAAGGGCTCGACGGGATCGCGGCGCTGCACGACATGATCGCACAGATCCAGCAGTCCGGAGGCCATCCTGTTCTGATGCTGCACCGGAACATGGAAATCGCCGCTGCCATCTTTCCCGAAGCCCGTGTCATCCAGCTCAAGCGCGATCCGAGGGACGTTGCCCGCTCGGCGATCGGAATGGGATGGGGCGGCAATATCTTCTACGGAGTGGATTCCTGGTGCCATTCCTACGAGAGCTGGGAACGGGGCGTCGGCGCGCTTCGGGTCGCATCGCTGGAGGTATACTACGAGGAGTTGGTCCGGAGGCCCGATCAGGAGCTCGTCCGCGTCGCTGCTCATCTCGGCATCGCCTACGACCCGGTGATGCTGAGCTACAGCAACGACACATCCTACGACGCGCCGGACGCGGCGCTGGTGTCCCAATGGCACCGGAAACTTTCGCGACGCGAGGTGCAGCTTGTCGAAGCGAAAATCGGCGACAGGCTCAAACGCTACGGCTACGAGCCGAGCGGCCATCCCGCAATCGAAGTTGGATTGAGCGACAGGTTGCTGTTGTGGTTCGACAGCAAGGCGCGGAATTTCCGGTTCCGCGTGCGCCGCTACGGCGTCGTGAACGTCCTTCTGAACGCATTTGCCCGTCGCCTCCATCTGAGCCCTCTGCACAACGTGATAAAGATGCGGCTCGACGAAATCGACAGCCGCTACCTGAAGTGATTGCGCTACGGCGCCGGGCAAAAGGGTCGGAGCCGGCTCACTCAAGGGACGCAAGCACATCCCGAAGCGTTCCGAACAACTCGTCGATGTGCTCCTTCTCGATAATGAGCGGCGGCGAAAACGCGATGATATCGCCTGTCGTCCGAATTAGACTGCCCTTTTCAAAGGCGGCGATGAACGCACTGAACGCGCGCTTTGACGGCTCGCCCGCAATCGGCTCCAGTTCCACTGCGCCGATCAGGCCCATGTTGCGGATATCTATGACGTTGCGGCAGTCGCTGAGCGAATGCAGGGCATCCTCCCAGTAGGGTGCGATCTCCGCCGCGCGCTCGAACAGACCCTCCTCCCGATAGGTGTCGAGCGTCGCGAGACCGGCCGCCGATGCGATCGGATTGCCCGAGTAGGTGTAACCGTGGAAGAGCTCGATCACGTGTTCGGGTCCATGCATGAAGGCGTCGTGGATCGCCGATGTCGTGAGCACCGCCCCCATCGGGATCACACCATTGGTGATACCCTTGGCACAGGTGATCATGTCCGGCGCGATGCCGAAGTGCTGGGCCGCGAAGGCAGAGCCGAGCCGCCC
>JAHELW010000114.1 GCA_024643985.1 Myxococcales bacterium | reverse complement strand
GCAGACCGTCGGGCAGCCCGCCCACGATCTCCGAGGCCAGCTCGGCATACCTGCGATCGGAAGGCGCTTCGGTGTAGTGCGCCCACTGCTCTTTCGACCACGACGGCGCCCCGAGGCGAGCATCCAACATCGCGGCGTAGTCGGCGGTGAGCACTCCCGACGTCGCGCGGTAGACCCGCCGAAAGCGATTCGGAGAGGGGTTTTGCATCGGCGCCACCTCGATCGGCGCCTCCAGTGCAAACGGCTGCATGTGATCGGCCATCAAGGCAATCGTCGTCTCGAGAGGACCGCGATTTTCGTTGAGCGGCGGCGCGTTCTCGATCACGAGGGGCCGAGCGGGGAAGAACGGAATCAAGTCGTCGTCGACGTCGCGCCGCCCGGAAACGACGAGCTTGCGCCCGTTGTACTGGCTGAACGCCCCTTGTCGGAAATAGTAGACCCCGCTGGGCGGCGAGTAGTCGTCGTGAAAGAGCACGACCGCCACGGGAACACGCGCTCCGCCTGTGTTGTACCGGTCGCGGAACTCGAGCTCGCTCGGAGAGGAGCCGCCGGTTTCTTGGCGCTGACCTTCGCTCTCGCGTCCCTCCGATTCGTCTGGGCGGAGGCCTAGGCCGCCCCCGCCCTCGGGTGGGGGTGGCATTCCCACCATGGGGGTGGCCAGGACGATGAGCGCCAAGAGGATGCCGACGACGCCGAGGTTGAGGACCGCGCGGCCGAAGCGCTGCTCGCGAAGCAACAGCACGAGACCGAGGACCGTCGCGGTTCCGCCCATGAACAAAAAGAGCCACGTGGGATCCCAGCCGAGCGCGATGATCCAGTCGGCGAGATAGAACGGCCGGTTGATTGCGCCGTGGCGATGAGGAATCAGCAGCTGGGCAAACGCGACGGCAACGAGCAGGAGCTCGAGCACTGCGAAGATCGCGCGTCGCCGCGAGCACGCGCGAATCGCGGCGCTGACGACGGTGGGTGCCATCAGGGCAGTGAGCGTCGTGGCGATTCTCAGCGCGCTGACCGGCCCAACGCTCGATGCGAGCAACGACCCGTGGGTCAGCCACGCGCGAAGCCCGGCGACCACCACGAGCAGGACGGCCGCACCAAGCAAGACGACCGGAGTGCGTACACGCGTGCGCGAGAGCCGGGTGCCGAGGAGGCATCCTGCGACGCCTCCGAAGAACGCGGCCACGGCGGAGCCGGAGGGGGCCATCGTGGCGACGAGCACGCTCCAAGCCAGTCCGTGGATGACCGCGCGGGCCGACTCGGCCAGAGCATGGGCGATCCCTGCACCCGCCGTGTCCGTCGTGCTCACGCGGCCCTCTTCCGAGCTTCAGTGAGATGCACTCCGTCGCCGAGGACACGGCCGGTGACGCGATCGATCATGACGACCTCGCACCGGAGTTGGCTGAGCGCCCGCCCGAGGCGCTCGAGGTCGCTCCGCGAGACGCCAGCGGACTCGGTCGGCGTGAGAAACCAGCGGCGCCAGCTCGGCTGTGCACGCAGCTCGTTCACCGCGTCGACGGCGATCACGATCCGGACCCTCCCATAGCGGCGCGCGCTGACGGCCCGTACCTCGTCCAGCCAGCTACCCATGATCGGCGGCGCAAACACCACCAGAGCCGCCGGACCTCTCGGATCGACCTCGGCGAGGAACCGCCCGAGGCCGCTTCCACTCGGCTCCTCGAGGCCGGCCGAGGCCATGATCTTGTGAATCGCTTGCTGTCGGTCGGACGTCGCCTCGGGAGCGCCGTCCGCTCCGAACTGCCAGTCGGTGCCGAGCGCTTCTTCTTCTATTGCGGCGCGCGCCGCAGCGGCAGCGGGCTCATCGTGGTCACCGGCGACGAGGTAGGCCACGGTTCTTCGAGCACGGCTGAGCGCGCGCTCGGGAACGCGAACCATCAGCTTTCGTGTCCGGCCGAAAACCTTCCAGTGAATGAAGCGCGCCGAATCACCGGGTACGTATCGCCGGAGCTCCACACGGTCCCCGTCCTCCAGACCCATCGGGTGGGGAATCTCCTCGCCGCCGGTCAGCGACGTGAGCACCGGCAGACGGCGAATGCCTCCGAGATGCGGCAGCACCTCGATCGGCCCGGTCTGACGATGCAGAAACGCGAGGCGGGCGAGGCCGAACGCATCCTGCACCACGACACGCCGCGTGACCGTATGAAAGATGCCGCGCCGGCCGAGGCGCGCGTGCTCCCGGAGCCGCCCGTGCTCGGCGCGCCGCTCGACTTCCGCGCGATCGGGCGAAATCCAACTCCAGCGAACCTGAACGAGAGGTATCCACCAAAGGCTCGGCAGCGTGAAACCAGTCGGCAGAGCCAACGCCGTTTCGAAGCGCGAGGTCGCCCAGTCGATCGATGCGCGGCGGAGCGACCACCGAAGCCCGACGGTCGCAAGGACCACCGAGACCACCGAGAGCGCGAGAAGCCCCGCGCCACCGTAGCCGAGAACGAGGAGCACCAGGTCGAGCTTTTCGAAGCCGAAGCTCACGAGCGCGACGAACGAGACCGCGGCCAGCGCCAACCCGAGCATCGTCAAGGGCCAATAGTCGGCCGCGCGACGCGTGAACCTCCGCAGTTTCAGGATTGATTTGCGTACCGGCGCCGGGAATAACTCGGTCGGCTTCATGGTTGGAAGCGTGCCACGGGAGTGCTGTCTTGACAGCCCTAGAGCCTTGGCTAACCTCCGCCAGCCCTGGAAAATCGCCAAGGATCACGCGCGAGGGAGTGTATGAGCGATGTGATGATCGAGGCGCGGGACCTGTCGAAGAGCTACGGGTCGGTCGCCGCCCTCAGGAACGCCACATTTGAAGTCAACCGAGGGGAGGTCGTTGGCTTTCTCGGCCCGAACGGAGCCGGGAAAACGACCACGATGAAGATACTCACGTGCTTCATCGCCCCGTCCGATGGAACCGCTCGCGTGGCGGGCGCCGACATTTTCGAAGACCCGATCGCGGTCCGCGAAGCCATCGGATATCTCCCGGAGAGCACGCCTCTCTACACGGAGATGCTCGTCCTCGAGTATCTGGAGTTTGCCGGCAAGATGCGCAGCCTGCGCGGCGATGCGCTGCGAAACCGAATTCGCAAAGTCGTCGAAGAGACGAGCCTCGGCGAAGTCGTAGGTAAGAGCATCGGCGAGCTCTCGAAAGGCTTCCGTCAACGCGTAGGCCTGGCGCAGGCGCTGATTCACGAGCCGCCGGTGCTCATCCTGGACGAGCCGATGAGCGGCCTCGATCCCAACCAGGCATCGGAAATCCGAGAGCTGATCCGCGAGATCGGACGGGAGCGAACGATCATCCTGTCCACTCACAATCTCGCCGAGGTTCAGGTCACCTGTGGCCGGGTTCTCATCATTTCGAACGGCCGCCTCGTCGCCGACGACACTCCGGAGGAGCTTGCGGCGCGCGCCGGCAAGCCCCGTTTCATCGCGACGCTCAAGCGCAACGGCCACAGCGCCGCGGAAATTCGGAATGCCTTTTCGGCCATCGAGGACGCGCAGACCGTGAAGGAACGGGACGGGATGGGTCCGAACGAGCTCGTGATCGAGGTCGTCGCCAAGAGCCAGCAGGACCTTCGAGCCGAAATCTTTCACGCCGCGGTATCTGCAAACCTCGTGCTCCTCGGTCTCGAGCAGCGAGGCGAAAACCTGGAAGACGTCTTTCGGCAGCTCACCACCCAAGAGACGGAGGCCGCGTCATGAAGCACGTGCTGACCATCGGCGGGCGCCAATTTCGGAGCTACTTCAACGGTCCGGTTGCGTACATCGTGATCTGCATCGTCATGTTGACGCTCGGCTTCTTCTTCTGGAAGACGTTCTTTCTGTTCGGCCGTGCGAGCGCCCGCGAGATGTTCCGCTGGCTGAGCCTGATCCTCGTCTTTGCGCTGCCGGCACTGACGATGGGCTTGCTCGCCGAGGAAAAACGAACGGGCACCATCGAGCTTCTCATCACCATGCCGGTCACCGAGGCGCAGGTCATTCTCGGCAAGTTCCTCGGGGTGCTGGGGCTCTACGCCGTCCTGCTCGCTCTGACGCTGCTGTATCCGCTCAGCATTTCGACCCTGGGGGACCTCGACTGGGGCCCGGTGTGGAGCGGATATCTAGGGCTCGTTCTTCAAGGCTCGGCGGTGCTAGCCATCGGCCTGATGGCCTCGAGCTGGACCAACAACCAGCTCATCGCGCTCTTCGTGGCGCTGACGCTGAGCGTATTCTTCTGGGTTCTCGACAAGTTCCTCGCACTCCTGCCGACGAGCGCGGCTTCTGCGCTCGAGTGGCTGTCGTTCGACTATCACTTTCAGAGCATGGCCCGCGGCGTCATCGATCTTCGCGACGTGCTGTTCTTCTTCTCGGTAACCATCGTCGCGCTGGCCGCGGCGTTCAGGGCGCTCGAATCCCGACGGTGGAGCTGACCGATGTCTTCGAAAGCACAAAAACGCGTTGCAAGCGAATCTCTGATCTTTCTCCTGATCGTCGCGGGAATCCTCGTTCTGCTGAACGTTCTCGCCGCGTCCTTCCGGTCACCGCGAATCGACTTGACCCGCAACGGCTTGTTCTCTCTCGCAGAAGGCTCCGAGCGCTTGGCAGCCGGCCTGACTGATCGCGTCGAGGTAACCGCCTACTTCACCGAGAATCTTCCGCCGCCGTTCAACGCGACGGAGCGACAGGTGCGCGACCTTCTCTCGGAGTACGCGGCGGCATCCAATGGCCAAATCGTCGTGCGCTTCGTAAATCCGGACGACGAAGCGAAACAGCAGGCGGCGCGGGCCGACGGAATTCAGCCGGTCGCTCACCAAAAGATCGAGGAGGACCAGGTCGCCGTCGTCGAGGGATATCGCGGCATGGTGCTCAGGCATCTCGACCAGAGTCGAACCATCCCGGTCATTCAAGATACGACCGGCCTCGAGTACACCATCACGTCGGCGATCAAGGAGCTCGTCGGCGAGCGAACGCCGATCGGTGTCGTCGGCGGCCACGGAAGCCCGGCGCTGACCCAAGGGCTGACCTCTCTCCTGTCGGTGCTTTCCCTCTACGACGTTCGCGAAGTCGATGCGTCCGAGGAGATCGATTCAAACCTCGAAGCGCTTCTGATCATCGGCCCGAAGGAGCCTTTCAGCGACGACGAGCTTCGGCGGATCGACCAGTACCTCATGCGTGGCGGCTCGCTCGGCGTGTTTGGAGGCACTCTCTCGGTGGACCTCGGAGGTCAGACCGGCCCGTCGGCCCGTCCAGTCGGCTCCCGTCTCGAGGGACTGCTCGGCCCATGGGGCGTCGAGATGCGCTCGAAGATCGTGGCGGACGCCCAGTGCAGCCGCGCGCCGATGCGCGGACCGTTGGGGCTCCAAGTGCTGGTGCCCTACCCGCCGATCCCCGTGCTCCAGCTCGACGAGGAGCAGCTGGAGCATCCGGTGATGTTCCGCCTCGCCTCGCCGATGCTTCCGTTCGTGTCACCGCTCGAAATCGGAGAGACGCCCGAGGGCGCGCAAGCGATCGTGCTGGCTCGGTCGTCTCGGGATTCATGGACGATGTCCGGCCCGACGATCTCACTCGAGCCTCGAAACCCCCGCGAATGGGAGATGAGCGCGGAAGCCGGCCCCTTCGACCTGATGGTCGCGATCTCCGGCAAGCTTCCATCCGCTTACGCCGCACCGATCAACGAGGAGACCGAGGTCGCGATTCAGGCTCCCGCCGTCGCCGAAGACGACGTCCGGGTCTTGGTGGTCGGAACGAGCACCTTCCTCGAGGACAGCTTCTTGCCGCCTCGCCCACCTCAGGGTGAAGTTCAGATGAACGCGGCGTTGGCGCTCGCGCTGAATGCGATCGATTGGCTGGCCGCCGACTCGGACCTGATCGCGATTCGAGCCAAGACGATCGAGGAGCCGGCGCTCGACATCCCGGACTCGGTGCTCGCCGCGGAAGACACGGTGCTCAGCGCGGCCGAGGAAGGCAACGAAGCAGGCGTTCAGGCGGCTCTCGCGGAACGCAAGGCGGCGATCGAGTCTTGGGATGCCAAGAAGCGCGGCTATCGGTGGCTCAACACTTTGGGGATCCCCTTCGTCGTCGCGCTGTTCGGGCTCTTCCGTTGGCGCCAGCGCTCGAACAAGAAGAAGACTCTCAGACTCTGAATAGGACGATTCGAGATGGAATGGCGAAAGAACCGAATCGCAGTTGGAGCGGTAGTATTCGTTGCGCTGTTGGCCCTGACCCTATGGGCGACCCAGAGCCGTGATCGAGCTCCGGCGAGCGCCTCCGAGGTGCCCACCGTGGAGATCGACAAAGACACGATCACCTCCCTCGAGGTCACGCGCCCGAAAGGCGAGCCCGTCGTCCTCTCCCGAGTCGACGAGGCATGGAGGGTTACCGCACCTCTCGAGGCCGAAGCCGACCAGACGAACGTGGAGTCGGCGCTCAACCGCCTGGCAGATCTCGAGCTGGTGCGCGTCGTGGCGACGAAGCCGGAGAACTACGAGCGGCTGCAGGTCGACGAAGCCAATGCCGTCCGAGTGACCGTCCACGCAGGCGACGAGACGCTGGCCGAGCTTGCAATTGGCAAATACGCGAACGGGATGACGATGATTCGCATCGAGGATCGCACCGAGGTCTTCGGCGCGAGCGGCTCCCTTCGCTACGCCTTCGATAGGGAGCTCAAAGCGTGGCGAAACCGAAAGGTCGTGAATGCCGATGTCTCGAAAGTGCAGGCAATTCGATACGAGGGTCCCAAAGGCACGTTCGAGTTCCAGCGCGCGGGCGAGGGATGGAGCACGATAGCCGGTGGGAAGCAGTTGGAAGAGCTCGACCCGAAGAAAGTGACCGGAATGGTTTCGACGGCCGCGCGGCTCATTGCGTCCGGTTTCGCGGACGAGGACATCTCGGAGGCTCGCGCAGGACTCGCGGAGCCGAAGTCGCAGGTGACGATCACCGTCGCCGACGAGGAAACGCCGATCGTTCTCGAGCTCGGGGCTGCAACCGAGGAGGGAAACGAGGTGTATCTCCGACGGAAGGGAAATCCGACGATCTACGTGGTATCGGAGTATCTTTCGAATCGGCTTCGCCCCGACGCCTCCGCGTTTGAAAAGGCCGAAGTCCCGCTAGGCGATCCATCGGCCGCACCTGCGATGCCGCAGGCTGGGGGTCAGCCCCAACTGCCCCCCGAGGTCATGCAACGGCTTCAAGAGCAGATCCGGGCGCAGCAGCGAGGACAATAGCGTTCGAGCGCGCCTAACCGCCGCCGCCGCCGAGTCTGTACCCGGCGACGGCCACCGCGGCCCACCCGACCATGAACAGCACGCCGCCGATTGGCGTGATGGCGCCGAGCTTCGTCTGCCCGGTCACCGTCATCAGGTAGAGACCGCCGCTGAAAAGGACGACGCCGGCAACGAAGCACCAGCCTGCCACGTGTCCGGCGGCGCCGGCGCCCCGCTCTACCAGCCACGCGGCAAGCGCCAAGGCCAGCGCGTGCACGAGGTGGTAGTGCGCGGCCGTGCTCCACCACTCGAGCCGTTTGGCCCCGTCGGGTAGCGCCTGGAGGCGAGTCTCCAGGCCGTGCGCGCCGAACGCCCCGAGCGCGACCGCGGTCACGCCGAGCAGGCCGCAGAGGATGAGGAAGACCCTGGCCATCGACGCAAAGGATGGGGCCGGAGGTATCACGGAGCCAGCCGCGTGCTAGCCCCGGGCAGCCGGACGGGTTAGTCTTGTCGCCGCGACCGGGGTGTGGGGAGCGACGACTCGGAGATGACCGCAGAATTCGGCGTAAACCAAGGGCTGGTCGAGGAGCAGTTTTTAAAGTGGGTAGACAACCCGCTGGCCGTGGACGAGGCCTGGCGGGACTACTTCGAGAGCCTGTCGCCCGACGAGCTCCCGCAGATCTCGAGCGCGGGCACGATACTCGCGCCCGTCACGGCCGTCGGCCTGCTGAGCCCTACGACTGTGCGTGGCGACGAGGATGGCAACGGCGCGCCGGCGCCGCGCACTGCGGAGGTCGCGCCTCCGGAGGCCGAGGCGGAGCCGGAGTCGAGGATCGAAGGCGTGCGGGACTCGGTGTTCTTGCCGCCCTCTGCGGAGACGGAGCTCGAAGTGACGATGCCCGACAACCCGGCGATTGCCGCGCGCGCATCGTTTCCACCGTCGAGCGAGGTTCTCACTGCCACGGACCTGCAGGCGCGCTTGACCGCGTTGATCAACGCCCACCGCGTGCGCGGACACCTTTTCGCCAACCTCGATCCGCTCGGCCTGAGCAGGAAGGTGCCGGAGGACGATTTCGTCCTGAGGCGCTACGGCCTCGCTCACGTGGATCCCGACACGATCTTTTCCACGGGCGACCTCGCCGGCCCGGCAACGGATTCACTGCGCTCGGTGATCGCACGCCTGAAGGACACTTACTCGCGAACGATCGGCGTCGAGTACACGTTCATCGAGAATCGCGAGGCGCGAAACTGGCTTCGCGACCGTATGGAGCTCACCGGCAATCACATCGATCTCAGCCGGGAGCAGCAGATTCGCATTCTCACGAAGCTCACCGACGCGGAGATCTTCGAGCAGTTCCTGCACACCAAGTACACCGGCGCGAAGCGCTTCTCTCTCGAAGGCGGAGAGAGCGTGATTCCGATGCTCGACATTCTGACCGAGCGCGCATCCGAGCTCGGCGTCGAAGAGATGGTCATCGGCATGGCCCATCGCGGCCGGCTGAACGTCATGGTCAACATCATGGAGATGAACGTTCGGCAGATCTTCGCAGGGTTCGAAGACGATGATCCGAGGGCCTACGTTGGTCGGGGCGACGTGAAATACCACCTCGGCTACTCCCTCGACCGAAAAACCGCGAGCGGGAATGACGTCCACATGACGCTTGCCTTCAACCCGAGCCATCTGGAGTTCGTGAACCCGGTCGTCGAAGGGCGAGTGCGCGCGAAGCAGGATCGGAAGGACGACGAGGATCGAATCACCGTGCTTCCGCTCCTGATTCACGGCGACGCCGCCTTCGTCGGGCAGGGAGTGGTTGCTGAAACCCTCAACTTGAGCCGGCTACCCGCCTTCGAGACCGGCGGCACGGTCCACGTGGTGATCAACAATCAGGTTGGCTTCACGACGAACCCCCAGGACTCGCGCTCGACCGCGTATTGCACGGACATCACGCGAATGCTCCGCTGCCCGGTGTTCCACGTCAACGGCGAGGATCCAGAGGCCGTCGCACAGGCCGTGACTCTCGCAACCGAGTACCGCCAAAGATACCACGGCGACGTCGTGCTCGACCTCTACTGCTACCGAAAGTACGGGCACAACGAGGGCGACGAGCCGCGCTTCACACAGCCGGTGATGTATGCGGCGATCGACCGAAAGCAGACTGTGCGCGACGCGTACGTCGAGCACCTGGTGAAGACGGGCAAGCTCACTCACGAGCAAGCGGAAGAGATCAAGGTCGAGCGGCAGCAGGAGCTCGAAAGAGCACTCGAAGATACGCGGAAGAACGGCAACTACAATCTCATTCCAGCGTCGATGCTCGGACTCTGGGAAGACTACCAGGGCGGCAGCGACCTCGACGTGCCCGACGCCGACACACGGTTCCCGCGAGAGCGGCTGGACGAGGCGCTCGACGCGCTGACGTCGTACCCCGATTGGTTCACACCGCATCCGCGAATCAAGCGCTTCGTGCTCGACAAGCAGCGCAAAGTGCTCGAGACGGGCGAGGGGGTCGACTGGGGCACGGCCGAGAACCTCGCATTTGCGACCCTTTTGCTGGAAGGCACGCGATGCCGCCTCACGGGCCAGGACGTGCGCAGGGGAACGTTCAGCCACCGGCACGCCGTCATCTTCGATCAAGACACCGGTCGACGGTACACGCGTCTCGGTCATCTGAGCCCGACACAGGCGCATCTCGAGATCTACGACAGCCCGCTCTCCGAGGTAGGGGTGCTCGGTTTCGAGTACGGCTACTCGCTCGACTCACCCGACGCTCTGGTGTGCTGGGAGGCGCAGTTCGGGGATTTCGTCAACGTCGCCCAGGTCATCGTCGACCAGTTCATTTCTTCGTCCGAGGACAAGTGGCACCGCTTGAGCGGCTTGGTGCTGCTTCTCCCGCACGGCATGGAAGGACAGGGGCCCGAGCACTCGAGCGCGAGGCTCGAGCGTTTTCTGCTCCTTTGTGCCGAGAGCAACATGCAGGTCGTCAACCTCACGACACCGGCGCAGCTCTTTCACTGCCTGCGGCGCCAGGTGATCCGGCCGTGGCGAAAGCCGCTCATCGTGATGAGTCCAAAGAGCTTGCTCCGCCGTCGGCGTGCCGTGAGCACCATGGACGAGCTCGCCAGCGGGAGCTTCCAACGCATCATTCCAGACGATCTGCCGGTCGATCCGAAGACGGTGACGCGCGTGCTTCTTTGCAGCGGCAAGATGTACTACGACCTCCTCGAGAGGCGCGAACGGGAGGGCCGCGACGACGTCGCGATCCTTCGAGTGGAGCAGCTCTATCCGCTTCGCGCGAAGGAGCTGCAGGAGCGCCTCGCGCCCTATGCTCGCGACATCGACCTCGTGTGGGTGCAGGAAGAGCCCTGGAACATGGGCGCCTGGTTCTTCATGCGCGCGCGGCTGCCCGAAATCCTCGGGAGCGAAACGCCTCTTCGATGCGTCGCGCGGCCCGAAAGCGCCAGCCCGGCCACGGGCTCGGGCGCCTCGCACAAGCTGGAGCAGGAGATGCTGCTCGCCGAGGTGTTCGCCTAGTCGAAACGACGAGCGGCTTCGAGCTCGAGCCGTCAAAAGATGAATGCTTTGCGCGCGATCGGCACGTCTCGCGCAAACAATTCGTGCTGCAACCGAACGCTCAGTTTTTCTTTTGTACGCTCGCCGGTTCGCCTACTGTCGGCATGAAAGCGAGGTGGATCATGGCGCGGTTGTGGGCTTTCGTTGGGTCGATGGTTTTCATCGTGGGGTGCTCCGGTGACCAGGGGCCCCAGGGCGAGGCAGGACCGCAAGGTGATCCCGGGCCGCAGGGCGAGCAGGGGCCACAGGGCGATCCCGGCGAGGATGGGCAGAGCGTCGCCCTC
>JAHELW010000113.1 GCA_024643985.1 Myxococcales bacterium | reverse complement strand
GCCGGTGCTGGTGGCCAAGGGCGCGCCGGTGGCCGCGTTCGCCGAGTCCGGGAGGGCGCCATCGTTTCGCTGCAGCGCCAGCAGTGCATCGAGCAGGCGCGTGGCGCGGTCGAGGTCGTCGGGCTCGCCCCTCGCCAGCCAGGCGAGCACGGCCAGGGCGTTGTCATAGGTGAACGAGGGCCGCGCATCGAGGAACGCGAGGAAATCGAGGGGCAGGTCGGGGTGGCGCACGAACCCTTCCAGCAGGCCGGTCGCCGGATCCTGCTGCTTGGCGAGAAAGGTGTAAAGGCCTTCCTCGACGGAGGGTGGAGCCGGTAGACACGCGTCGTCCTGGCAGCCGCCATCGCCGCAGGCCGGCCCCTCGCACGTGTCCGCATCGCCGTCGTCCGGTTCGCAGCCCTGATTGAGCACGAGCGCAACCAAGAGCACTCCCAAGACGCTCAACCCGCCAACGCCAAGCCGCTCGATCAGCTGATAGTCACCAAACCGTTCGGGAAGCCCGGGCGCCATCGAGCGAAGCTAGGGTTTTGAGCACTCGCAGAGTCGATCGCCGACGATGTCGTCGCACGTTCCGAGGTCTCCCTGCGTGCACGTGTCGTCCGTGTCTCGGATGGAAGCGAGGCAGGTCGATTGAAGTGATGCGCATCGCGTCGTGCAGCTATCGACGTCATTGAGGAGCGCGTAAAACGTACACGACGTCGCCGTCTCGGCGCAGAGGAAATAACCGGCACTCGTCCCGAAGGCCATGTTGCATTCGTTGCTCGGGTCGAGGTCGAATGACGCGGTGACGTTGAAGGTCACGTCCGCGGGGTCGCTGGAAAAGCTCAGGACACATTCATTCCCGTCGACCGTGCTGCAGCCCGACCAGCCGGCAAATGTGCTTCCCGGGTTGGCCTCCGCAACGAGCGAAAACGTGCCACCGGCGCCAGCGTCCAGAAACTCGTCGCTGCACGTGCCCGGGTCCGGGACGCTTGGCCCGACCAAGCAGTCGATATTCACGGCAGAGTCGGGCGCGGTCACCCGCCCGACGCCTTGGCCTCCGTTCGACACGTTGACCGTCACTTCCTTGCCGACCGGTGGCGCCATGCTGCCTCCGCAACTCATCGCGACCGCGGTCACGAAACATGCGGAGAGAACGGCGACGTCTCGCCAGCGCGCGCTCGATCTATCCTTCATCTCACACCTCTCGAATCGGTACAGCGCCGGTTGTACCATCTTTGTTCTTCACCGTCCGATGCCAAAACCGAGGACTTTCGCAACGCGCAGAACCTTCTAGGAAAGCGCGTCGGCGAGCGCACTCAGGCACAGCTCGACGTGCTTCGGAGTCGCGGACGCGCCCATCAGTCCGATGCGCCACGCCTTGCCCTTGAAGTCGCCGAGGCCTCCGCCGATTTCGAGGTCGTGCTCCGTGAGTAGCTTTTTCCGTACCGTCACGTCGTCGACGCCGTCGGGAATGCGAACGAGCGTCAGCGGGGGCAGCCGTGCCGGCGGCTCGACCACGAGCTCGAGACCGAGCGCTTCGAGCCCCTGGTAGAGCGCTTCGGCCTGCGTGCGGTGCCGCGTGTAGCGGTTCTCGAGGCCTTCGGAGAGCACGAGCCGGAGCGCCTCGTGTAGAGCGAAGATCATGTTGACCGGAGCGGTGTGGTGGTACACGCGCTCACCGCCGAAGTATTGCCCGATCAGGGTGAGGTCGAGGTACCAGCTTTGGACGGGCGTCGCGCGGGCGGCGAGGGCGTCGCGCGCACGCTCTGAAAACGAGATGGGGGAGAGGCCGGGCGGGCACGAAAGGCACTTCTGTGTCCCCGAATAAATCGCGTCGATTCCCATGTCGTCGACGTTCACGGGAACGCCCGCGAGCGACGTGACGGCATCGACCAAGAGGAGCGCGCCGCACGAGTCGGCGATGGCGCGAAAAGGAGAGAGGTCTTGAAGCACGCCGGTCGACGTTTCCGCGTGGACGACCGCCAGCACTTTGAAGGCACGCTTTTGCGCGGCGGCCGCCACGTCGTCGGGGTCGATCGGACGTCCCCAGGGGGCTTCCACGAGCGTCACCTCCGCGCCGGCGCGTCGCGCGACCTCGGCCATGCGCCCGCCAAACACGCCGTGACGGCAAATCAGCGCGTGGTCGCCGGGCTCGAGAAGGTTGACGAAGCAAGTCTCCATGCCCGCCGAGCCCGTTGCCGAGATCGGAAGGGTGAGCGCGCTCTTCGTGCCGAACACCTGCCGGAGCATTCCTTGCGTTTCGTCGAGGACGCGCAGGAACTCGGGGTCGAGATGTCCGATGGTGGGTCTCGCGAGAGCGGCGAGCACTTCGGCCGGGACGTCGGAAGGCCCCGGGCCCATCAACACGCGCTGGATGGTCATCGGGCCTACCTTACAGGACAAAGCCCCTCGAAAAAGTCCTTTTCGAGGGGCCTCATGGGAGCCGGGCGGGGGCCCGCTCCTTGGTATGCCTGCGCTCAGTGGAGCCGTCGATACACGCCGACGACCACGCCGAGGATCTGCGTGCTCCGCCAGTCGTTCTTTGGAATCAGGATCGGCGCCATGTCCTTGTTGGCGGGCTGAAGCCGCACGTGCTCCCGCTCCGGGTAGTAGTACTTGCAGGTGGCCTCGTCTCCGACGAGCGCAATGATGACTTCGCCGCGATTCGCGTTGAGCTGCTTCCGAACGAACACGAAATCACCGTCGAAAATCCCTGCGTCGATCATCGACTCGCCCGTGACTCGTAAACCGAAAACGTCCTGCTGGCCGCCGATCAGCATGCGGTCGATCTGCACGGTGTCGTCCGGGTGCTCGATCGCCTCGGAGAGGGCGCCTGCCGCGACCCGACCGACGATGGGAATCTCGACCAGGTTGTCGTTTGCAGCCGGCGGCCGGCTGCTCGGCTTCCCGTCGGGCGTCTTCATCAGCCGAAGGGTCCGCGACTTCATGTCCTCGCGGGTCAGGTACCCCTTCCGCTCGAGCGCCCGGAGATGGTCGTTCACCCCGTTGGTGCTCCGAATGCCGAGGTGGTTCCCGATTTCGCGGAGCGTGGGCGGATAGCCCCGTGAGTGAATCGAATCTGATATGTACTCGAGAACCGCCTTTTGGCGTGCCGTCAGCTTCTGCATGCTTTCCCCCGCTCGCATCTTTTCACCATCCTTGCCCGGCAAAACGGGCTGCTCCTGCACAAACGTTCCCTGTAAGGTTTAGCAGGTAGGATAAAGGTACAGATTGTCGCCTATGTTGTCAAAGAACAGGCGATCTTTTCAGTGACCCCTCAATCGCGCGATCTTGGGCCCGGGGCGTCAGGGTCCGGATCGAGCGGTTCGGGGGGCTCGCGCGGCGGCGTGTCGGCGGGCTCCTCGGCCGGCGGACGTTCGCTCGAGACCCTCTCCACCACCGTGGAGAGCACCTCGGCCGGCGAGAAGCCGAGCAGTCCCTCGAGGCCTCTTCCGTCGGTGAAACCCCGCCAAAAGCCCTGGGCGATCGAAGAGAGCTCCTCGGGCTCGATCCCCTCGAAGACCTGCATCGCGAGCTGCGCGGCGCCGAGCACGACGTCGAAGCCGAGCCCCGCGGCGACGTAGGTGGGAAGCGGGTGAACCATCACTTCGCGCGTTGCAAACGCCACCGCCCAATCCCCCGCCTGACGCGCGCGAAAGAGGCGCTCCGCCGTGTGGCGCTCCATGAAGAGCCCGAGGTGGACCGGACCCAGCTCGCGCTCGACCGCCCCTGCGAGGACGCGATGGTCGCGCCGCCAGGCTCCTCCGAGCGGTCCCGCCCACTCCGACATCGCCTGCGGACCCGCGAGAACCTCGAAGCCCGTCGCACTCCGCTTGAGGAGCGCACCCGTCCAGAGCCCGCCATCCTCGAATACGCCCAGCAAGACGGTGCGGCCCTCCGGCAAGAACAGGTCGGTTGCCGACTGCGCGGCGGGCGCAGCCGCCAAAATGAGGTCGGGGAAGGGGTTCGGCCAAACGCGAATCCAGCTCCCGTTTCCGAGCTCCCGCAGCACGTGCCCAAAACACATCACTCGGGACACGAAATCCTGATCGGGGTCGAGCGGCTCCGCGAAGTAGTCGGCGACGTCCTCCATGGCGCGTTCGCGAATCAAGATGCAGGCCCTCGCGTCGGCGGCCTGGCAGACGGCCTCGAGGTCTCCCGGCGAGGGGAGAGTCGACGCGTCGACGGAGCCCTTGGCCGTGTGAAAAGCAGCGACCGGGACTGCGGCGCGATTCAACACGACCACGAGGACCCCACGCGGCGGGTCGTTTCCCACGAGGAGCGCAACGAGGCGCTCCCACGTGGTTTCGTCGAAGCCAAAGAATGCGAAGTCCTCGCTGATCACCGCGCGGACTCTAGCACGCAGAGCTAAGGCAGCGTCCCGACCGCTGCAGGATACGCGTCGACCATCAAGTAGACGACGAGGCTGCTCGGCGCCTCTGCTTCCGTGAGGTCGAGTGTGACGGTCTCCACGGTTCCGGTCGAGGGGAAGTGCGCGGTGCGCTCCGTGTAGTTCAAGCCCACCGGAACGCCGGTGCTGGCATCGAGCGCGAGGATGCCGAAGTTGTGTGCCTCGCTTTGAAGCGACGTCCCCGTGAGCGTCGCCGTCACGAGGTCCCCATCGAGCGAGAACGCGACCGCGCCAATCCCCGCAGGCGCGCTTTGGAGGCCGTTGCCGAACGCACGAAACTCCGAGCCGCCGACGGCATCGAGCAGCCCCGTCTCGAGGTTGCAGAACCCGAGCGCGTCGAGAAACGTCCCGTAGAACGTGATCTCGTTGCAGATCGTCTTGGCGTTGAGCCAGGGGCTGTGGAGGGCGTTGCCGGCTGCATCGAGCGTCGTTGCCACCCGGAAGAAGCGAAAAGGCAGGGGAAAGCCGTTGAACTCGATCGTGAAGCCTTCTTCGTTGATCATCGTCAAGAGCCCGTCGTCCCACCGAAAGACGAGCGGGAATCGCACGTCGGAGCTCGGGTTTACGATCGTGTCGCCGTTTGCGTCCAGCGTGCCCCCGACCCCCCAAGCAATGACCTCGTCGACCTCCCGCGAGACGAGGCCGATCACGTAGTGGATCGAGTCGAATCCGATCTGGTTGTAGCTCGGCAGAATCGTCGGGAGCGGAGCTGCAATGCGGTAGAGCTCGACGATGCCCGTGTCGTCGCCCGGCGCGTCGGCTACGTCGAATGGAAACGCCGTCTCGCTGCGAGGCGGGATCTCGAAGGTGAAGGTCTCGTCGAAGTCGCCCCCGGAGCTCGGGTCGAACGTGAACCTCAAACCGTTGCGGATGTCGAGGTCGTCGAGATACCGGCCCCGCACGCGGACTTCGACGGTCCCGCCTTCGTCGCCGACCCAGGGCGTGGCCGGAAGCACGGTGATGTAGCGACGGTCGCCGGAGACGTCGGCGTCGATCTGCGCCGCGCTCGTCGAGGTGACCTCGATGCTGTCCGAGGCGATCGCCGTGAGCTTGGTGCTCCCCGCTTCTCGGACGAAGAGGGTGAAGGTGAGCGGCTGGTTTGCGTTGATCCGTTGGGGCGGCTCGATCTCGAGGCTGCCGAAGCTCGTCGTGAAGACGACGAAGACTCCATCGTCGGGAAGCGGCTCGCCGGGCCCGACCGTGCACCGATCGTCGTTTAGACCCGGTCGAAGGCAGTAGTCGTAGGGGATCGCGAAGACCTCTCCCGTCTCGCCCGAGAGCACCACGAACTCCTTGCCGAGCGCGGGTGACGAGTTCAGGTCGTCGCGGTCGTCTTCGATGAGTTGGATCGACCAGCGCAGAGAGCCGTCGGGGTTCAGCACGAACATCTGGCCTTCGCCGGACCCGACGTAGACGTTGCCGTCGCCGTCGATGGCCGGTGACGAGCGGATCGGCTCCCGCGTGTCGTACTCCCAGACCACCGACCCGTCGTCGGGATCGATGGCGTAAATCGTGCCGTCGGCGGAGGGCTGGATGATCGTCCCGTCCGCGGCCTGGGCCGGGCTCGCGTAAATGTGGTCACGGGCACCGTAGCTCCACTGCTCGGCGCCGTCGCTCTGCCGAAGGCCGTAGAGAAAGCCGTCGAATGCGCCGACCGAGACGAGCCCGTCCGGATCCGTCGACGAGATCATCGGGCTCGCAGCCACCGTGCCAAAGGCGGCGAAAGTCCACGCTTCGGAGCCGTCAGCCGCGTCGAGCGCGAAGGCGTTGGCGATGAGCGGGAAGTTGCTTCCCATGAAAAGCCGATCGGTCGCTGGGTTGAGCGCGACGAGGGACCAAGTCTGATCGTCGGTCACGTAGCACCACTCCGACGTGCCGTCGTTGCGGTCGATCGCGTAGGTGCAGCGGTTGTCGTTCGGCACGTAGAGCGTTCCGTCGAGCCCCATGGCGACGTTCCCCTCGAACCAGTTGATCAACGCATCGTTGAGCGATGGCGGGTCCGCTTCGAACGTCCAGATTTCCTCTCCATCCTCGCGGTCGAGCGCGTAGAGCAAACCGTCGCCTGAGCCGAAGTAGAGGTAGCCGCGATCGTCGAGCAGCGCGGATGAATCGATCACCTCGCCGGTCAGAACCGACCAGAGCTCGTTGCCTTCGCGGTCGAGCTTGTAAAAGACGCGGTCGCCCGAGCCGACGTAGACGTTGCTGTCGGCGTCGATGACGGCCGTCGAGAAGATGCCTTTGCCGGTTTGGAAGACCCACGGCTCAGCGCCGGTGTCGATCGGCAATACGGGGCTTCGTCCCGTCTGCATGGCCGTCCTTCGAAACTTCGGCCAGGGACTCTCCGCGTCCATCGGGACGGCATACTCGAACTGCTGAACCTGCTCGCGAGTCTCGCCGCCGCTCTCGGTGCACGCAGCGAAAGCTCCGGCGAGCGTCAGTGAGATTCCGAGCGGGACCCAACGCATCAGCGCACGTGCTTTCACAGAGCCACCTCTCTCTCGTTCGTGGACGCTAGACATGGAGCGCTGGACCGTCAACGAATGACGGCGTTGTTTTTCCGAGCGTCAGGCGCAAACCTTGCGCCCTTGCAAACTTGTCGTCTAAAACCGGTGACGTGAGCTTCGTGTGGGTCGCGATCGGTGGAGCTGCAGGTTCGTGCCTTCGATACTGGGTGTCGCTGATGCTCGGGCCGTTCACCGTGGGGCACGGGTTCCCGTGGGCGACGCTGACCGCGAACGTCTTGGGCTCGCTCGGTCTTGGCCTCGTGTTCGTCCTCGGCGAGGGCCGCACCTGGTTCGGCGCCGACGCGCGGCTTCTCCTCGGCACCGGCGTGATGGGCGGCTTCACCACGTACTCGGCGTTCAATCTCGAAAGCATCGGCCTGATGCAAAACGGCGCATGGGGAAGGGCGGCGCTCTACATGGGCGGCACGGTCGTGGTGTGCCTCTTGGCGGGGGCCATGGGACTGGTGATCGGTCGCATGGTGCGGGGCTGAGGAACTGGGCCCTGCATACGGGTCTCGGAAAAAACACGACGCGGGCGCTCCGCGGAGCGGGAGGGCCTGCAAAGGTGGCCCGGAGAATCGGTCGCGACGCCCGTGCTCGCGAGCGGGTGCCCGCTCGCTACGCTCGCCCCCACTCGCTGTGCTGGGCATCCCGACCGATTCTCCTCGCGTGCCCCCCCCACAAACCAGGCTTCGCCCTTCGGGCTCGCACCCCGATTCAGGGGCAAGGCGCTTGCCTAGGTGGGCGGGATGCAGGCGGACGTGCGAGCCCGAAGGGCGAAGCCCGGCGCGCATGCGCCGCCAAGCCGGAGCGCAGCGCAGGCGCGGAGGGAGGATTACGGGTGGGGGTAGGGGATAGCGTGGGGGTGGTGGGGCGGGACAAACTGACCGCCGGAGGCGTCCGGGTGGGTCGGATATAACTAAACCGAACCAGGCTCCCAGTACGGCAACCACTCCTCACCACATGCAGGGGCGCGAGCACGGGCGTCGCGACCGATTCTCCGCCCTCCGCGTTCGTATTTACGGCCACGAAACAATTCGGAAATAATCGAGGGGTACACCGTCTCGCATCGGCGGTTCTCGTTGGGCTGCTTGAAGTTTCGGAGGTCCCATGAAGAAGGTGGAAGCCATTATTAAGCCTTTCAAGCTCGATGAGGTGAAGGACGCCCTCAACGAGGTTGGCATCAAAGGCATGACCGTGACCGAGGTCAAAGGATTCGGCCGCACGGGTGGTAAGCGAGAGGTCTATCGGGGGTCCGCGTACGTGGTCGACTTCGTCCCAAAGGTGAAGGTGGAAATCGTCGTTCCCGATTCCCTGGTCGCCCAGGTGATCGAGGCGGTCGAGAACGCCGCGAAGACGGGCCGCATTGGTGACGGAAAGATTTTCGTGTCCGGCATCGAGGAGTCCGTACGCATTCGGACGGGCGAGCGCGGCGAAGCCGCGGTCTAACGCCGGTCGTCGGGTTTGCGAGCGCCTCGTCGGGACCCGAGCCCGGCGAGGCGCATCCGTTTAGGCCTCCAGAAAGCATCGGGATTTCGAACGCTTGGGCCTCTACACGGGTTTGACGCCGCGTCGTGCGCTCAGATACCCTTTGTCGACAGCACCATTCATGGGGAGGAGTGCTTCAAGACTGGCCGCGCAAACGGTCCGTGTTCTCCCGCGCAAGCGGTTGAGCAGGGCGCTCGGCCGGCTCACGTCTGCACGGGCCCCTCACGCGGTGGTCGATGCGGCGGTCCGCGCCTTCGTCAGGGTCTACGACGTCGATTTGAGCGAGGTCGACATGCCCGCGGGGGGCTTTCGCTCGTTCGACGAGTTCTTTACGCGGCGCCTCGTCGAGGGAGCCAGGGTCGTGGACCCCGATCCCAGGGCCTTGGTCTCACCCGCGGACGGACGCGTCGAGGACCTCGGGCGAATCAGCCTCGGCGGCGAGCTCGTGGTCAAGGGGAAGCCGTACACAGTCGCGGACCTCCTCACGGACGAAAGTGAGGCCGCGCGATACGAGGGCGGTGACTACTTCATCGTCTACCTTTCGCCGCGAGATTACCATCGCGTACACGCGCCGACCTGCGGAGACGTCCAGTACGTGAGGTACGTTCCGGGCACGTTGTTCCCCGTCAACCGCATTGGGACCGATCACATCCCTCAGCTTTTCGCAAGGAACGAACGTCTTGCTATTGTGCAAGAGAGCGTCGTTCACGGGCGAGTGACGACGATCATGGTGGGGGCGATCGGCGTGGGACGCATCGGCTTGAGCTTTGATGAAGTGCAGACGAACCGGGGGGATGCTCCCGGTGTTCGCAGCTACGCGGATGCGCCGATCCCGCGCGACCGTGGCGAAGAGCTCGGTGTGTTTCACATGGGGTCGACCGCCATCGTGCTGACCCCGCCCGAGTGTGAGCTTCGAATCGTCGCGAGCGCGGGTGCTTCCATCCGGATGGGCGAGTGTTTGGCCGTTGGGGGGGTCGGATGAGCGAGCCGGCTGACGACAGGGACAGCCTGCAGGCGCGCACGCCGCGACGCCGGCGAGCGCTGCGCGTGCCCATTGCGGACATCCCGCGCGCAAGCGTTTCGGAGGGCGCCAAAGAAACCGAGACGAACGGAGACGGGGCGAAAGCTCAGACCTCCAACGTCGTCGAGCTCGAGCCTGCGAGCGGTATCACCGAGACGCACGACCTGACGGAGGACCGCGACCCGACCGAACCGACCTTCGTGACCGAGCCCGATCCGCTTGGCGGCGATGAGCCCGATCCCGATCCCGAGCCGCAGGACACCTCCGATCCCGGCATCGACGTGCACTTCAGCTATCCCCCGGCGGATCGGCCGTCTGTAAAGCCAGCGTCGGCGCCTTCGAAGCCGCAGGCCGAGCTGCGCTACAGCGAGCCTCCCGAGGAGCTCTTCCTCGAGGATGCGGACGTCCTGTCGAGAAGCGACATCGCACCACCCGCGGAAAAGGCCGCGGAAATGATGATACCGATTCCGAAGCCGCCTCCGCCTCCGACCGAGTCTGCGGAGGCAAAGGCGCCCGAAGTCGAAGAAGACGAGAACGGCCCCTGGCACGAGCGTTTCTTCGGCGAAGCCTACCTACGCACCGTGCGGGCCACGACGCCGAAGGAGGTGGCGTTGGAATGCGACTTCATCGAACGTGCCCTTCGCGTGCCCGTCGGCGCTCGCGTCCTCGACGCGGGCTGCGGGTTGGGCGCACAGACGGTCGAGCTCGCCGCGCGCGGCTATCACATGATCGGACTCGACATCTCTCATACGATGGTGTCGCGCGCGTAC
This sequence comes from Myxococcales bacterium, assembly GCA_024643985.1. Taxonomy (GTDB): domain Bacteria; phylum Myxococcota_A; class Polyangia; order Polyangiales; family Houyiibacteriaceae; genus SG8-38. The sequence continues at coordinate 864 of JAHELW010000113.1, read as the reverse complement.
GACGAAGCCGAAGACAGGGGGCTTCAGATCGATTTCGTCCGCGGGGACATGCGAAGCGTCACCTTCGAAGAGCCTTTTGATGCGCTGCTCTGCTGGGGCACCACATTCGGCTACTTCGCCGAGGAAGAAAACGAGCAGACGATTCGACAGTTCCACCGCTGCCTGAAGCCGGGCGGGATGCTGCTCCTCGACGTCATCAACCGTGACTTCATGATCGCCTCTCAGCCGAACCAGGTCTGGTTCGAGGTCGACGGCGCAGTCTGCATGGAAGAAACCGATTTCGATTACGAGGCGTCGCGCCTTCGAGTCAAACGTCGTGTCGCGAGCCACAGCGGCCAGCAGAACGATCGGCACTACTCGATTCGGCTTTACGCGCTTCACGAGATCCGCTCTCTGTTGGAACGCAATGGCTTCCGCGTGGACGAGATCAGCGGTCGCGAAGCGACGCTCGGCATCTTCTTCGGCGTGCATTCACCCAAGATGATCGTGCGCGCCGAGCGTCTCCCGGGTCCGTTCTCGGACGACAGCGACACGCCGCCGCCGGTTCCGACTCCGAGCGTGCCGAAAGGCGCCCTCCGCCCGTCGGAGCTCCCGCCTTCGGACATGCCGGCGGAGCTGCTGGAAGCGCCGGCCGACGACGGCGAAAACGACGACAAAGGCGAAGGCGAAGACTGACCCCTGCATACGGGGCTCGGAAAAAAACACGACGCGGGCCTGCGCGGAGCGGGAGCGCCTGCAAATGCGGCCCGCAAGGCCGGAGAATCGGTCGCGACGCCCGTGCTCGCGAGTGGGACCCGCTCGCTACGCTCCCCCCCACTCGCTGTGCTGGGCATCCCGACCGATTCTCCTCAGCAACCGCCTTGC
>JAHELW010000277.1 GCA_024643985.1 Myxococcales bacterium | reverse complement strand
CCGTGGTCATGCAGCAGCAGGAGCGCGGCATCATGAACGTCACGGCCGAGCACGTCTTCATCGGGAACGGCGTGAGCGAGCTGATCGACCTCACGCTGCGCGCGCTGCTGAATCGCGGCGACGAAGTACTGATTCCGAGTCCCGACTATCCGCTTTGGACCGCCGCCGTTACGCTGAACGGCGGTCGAGCCGTGCACTACCCGTGTCCGCCCGAGAATCGATTTCAGCCGGACCTGGACGCGTTGAAGGCACTGATCACCGATCGCACGCGCGCCATCGTCGTCATCAACCCCAACAACCCGACCGGCGCCGTCTATGGCCGCGAAGCGCTAGAAGCCATCGTCGCACTCGCCGAAGAGCACGGCCTCGTCATCTTCAGCGACGAGATCTACGACGGGATGGTGTACGACGACGCCGAGTTCATTCCGATCGCGCCGCTGGTGACGAACACCCTGTGCGGAACCTTCAGCGGCCTTTCCAAGGTGTACCGCGCATGTGGCTTCCGTGTCGGCTGGGTCGCGTTCAGCGGCACGAACGAGCACGCGAAGGATTACCTGCACGGGCTCGACCTCCTCGCCTCGCTTCGGTTGTGCAGCAACGTTCCCGGACAGTGGGGCGTTCAAACCGCCCTCGGCGGCTATCAGAGCCTCAAGAAGCTCATCCGCCCGGGCGGGCGCCTCTACGAATCGCGCCAAGCCGTCCTTCGCGGGGTGCAGGCGAGCGAGTACCTACACGTCATGCCACCGGGCGGCTCGATGTACGCATTCGTCGGCGCGGACATGGACAAGCTCCCCGATTTCGACGACGAGCAGTTCGCCCTCGAGCTGCTCGAGACGCAGCACGTGCTGGTGGCCCCCGGCTCGAGCTTCAACGTCGAGTACCGCAACTACTTTCGCGTCACGATCCTACCGGAAGCGCAGATCATCGACGACGTGTTCCAACGCATGGAAAAAGTTCTGAGGTCGTTGGACGCGAGCCGTGCCTCGAGACCCGATGTCAACCCCTGAAGCACGATCCCTGGTATACTGAGCTCATGCTCGGCCGTCGTTTCCCGCTTTTCATCCTCGTGGCGCTCGTCCTGCTGCTCGGGTGCGAATACGTTGACGTGCCCGGCTCACCGGGAGGCAGCGATGAGTGTACGGAGGCGCAGTGTGGGCCTCCGCCCGGAGCCCCGAACATCGAGTGCGAGGACGGTTCGATTGCCGGCCCCAGCTGCGAGCGCAACGAAGGCGGGGAATGCGCGTGGGTCTTCTTGGAATGCCCGGACACGGACGCGGAGTGCACTCCGGAAGAGTGCGGGCCGGCGCCGGCGGCTCCGAACTTCCTATGCGATGACGGATCGATCGGTGGACCCGGGCCCTGCGAGCGAAACGCCGACGGGTCATGTGGGTGGACGTTCCGCGACTGCCCATCTTGATTCGCTGAGACTCATTCTTCGTCTTGGAGGTATCCCAGCGCCTTCAGCTGCTCCGTGATCTCGGCGTCTAGCTGCGGGTCGAGCGTGGGGCGCGCACGATAGGCCTCGTCAAGTGCGCGACAGTGATCGATGACCATGCGCGCAGCGGGATGATCGTCTGCATCTGTCGGCTCGAGCTCGCCAGCGTCGGCGGCCAGGTCGAAGCGCATCACTCGACCCGCGTCCGCGACCAACTTGTCTCCGTCCCTCCAGAGCGCGGCGCGCGCGTAGGTGCATGGGAGAGGCCCGTCCGATGGAGCCTCCGGCTTTCGAAAGGCGCCCGCAAAGCCCGGTGGAAGAGGGTCCGGCAAGGCGCCGTCGCGGGCGAGCGCATGTGCCGCAATGGAAGGCAGGTCGTCTGGAAGAGGGAGCTCGCCTTCCGTGCTGAAGTACAGGAAAGGCACGCGGGTCACCGGCTCGTAAAAGAGCTCCCGGCCGTGCTCGACCATCCCATGCTCGCCGAGGTACTCGCCGTGATCCGACGTGATGACCAAACGGTAGCTCTGATCGAGCCAACCGGCGTCTTCCAAGACCTCGAGCACCCACGCGAGCGAACGATCGGCGCGGAGGACGGCGTAGTCGTACACGTCGGAGAGATGGGCGAGGTACTCCTCGGCTTCTTCGTCGCTCATCTCACCCGATTCGAACCGTTTGCGCCCGGGGTTGATCGACATGCGGGGTCGCGGTGGCAGAAACCCAACGCCTTTCGGGATCGCGGTCCAGGGCGCGTGCGGGTCCGCGATGTTGACGAACAGAAAAAGGGGCCTCGCGGGATCGAGACGAGACACTCGGAGCAGCCCTTTCAGCCGCTTCGCGAGGCGTTCGTCGTGCATCATCGGATATCTCCTCGCGATCGCGAGCCGATCGAACCCTCGGGTGAGCCCGAGACGCTCGGACACCACCGGATTCCCCGAAAGAAGAAGCGTTTGGTAGCCCCGAGCGGACATCTCTTCGGCGAGTGTGGGGAGCTCCCCGCCAAGCGGAGTGACGCTCCCCCATTTCATGCGTTCGATGCCGCCGCCCGCGCCCGACTGATGAGCATCGAGGCCGAGTCCGGTGAAGAAGGTCGCATGGCTCGGCAGCGTCCAGGTCGAAGGCGAGTGCGAGTTGCAGGCGTACGTCGCGCCGGACTCGACGAGCTCTTCGAGGTACGGCGTGGTGGGATGCTCGTATCCGCAGAGTGAGGTCCGATCGGCGCGCAGCGTGTCGATGACGACGAAGATCACGACAGGCGCGCTGCGTTGCGGGCCCGCGAAGGGACCGAGCCGGAGCCTCTTCACTCCGGCGAAACCGAGCACCGCGGATGTGATGACGGCCGCAACTAAAGCCAA
>JAHELW010000112.1:3248-11073 GCA_024643985.1 Myxococcales bacterium | reverse complement strand
TCGAGGTGCTGCAAGATCTGAAGCACGCGCTTCATGTAGGCGTAGTGCGGGGTTTGGTCCCTTTCGAGGTAGTCGTCGCGGTAGCGGGGGACGTGGCCCGTCCACTCGAAGGTGTAGCAGGAGAAGTCCGGCCCCATCAGCTCAATCTCCTCGTGAACGTGGTCCGGATTCATCGGATGCATCGCGGCGACGTAGGGAACCATGGTGCGCATGCCGACCCAGCTCGCGGCGCAGCGCAGATACCGCGGGTCGGCCATGAGGTGATCGACGCCAAGCCACTCGCGAGCTCGGCGCGGCAGCATCCCATCGATGGAGCGCACCGCCGCGACTTTAGCCGAAGAGGGCGTCCCTTCCCGAGGGTTCGGCACCGGCTCCAACGCCTCCCAAAGCGGCAGCGACCGGAATCGGCTGTCCGCGGCGAGAAGATTCACGAGGTGCGTGGTACCGCTTCGAGGCAAGCCCACGACGACGAGCGGCCTTTCGATCCGTTCCTCGAGCGCCTCGGGATGACGCCGAAGGTAGTCGTGAATCAGGAGCCGGTTGGTGGCGTAGCGGACCAGGTCAGCCGAGACCATTTGCCGGCCCATCTCGCCCATGCCGCGATCGGCGCCGTAGTCCTCCACCAAGAGCTGGAGTCGAGCTTCGAAGTCGCCCGGACCAAAATCATCGAGACCGGTTCTTCGCCTCGCTCGTCCGAGCACTCCCTCGGTCGTGATCGACGTGCGGCGCATCGACGCGAGCCACCGGATCGACCGCTGTGCAGGTGTGAGCACGGGCGCGCTCAAGTCGTCGACGAAGAGAACCTTGCCGTGCGCGCCGCCGCCCCGACGGCGCTCGGTCATGACTCGGCCTCCTCGGGCCTGGCCGCCGCCAGCGTCGCACGGTGGTCCGCGAGCTGCTTCCGGAGCCACTGGGTGAGCCAGAAGTTTTCGCTCTCGCTCTCGAGAGTCTCGTGCGCAGCGATCATCACCTCGAGCGCGGCGATGTGGTTCGGCGCGGCGGAAAGCGCGACCTCGGCGAGGTGGATCGCTTCCACGGGCTCGCCGGCGTCGAGCCTCTCGGCCGCGCGCTCCGCGATGGAGTCGGGTCCACCTGCAAGATCCACGATGTCCTCATGCACGGCCTTTGCCGGAACGTCGTAGAGCTCGGTCGTCGAGCCGTGGTGAAACCAGCCGGCGTAATTTTCCCAAATCGCGCGAACGCTCCACGAGACCTTCCCGTACCCCTCCCCGACCTCGAGCTCGGGGGGCAGCCCGATCTCGTGCATGAGCGTGTGGACGTCCTTGCCGTGATTCATCCCCTTGACGGTTTCGTCGTGGACGTACCGGACCGCATCCCGCAGCCGAGTCAGCTCCTCTCGAATCGTCTCCTTGCCGACCACCGGCCCGCCGTGTCCCGGCAGAAGCACCTTCGGCTCGAGGGCGAGCACCCGCTCGAGCGATTCGATGAAGGTCAGCGCCTCCCGATACCGGTCGCCGCGAATCGTGACGAGGTTCGGAAAATGGCCGAAGAGCGCGCTGAAGAGGTTTCCGGTGAAGCAGATCTCGTGGTCGGGCAGCCAGACGACCATCGAGTCGGTCGTTTCTCCGCCCGGAGTCCAGAGGAGCACCAAGCGGAGGCCACCGAGCTCGAGGTCGTAGCGGTCGTCGAACGTCAGGTCCGGAGTCGGAGTCGACTGCGGGGGAATGCCTCCGGCGACGTGTTGCTGGATGTACTGAAGGGCTTTCGCGATGGCGTCGGCCCAGGCAAACGCGCTCCGCATGGCTCGGAACGCCGAGACCCGGGCGTCGTCGGCCTGATGCGCCTGGTTGTTCGCGTGGGCGACGACCTCCGTGCCCTCCTCGCGGAACAGGTCCGTGCCGCCGACGTGATCGACGTGGCCCTGCGTGAAGAGTATGTAGCGGATCGGACTATCGTCTACGGCATCGAAATTGCGCTTGTGCACCGGCGCTTCGAAGCCCATGCCGGTGTTCACCACGATGCGGCCCTCCGGCGTCGAGATCAGGAACGCGTTCGACAGGCCTTCGGAGAGATGGATGAAGTCGTTGATCTTCGTAGCTTGTCGCTGCGACGCCGGCTGAATCTGATGCCCGCCCGGACGGGAACGATAGAGGGGCTCGGAGCTCATCGCTGCCTTGTGCCGCAGTCGCCATGGGATTGCAACGATGGTAGGAACGAAACGACCATGAACGAACCGGTTCGCCTCGGAATCCTCGGCGCCGCACGAATCGCGCCTTTCGCCGTGCTCAAGCACGCGCGCAAGCTCGCCACGGTCGACGTCGTGGCCGTCGCCGAGCAATACCACGCGGAGCGGCACCTGCGGCGTTACGCGAAGAAGCACGGAATCCCTCAGACCTACCGGTCGTTCGACGCGCTCCTCGCGAACCCCGACATCGATGCCGTCTACCTTCCCCTGCCGATCGGCATGCACGCGGACTGGTGCATCGAGGCCATCGACGCCGGCAAGCACGTGCTCTGCGAAAAGCCGTTCGCAGCTAACGCCGCGGAGGCGGAGCGCGTTCTCGTAGCCGCCGAGCAAACCGACCTCGTCGTCGCCGAGGCCATGCACTTTCGCTATCACCCGCTCGTCGACCGAGTTCGCGACATCATTCGAGGCGGCGAAATCGGAGGCGTCCAACGCATCGAAGCGAGCTTTTCCGCGTACCTGCCCTTCGACGACTTCCGCTTCCACTACGAGACTGGGGGCGGCGGAACCATCGACATGGGCTGCTACCCCATCGCGTTCATCCGCGCGGTGACCGAAGAAGAGCCGGCGGTGCTCGAAGCCGAGGCGGGTCTTCACGGAAAGCTGATCGACCGATGGATGCGCGCCCGTATGAAGCTCCCGTCCGGGGGCGAGGTGAGAATGTTCGTCGGCATGCGGTGCAGCAAGCTTCTGTCGGTGTCGATGAAGATCGAGGGCACGCGCGGGAGCATCCGCATCCTCAACTTCGTCAAGCCCGAGGTCTACCACCGGCTCCGGGTGCAAACGGACGGCGGGGTTCGTCGGGAGCACGTTCCGGGCGGATCGACCTACGGCACCCAGCTCGCCGCCTTTGCCGACGCGGTGCGTACGGGGACTCAGCCCGTGACGACCGTCGCCGACTCCGTGAAGAACATGCGCGTCATCGATGCGGTCTACCTCGCCGCCGGACTACCCGTCCGCGGAGACGAAGCCGTGCTCGCGCAGCTCCGCGCCGAGAAGGGAGCCGCATGAGCGCCGAAGATCTGAGAGGGAAGAACGTGGTCGTCACCGGGCCGACGAGCGGGATCGGAAAAGGAACCGCCTTGGCACTCGCCGCGAGGGGCGCCAAGCTGATCCTCGTCGCGCGAAACCCCGACAAGTCCGCCGCGGTCGCCCAGCAGGTCCGAAACGCTGGCGGCGTCGAGCCCATCACCGTCATCGCCGACCTTTCGCTCCTCTCCGAGGCCAATCGCGCAGCCGACGAGATCCTCGCGCTCGACCTGGCGATTCACATTCTCGTCAACAACGCAGGTCTCGTGAACCGGAAGCGCCGGATGACGCCCGAAGGGCTCGAAGAGACGATGGCGGTGAACTACTTCGCGCCGTTTGCGATGACCCTGAAGCTCCTTCCCGCGCTTCGCCGCGCGGAGCGGGCGCGCATCGTCAACGTCACGTCGAACAGCTACGCGATCGCGCGCCTCGACTTCGACGACCTCACTTTCGAGCGCCGCTACTGGCTGCTCGGCCCCTACTCCGCGAGCAAGCTCGGAAACATCTACTTCACGCGCGAGCTCGCCCGCCGGCTCGAGGGCACGAACATCACCGTCAACGCGGCCCACCCGGGTCTCATCTTCACGAACCTCGGCCTCGGCAACAACGCTCACGTCGCCAAGAAGCTCATCGGAGGGGTTTGGCGCCTGTTCGCCAAGGACGAGTCGGAGGGCCACGTGTGCATCGTGTGGACGGCGACGGCGCCAGAGCTCGAAGGCGTCACGGGTCAGTACATCGCGGACAGCAAGGTCACCACACCGAAGCCCATCGCCCGCCGCGACGACGTCGCACGACGGCTCTGGGACGTCAGCGAGTCGACGACGGGTGTGCGCTGGGAGACAGCCTAGCGCCTCGGCGGCGGGTCGTGCGAGCATCGTCGCGTCGGTCTGGATTCTGAACCCACCCCGAGGAGTCAGCGATGGAACATACGGAGACCTACCAGCACATCGAGTACGCGGAGGACGGCGAGGTCGCACGAATCCGCCTAAACCGGCCGGAAAAACGCAACGCGCTCTCGATGAAGATGTCAGACGAGCTGATCTCGGCTCTCGACCGCGTCCAGGAGTCGCGGTCGATCAAGGTGCTCGTCATCCGAGGCGCGGGTGACCATTTCTGCGCTGGAGACGACATCACCGAGATGCCGCTCTGGGGCGACGCCAACGACGTGATGCGACGCGTGCGCCACTACCAGTCCATGGCGAACCGACTCGAAGAGCTCGATAAGCTGACGATTGCCGCCGTGGACGGCTTTGCCGTCGGAGGCGGTCTCGAGATCACGATGGCGTGTGACTTCGTCGTCGCCACCGAGCGGGCAAAGTGGGGGATGCCGGAAGTCGACGTGGGGATCACGCCCGGCTGGGGTGGAACGACTCGGATGGCGCGCCTGATCGGGCGGCGGATGACGAAGGAGGTCAACCTGCTCGGCGCCCTCCATTCGGCGCGACGCGCGCGCGAGCTCACGCTCTGGAACCGTGTCGTCCCGAACGATGCGCTCGACGAGGCCGTCGACGAGCTGGTCGAGGTGCTCCTCACCAAGAACCACCAAGCCACGCGTCAGCTCAAGTACATCATCAACCGAGGCGTCGAGTGCGACCTCTACACCGCGCAGGGCTTCGAGGCGCTTTCCGGAGCCCTATCGGCGTCGGTCAATGGAGCGTGGCAAGTGTCCGATGCCGATCACGGGCTGGGCGTCGGCGGATTTGCCGAGAAGTCGAAGCTTTGGGAAACCCGGCGCAAGGCTGCAAAGGATTTCTGGACCGACTAGGGTGGACGCTTGTGCTTTCGCTTTGCCCGACGGAGCGCTATGGTCTCCATCCGCTCGGGGCGCCGACAACGGCTGAGAAGAACCCGTCGAACCTGATCCGGTTTGGACCGGCGTAGGGAAGCGAGCCGCGTGCTCCTTCCTGCGGGAGAAACGCGATGACCGATTTCAAGCTTCCACTGCGCGGTGCGCACAACCCCTCGTCCCTTGGCGCGGGCACGAGCCCCGGCTCGTTTGCGAATCCTCCGGACATCGGAGGCCCGCTCACCTTCTCGTCGCCGGATACGCCGGGCATGCCGCGGCCGAGCGACAAGACCGCGTGGGACTTCATGCCCGAAGACTGGACGTATCGTGACGGCCGGTGGCACGCCCCCGAGGGCTTCGAGCCTGTGACCCAGCTCGAGCACGCCCGACTCGGCGTGGTCACGCCCGAGATGCGCCGCGTCGCCGAGCGGGAGACGCACCTGACGCCCGAGCAGGTCCGGGACGAGGTGGCCGCCGGCCGCATGATCATCCCGGCCAACAAGGTGCACCTCGGCTACTCGCTCGACCCGATGTGCATCGGGCGCGCGGGGCTCACGAAGATCAACGCCAACATGGGTGCCTCGCCGGTTTCTTCCGGCACCGACGAAGAGGTCGAGAAGCTCCGGTGGGCGGAGCGCTGGGGAGCCGATACCGTCATGGATCTCTCGACCGGCGGCGACCTCGACGCCACGCGCGAGGCGATCATCGAGAACGCGCGCGTCCCGATTGGAACCGTGCCCATCTACTCGATGATCATCGGCCGAAGCATCGAAGAGCTGACGCTCGACGTGATCCTCGAGACGCTTCGCCATCAGGCTCGCCAGGGCGTCGATTACTTCACGATTCACGCCGGAGTTGCGCGCGAGCACCTGCCCTTCATTCGCAAGCGGCTGATCGGCGTCGTGTCGCGCGGCGGCTCCCTGCTCGCGAAGTGGATGCTTCACCACGGCGCCGAAAACCCGATGTACAGCCACTTCGAGGCGATCTGCGACGTGATGCGGGAGTACGACGTGTCGTTTTCCCTGGGTGACGGCCTTCGCCCCGGGGGGCTTGCCGATGCGACCGACGAGGCTCAGCTCGGGGAGCTCGATCGTCTGGGGGAGCTCACGGAACGGGCTTGGCGAAAGGGCTGCCAGGTGATGGTCGAGGGCCCCGGACACGTCCCGTTCGACCAAATCGAGTACAACATGAAGCTTCAGCGGCAGCGCTGCCACGGCGCTCCCTTCTACGTGCTCGGCCCGCTCGTGACCGACGTCTTTCCGGGATACGACCACATCACGAGCTCAATCGGCGCCACCGCGGCCGGTTATCACGGCGCGGCGATGCTCTGCTACGTGACTCCGAAAGAACACCTCGGGCTACCCAAGCGTGACGACGTGAAACAGGGGTGCATCGCCTACAAGATCGCCGCTCACGCCTCCGACGTCGCGCTCGGCATTCCCGGCGCCCGAGACTGGGACGACGACCTCACGCGCGCACGCGCCGCGCTCAACTGGGAAAAGCACTTCGACCTCGCCTTCGACAGCGACACCGCGCGCGCCTTCCACGACGAAGACCTGGACGTCGACACAGATTTCTGTGCGATGTGCGGCCACGACTGGTGCTCGGTCCGCATCTCGAAAGAGATCGTCGAGTTCGAATCGGGCAAAGCAGAGGGGTTCGAGCGCCAGCGGGTGCTCAAGTCCCCCGCCCTCACGACCGAGCAGCAGGAGATTCTGCGCACGCGCGGCCACCTCTCGCCTGACGAGATCCATCGGCTCGCGAGCAAGACGCAGAGCGCCGTCAGCGGCGAGAAAAAGGCGACCTGTCACAGCGATTTCGTGAGCGATCAAACCGACGCGTTTCGAGTGCAGGGCGAAAAGCTGCTAGAGTTGCGACGCAAGGGGGACCGAGGGGCCCCGCGCCGCTGAGGGCGCAAGAGGGAAAGGGAACGACATGGGGAAGAATCTCGTCTTTGGCCTGCTCGCAGGCGCGTTGGTCATCGCATTCGGCTGCTCTGGGTCCGGGAGCGGCGGGGGAACGACCGCATACACGCTCGAGCAGTTTCAGTTCCCGTTGACGTCCAAAGACGTCGCGAGGGGCGAAGAGGTGTACGCCGAATACTGCGAGGGCTGCCACCCCGGCGGCGAAAAGGGCGATGGCCCCAGCATCGTGAACGAGGGCTACCCCCCGGCAAAAGTGCGGTGGCAGATCCGCAGTGGCTTGGACGACATGCCGGCCTTCGGCCCCGACAAGATCAGCGACGCCGACCTCGAGGCCGTGCTCGCATACGCCGAAACGCTTGGCGCCGTGAAGCGCTAGTAGTTGTTTCGGCAGAATCCGTAGGGGATGAACTCGTCCTCGGCCGCCCGCGTGCGAATGATCACCTCGCGCTTGGTGCGTGGGCTGAGCCGCGCGCTGTGGTGTGGGACGGGGTCGACGTCGGTCCACACCTCGCAGCTCAGCCAGTCTCGCGACTTGTTCTTGATGATCACCACGTGCCGGTACCCACCCGACTGCGCACGCACCTCGCCTTTGATTTTGTAGGTACGTGCCTCCGCCGGCGTGGTCAGGGTCAAAGCGAACAGCGCAAAAGCAAGAGCGGCGAGCTTGTTCATACGCGTAAGCCTGATCGAAACCAGGCGGTTCGCAACCGAGCACATCTGCCGGGGCTGCAGCCAATGTTGCGAGCCCGAAGGGCGAAGCCCGGCGCGAATGCGCCGCCAAGCCGAAGCGCAGCGCAGGCGCGGAGGGAGGACTACGGGTGGGGGTGGGCGGGTGGTGTAACTAAACTTCACGGCAGGACGCTCCGGGCAACCTCCGCC
>JAHELW010000112.1:0-3238 GCA_024643985.1 Myxococcales bacterium | reverse complement strand
GGCGCCGTGAAGCGCTAGTAGTTGTTTCGGCACGCGACCTCACGGCAGGACGCTCCGGGCAACCTCCGCCGCATCCTCCCCAGCCCCAATCGCCCGCATCCAAAACCTCACGCTTTGCCCCTCCGCCTCGATCCGATACTCGTCGAGCGGCGGCCTACCCCAGGAATTGTCTCCGGCGACCCCGCGCTGGGCACGGTCGAGATGGAGGTGCACGTTCCCGTCGGCTTCGATTTCATGCGGATGCTTGGCAGCCTCGATCGCCTCGGTGGAGAACGGCAGGGCGTTCGCGCTCAAAAGCGGCTCCCCGACCGCGAGCAGTCCGTTTCCCGCGGCATCGGTCAGCGTGATGAAACGCACGTCGGTCTTGTTTCCGCTCTCTTGGGCGCGCGCGTACGGAACAAACTGATCGACCACGGCGCCGTCGTACAGGCCGACGGGCAGACGCGCCCGGTCGATGTAGCTGGGCTCGGGGCCGGGGCCGAGCCATCGCACCCGGTCGAGCGTACCATCGAGCGCGACGCGCATCCCAAAACGCGGAAGCTCTGGAGGCGTGCCAGCCGGCGCGAAGTCGAGCTCGACTCCCACCTCTCCTGAAGCGAAGACCCGGTAGGTCGTGGTGAAGACGGCGCGGATGCCGTCGGCCTCCGCCTGCACCGCGATCACGGTCTCCTGGGACGTGGGCGATTCGATCGAAATCGAAGTGGCCTCGAGCGAGTCGCCGACGTCTTTCCAGCGCGACGCCGCCGTACGGAACGAGTTGCCGAGGTCGTTGTCCGTCATCGCGCGCCAGAAGTGCGGCCGAAGCGATGCGGCCAGGAGCTCGGCGCCGTCGGCTTGGAACGAGGTCATCGCCCCGGTCGCCTCGTCGATCGTGATGGAGAAACCCTCGCCTCGGACTTCGATCGAGCTGGCGCCATCGGTGACCCCGAGCGCGGGCGCGCCTGACGGATCGATCGGAGGGCCGGGCACCGCGTTTGGAAGCGCGAAGTCCGCCCAGGCCACCTCGTGTCCGGCGTCGGCCCAGAGCTGGTCTTCTTTCAGCTGAAACGACAGCCGAAGGCGAGGCTCCGCGCCTGCCGGGACGGCGACCTCGGCGATCGGCACGTCGATTTCCGCGCTGGCTCCGGGCGCGAGACTCGGGAGAGCGAGCGGTCCTTCGTCGGCAACGGCACCGTCGATCGTCAAAGCATAGCGGCCCGTGAGCTGCTCGGTCCAATCGATGTGGTCATACCGGTTGGTGACCCGGACTCGCCCCACACCGAGGTCGACGGGCTCGACGCGCACCGGCTGCATCACCGCCTTGACGACGGCGAGGCTCGGATGCGCGGTCTGGTCGGATCCGAGGAGCCCGTTCATGCAGAAGTTGTTGCCGTAGATTCCCATGAAGCCCTCGACCTCGGGCGTCCCGGGTCCGACGTCGCCGCCGAACCCGAAGAACGTCTCGTCCGCGGATCCGGGAACGGGCAGCCGAATCCCCTGGTCCATCCAGTCCCAGATGAAGCCTCCTTGCGCCTGCTCGTAGCCGTAGAAGACGTCCCAGAACTCCCGAAGGTTGCCGTTGCTGTTCCCCATCGCGTGCGCGTATTCGATGAGAACGATGGGCCGCGGCTGTGGCTCGCTGACGTAGAGCTCGACCTGGCGCGCGCTCCAATACATCGGGCACTGGATGTCGCTGTGAGGTGCGAGGATCGAGGGGCCACCCTTGGCTGAGCCTTCATACGAGACGATGCGGGTCGGGTCGCGCTCGTGCAGCCAGTCGCTGATGTCGTCGAAGGTCGCGCCTCCGCCCGCCTCGTTCCCCATCGACCAAATGATGATCGACGGGTGGTTCTTGTCGCGCTCGACCATTCGCTCGACGCGCTCTCGATGCATCGGCGCCCACTCCGGGCGCCGGCCGAGCTCGATGCCGAGCTCTTGCCAAAGGCCGTGCGTCTCGAGGTTGGCCTCGTCGACCATGTAGAGCCCGTACTCGTCTGCGAGGTCGTACCAGCGCGGCGTGAGGGGGTAGTGCCCGGGGCGGACCGCGTTGAAGCCGTGCTGCTTGAGGAGCTCGATGTCGCGGATCATCTGCTCTTCGGTCACGTAGTGGCCGGTGTCCGGGTGGTGCTCGTGGCGATTGACGCCCTTGATCATGATGGGCTTGCCGTTGACCTCGAGGACGCCGTCACGAATGGCGACGTCGCGAAAGCCGACGCGCTCGAAGAACGTCTCGAAAGCGCCCTCGTGCTCGACGAGGATCGTCAGCGCGTAGAGGTAGGGATCCTCGGCCGACCACAAGCGGGGGTTTTCGATCTGCAGATCGAAAGTGAGGTTCGTGGCGGCACATTCGCCAAGCGTGAAGCTCTGTTCTGCGGACGAGACCTGATCGAGGCTGCCGTCGAAGAGCGCCAGGGTGACGCGGCCCTGCGATACGCTCGAGAGCAATCGATCGAGCTGAACGTCGACCGAGAGCGTCGCTGAAGAGCGGCTTTCGTCGAGCTCGGTCCGAAGCTCGAGATCCCGGACTCGCGTATCGGCCTCGGGAAAGATGTAGACGTCGCGGAAGATGCCGCTGAGGTTCCACATGTCTTGTTTTTCGAGCCAGGTTCCATCGGACCAGCGAAACACCTGGACGGCGAGGACGTTCTGGCCCTCCCGCAGAAACGGGGTGAGGTCGAACTCGGCAGCGACGCGGCTGTCCTGGCTGTACCCGACACGTTGGCCGTTGACCCACAGATAGAAGGCCGAATCGACGCCGTCGAAGTGTATGAACACATGCCGCCCGGTCCACTCCGATGGCACCTCGAACGACCGTCGATAGGAGCTGACGCCGTTGCCTTCCGACGGGATCTCGGGGAAATCGAAGTCGGATTCGAGGGTCGGGTCGAAGGGATAGTGAACGTTGAAGTAAATCGGCTCCCCATATCCCGAGAGCTCGACGTTCGACGGGACGTCGATGTCGACCCAGGCCGAATCGTCGAGCTCGACGGACTCGAAGCCCGGAGGACGCTCTTCCGGCGAGGGGGCGAAGTGGTATCGCCATCGCCCGTTCAGGGAAACATGCGTTGGAAGCCCCAAGGACAGCGGCTCGTCGCCGGCCATCCCCGCCGGAATTAGTCGCTCGATGAGGTCCGAGAGCTCCCGCGCGCGGAGAGAGACGCGCGCCGGCTCTCGGTTGACCTCGGTCACCTCGATGTTGTTCCAAAGCGGCTCGGCGGCGTCCGGCCACTCGAAGTCACCGGTGTTGCAGGCGGGCGCG
>JAHELW010000111.1 GCA_024643985.1 Myxococcales bacterium | reverse complement strand
TCGGTCTCCTGCGGCGGGTAGAGGTCTTGAGCGCGCGGGACGCCAGACGCTCGAACTCGCGCTGCATCTGTACTGCGTCCCGAAAACGCTTGCGCTCCCGCACCTCGATCGAGCGCCTCAAGAATGCGATGAAGTCTCGGCTCACCGTTCGGCGCAGACGTTCGATGCCCGGTGGGGGCCAGTCGAACGGCCACTCGGGAAGCTGTCCCGCAAACATCCGATAGATCAGCAAACCGAGCGAAAAGACGTCGGATCGAAACGAGGGTTTCCCCATCGCTTGCTCCGGCGCGATGTACCCGACGGTCCCCTCTCCCGACCCCATGATCGTCCGCGTTCTCAGCGCGACTTTTGCGATTCCAAAGTCCGCCAGGCGAACGTCGCCGTCTGGAAACAAGATCACGTTGTCGGGCTTGATATCGCAGTGGATGATTCGGTGCTCGTGTGCGTACGCAAGTGCATCGAGGAGTTGTTCCGTGTACGAGAGCGCGGTTCTCGGGCCGAGGCGGTAATGCAAGCGGTCGGTCAGCGTCTGCTCTCCGAGCGGCATGGCGATGACGAAGTAGCCGTCGACCATCATGGCGTTGCGCAGCGACAAGATGTTTTCGTGATGCAGGCGTGCCGTTAGCCGAACTTCTCGGTGAATCAGCTTCAGTGACTCCTTTTCGAGCTGCTCGGGATGGGGGATCTTCAGCGCGACCGGGATGCCCTCGATGGTGTCGTACGCTTCGTAGACGGTCGCGAAGGCCCCAGTTCCGACCCGACGTCGGATGCGATACTTGCCGAGCCGACGCCGAGTTTTGAGGGGCGGGCTGGAGGGCGCATTGTTGGATCTCTCGAGGCTGTACCGGCTCATGGATTGGGCCGAATCTGACACCTCGGCCGAACCCGTGCACGCAGTATTCCACGCCGCTACGGCTCGTGGACGACCCCTGCCGCTCAGGTCATTCTTCGGCCATGCCGAGTGAGGAGACCGGAAGGCTGCTGGTCGTGGACAGCGACGCGGCCGGTCAGCAAGAGCTTCTTTCGGAGCTCGCTCACCTCCGTTACGCGGTCGAGGCTGCCGCAAATGCCAGCGAGGCTTTGGAGCTCGCGGAGGCATCGAAGCCCGACATCGTGCTGGTCGCTCTCGAGGCGCGAGGCATGGACGGGTTCGAGATCCTCGGTCAGCTGAAGGCCCTGCTGCCGGCTGCCACCCTGATTGCGGTCGGGGCATCGGCCTCGACCGATTCGACCGTGGAGGCCATGCGCGCCGGCGCCGACCGGTACCTCACCCGACCTCTGCGTGCAGACGCGCTCGCGTTGGTGTTGGAGCGCTCGCTTCGGAAAGCCGGGACCGCGTCCGCCATGCTGCCAGGCCGGCTCGACCACATCGTGGGCGCCCATCCTGCGATTCAGCGCCTATTCAACCGCTTGCTTCAGGCCGCCAAAAGCCGCTCCACCATACTGATCCAAGGCGAAACCGGCACCGGAAAGGAGCTCATCGCTCGAGCCGTGCACGAGCACTCGACGCGGCGAGAGGGCCCGCTCGTTCGGCTGAATTGCGCGGCCCTTGCCGAGAGCGTGCTCGAGTCCGAGCTCTTCGGACACGAAAAAGGGGCGTTTACGGGAGCGTCGACCCGTCGCCGGGGGCGTTTCGAGCAGGCCGACGGCGGCACGTTGTTTCTGGACGAGCTGAGCGAGATGCCGCTTTCAGTTCAAGTGAAGCTTCTCAGGTTTCTGCAGGAAAAGGAATTCGAGCGGGTAGGCGGCAACGAGACGATCACCGTCAACGTCCGGGTCATTGCAGCCACCAACCGCGACCTCCGTTCGCTGGTCGATGACGGAAGTTTCCGGGAGGATCTCTATTTCCGGCTCAAGGTCGTGGTGCTCGAAGTTCCACCCCTCCGCGCCCGGCCGAGTGACATCCCTCTTCTCGCGGACCACTTCTTGCGGGTCTACTCGGAGGAAAACGGAAAGCACCTCCATGGCTTCACCCCGCGCGCCCGAGAAGCGCTCCTAGCCTACCCGTGGCCCGGCAACGTCCGTGAGCTTCAGCACGCGATCGAACAGGCCGTCGTGCTGTGCGAGGGCGACCAGATCGGCACCGAGGATCTTCCAATCGAGCCGCCGGATCGGGAGGTCGAGCCGCTGAGCCTGATGGTTCCGGGCGTCACGCTGGCGGAGGTCGAGCGCTACACGATCATGAGGACGCTCGAGGCGGTCGGAGGCTCCCCTACCAAGGCCGCCAAGATCCTCGGCATCAGCAAGCGCACGATTCAATATCGCCTCCAGGAGTGGGGACACATCAAGAAAGGCTGAGGCGCGCTCACCGCTTTGCGGCCGGCGAGACGACGTCGTCCGGACTGAGCACGTCGAGCAACCCGTCTACGAGCAACACGTGCTTGATGAGGACCTGGCGAAGCTCGGCCGCGAAAGGCGCCGCCTCGTCGAATCTCCCAGTCTCCAAGCTCGCCTGAATGCTCGCCGTGGTCCGGAGAAGGGCCTCGTTTTCCGAGCGGATCTCGTTCAAGACCTCGGGTGTAACCAGACCGATCGCCGGTGTTTCCGCCTCGGGGTCGTTTTCGGTATCTTCGTCGTTCATGGCCCTGGGCCTCCGGGTCAGGCCTAAAGCAAGGCGCGTGCCTGGGTTCCAGGCTCTCGTTTCGTCGCGGCTCACCGAACCCTCTCCATCGAGTCGCGCGTCCGAGTGCAGCTTCTGCACCTCTCGACGCGCTCTGCGGGTGCAGCTTCTGCGGCCGACGTCCCTGGCACGGACCCTGGTTCGATCAACTGGGCGGTCTCCGCCGCTGTTCGGCTCGCGGATTTGGTTGGCACGGAAACTGCTTTTTTGCCGAG
Organism: Myxococcales bacterium; assembly: GCA_024643985.1. Classification (GTDB taxonomy): domain Bacteria; phylum Myxococcota_A; class Polyangia; order Polyangiales; family Houyiibacteriaceae; genus SG8-38. The sequence goes on along the minus strand of JAHELW010000111.1, from coordinate 8,335 downwards.
GCGAGGGGTGTTCCCTCGAAAGCGAGGTCTGCCATGCCGATGCACAGCGATCGAAGGAAGAAGCGCCGCCGAGGCAAGCGGGATTATCGTGCGCTCGATTGGTTCTCCGAGGATCCGTGGGCTGAACCGGCACCCGGCGCTTCGGATGCGGACGTCGAGGATTGGTCACTCGATTTCTTTGGCGCCGACGCGGAGGAGCTCGATCTCTTCATCGAAGATCCCAATAACGGGTGGGGGCCAGTGCGCCCGCGCGGCAGGCGCCGAAGCCACGCTTCGTAGCAGTAAGGCGATCCCCGATGTTTTCGATTCGTTGGCGACCCCGTGCGGAGCCGAGGCCGGCTCCCGACCCCCTCGAGTGGTGGGAGCGGTCCGTTCGTGACCGCGATCTCGGCGAACAGGTCGCTCGGCTGCAGCGATCGCTCGAGTTCTCGTTGGCCTGCGCCGCGAAGGCGCACCGCCCGGCTTTCCTCGACGCGCTCGGCCGAGATCTGCGGACCGAGCTGGACCAGCTCGTTGCTGGCGCCGGATCGGGAGCCGCCGAATCGATCGACGAGCTCGCCGTTCGCTGCGAGGTCATCGAGGACCTCGTCGACTACTACGCTGACATCGTGATGCCGTGGACGAAGTCGCCGGCTCCCGTCGAGCTGTCGGACTGTGTCCGGGAGGCGGTAGCGGGGCTTTCGGCCGACATGTCCGTGGTCATGCGCATCGAGGCCGAGCCGACCATCAAGGCGTTCCGCCGCCGGCTAATCTCTCTCTGCGAGCTGGCCATCAAAGCCGCTACGACAAGCCCGGAGGATGAGATCCAGGTGACCCTCGCGGCCGCTCCTCCCGACACCGCGGTCGTCGAGGTGGCTTGGCAAAAGGCGCCGATGTCCCCGCCTGAGCTTCGCGACAACGCCAGGTGCCTCGCGCTTGCGGTCGCCTACGTCAGCAGGCTCGGAGGGACGCTTCGACGTACGAATGACCAGCGAGAGAGCATCGTCCTGCGGATTCCGCTCGACCGTCGGACGGAGTCTTAGCGGGGCTCGGCAGCCTAGGACGCGGATTCGGCCGAACGGAGTGCCTTCGTCGGGTTATCCTCGCGCCTTGGAGTCCGGAGGAATGCATGCGCTTCGATGATATCGCGAACCAGCTCGCGACTGCCCTCGGGCAGGTCAAGCAGAGCTTCGTCACAGCGCTGCCGAATCTCTTGACGGCCTTGGCCGTGCTCGTCGTGGGATGGGCGCTCGCCTGGGCCCTCCGACGGGCGGTCTCCGCATTCTTCGCCCGAATCGCGAGCCGACTGCCGGCGGGTCGCGCCGGACGGACATCGACCGGGGCGGTCGAGGACCACGGGGCGGGAAGCCTGGCCGCGCGCGGCGTCTACTGGCTCGTCCTCCTCTTCACGGTCGTCATCGCAATCGACGCTCTAGACCTTCCCGTGCTGCGAAGATGGATGGGCGTCGTGGCTGGCTACGCGCCGCGACTCGCAATGGCCGCGGCCCTGATCCTCGGCGGCGTGATCCTCGGACGGGTCGCGGCAAGCGCGATCCTCGAAACCTCGTTCCGGATGACCAAGTCGCAGGCCCGGGGCTTGGCTCGGCTCACGCACGTGACGGTCGTCGTCGCGGCGGTCTTGATCGCGGCCGGTCAGCTCGGGCTCGACGTCTCGCTTCTCACGAGCGTTTTTCTGATCGCGCTGGCCTCGATGCTAGGCGCCGCGGCCCTGGCGTTCGGTCTCGGAGCGCGAGACGTCATGGCTGACATCCTCGCCATGCACTACGTCAGGAAGTCGTATCGCATCGGACAGGTCATTCGCGTGGGTGAGGACCAAGGCCGAATCGTTCGGTTGACGCGAACCAGCGTCTACCTCGAGCACGCAGACGGGGAGCTCGCGATTTCGGGTCGAGATCTCACCGAGAGCCGGTGCGTGCTCGTCAGTGAAGGAGAGCGTGGTGGAGCTTGAACGGACCTTTTTGACGGCATTCGCGTCGGACCATCCCATGCAGGCGGGGCGAGCGCTCGAGTCGATGTCCCACTCGGACGCTGCCGCTGTGCTCGCCAGCACGCCGGAAGACGCGGTGGCCGCCGTCCTTCCCAAGCTGAGCCCGCTCACCGGAGCGGGCGTTCTCGAGCTAATTCCCGCGGATCACGCGGCCAAAATGCTTTCGAAGACGCGACGCGATACCGCTGCGGCGATTCTTCGCGCGGCGGCCTCGGGGCCGCGGGCCGCGCTCCTCGACAACCTCGGACCCGAGGTGCGCCGCGCGATCGAGCCCCTGCTTCGGTACTCGGAGGGCACGGCCGGCGCCCTCATGGACCCAGAGGTTCTCTCCTGCGACGAGGGCGTCTCGGTCTCCGACGCGCTCGAGAGACTGAGACGAAGCGCGAAGTCCGCGCTCTACTACGTGTACCTCGTGGACGGCGAGCAGCGCCTCGTCGGTGTCGTCAACCTTCGACAGCTGATCGAGTCCCCACCGGATCGGCGCCTGGCGCTCATCGCGACGCGCCCCGTCGAGTCACTTCCAGCACGAGCCAGCTCGGAATCCATCGTTCGACATCCGGCCTGGAAGCGATTTCACGCGCTTCCGGTCGTCGGCGCACAAAACCGCCTCCTCGGCGTAATGCGCTACGAGCTCGTTCGACAGCTCGAGGGCAGGTTTCTCGAAGAGGACCTCGGTGACCACGGCACGGAGACCGCGGCTGCCCTCGGCGAGGTGTACGGGCTCGGCCTCCGCGGCCTCTTCGAGTGGGCTGCCTCGGCGCTTCTAGGGTCTTCCTCGTCCGACCGAGGTCCCAGATGACCGCGGCAACGCGAGAGATGGTGCGCGAGTACCTGCGGTCGTATCCGATGGAGGCCGCACGCCACATCGAGGCCGCGGACCCGCTCGACGTCGCTCGCTTCTTGGGAGAGGAACGCCCGGATCTGTCCGCTCGCATCCTGCGGTTTGTTCAGCCCGATAGTGCCGCCCGCATCGTCGAGGCTGCGGGTCCCGACGGCGTGGGAGATCTCGTCGAGGCGCTCGATCCCGCGTTGACCGCAAACGTCTTTGCGCGTCTTTCGGAGGACGATCGCCAGCAGTTGCTCGGGCGCCTGGCCCCGGCCTTGGCCAAGGAGGTGGAGGGGATACTCGCGTTTCCACCGGGTACTGCCGGGAACCTGATGGATGCGAGAGTCGCCGTCTTTCGGCGCGATACGACGGTGCGCGAGGCGCTCGAGCGAGTTCGAGGGCTCCGCGATCGACGGGTTGCCGACCTGGTCATCGCGGACGAGGAGGGCCGCTTCGAGGGCATCGCGCGCCTCCAAGACGTAGCGAGCGCAGAGCCCGATCAGCGCTTGGGGGAGCTCGAGAGCCCGCGGATCGTGTTCGTCCACCCCATGACGTCCCGCGACGAGGTCGTCGAGCTGCTCAACAAGCATCGGCTGTCGAGTCTCCCCGTGGTCGACCTTCAGAACCGCATTGTCGGGATCATTCGACAGGCGGGCCTCGTCGAAGCGGCTCAAGAGGATGCTCTCGGCGACCTTCAGCAGATGGTGGGCGGCTCGAAAGAGGAGCGGGCGCTTTCGCCTCCGCTCGTCGGCGTGAAAAGCAGGCTGCCGTGGTTGAACATCAACTTGCTCACCGCTTTCCTCGCTGCGTCGGTCGTCGGCTTGTTCGAGAGCACGATCGCCCAGTTCACTGCGCTCGCGGTGCTTCTCCCGGTCGTGGCGGGCCAGTCGGGTAACACTGGGGCCCAAGCGCTCGCCGTGACCATGCGGGGGCTCGCGCTGCGGGAGTTTCGGGTCTCGGAGGCGCGGCGCGTCCTCGTCAAGGAGCTCACGGTCGGCTTCATCAATGGCATCGCGATCGCAGCGGTCACCGCCATCGGTGTCTACTTCTGGAGCCGCAGCACCGGCCTCGCTCTGGTCATGCTGCTTGCCATGATCGCGTCCATGATCACCGCGTCGGCTGCAGGGACGATCATTCCCGTCGTGCTGGTCAAGCTCAACCGGGATCCCGCAACCGCCTCGTCGATCATCTTGACCACCGTTACGGACGTCGTCGGGTTTTTCACCTTTCTCGGTCTAGCGACCCTGCTTTCGGGCATGCTCGCCGGGTCCTAGCGACCATCCGGTTCCAACGATTCCGATGGAAGTCGCGCAACACAGTCTCGTCGTTCTCGGTGTCGTTCTCTTCGTCGGGCTCCTGGTTCCCGAGCTTCTCGCTCGGTTTCACATTCCGTTTGCGACCTCTCTCATCCTCGTTGGCGCCGTTCTCGGGCCTCACGGCCTGGACCGGATTCGGGTCGACGACACGCTCACGCTCTTCGCGTTTCTCGGCGCCACGTTTCAGATGCTCCTCGCCGGGATCGAGGCAGGCGCCCTCGATTTGCGGCCATTCGAACGCGGCAACCTCTACCTCTTTCTCGGCGGGGGCGTCCTTCCGGCGCTGATGGGCGCCGGTCTAGCGCTCGCCGTCGGGCTCGGCTGGACCGGAGCGCTTCTCACGGCTTCGGTCTTCGTTTCCTCCTCGATCCTGCTCGTATTCTCTTTCGTCGAGCAGTCGGACATGTCCGGACAGCCGATAGGCTTCCGTTTGAAGTCCGCGACGGTCCTTTGGGAGCTCAGCAGCGCTCTGCTCGCTTTCGTGCTCCTCAAATGGGTCGACCCACATCCGCGGTTTTCACTTCCGATTCTGATCGGTTTGGTCGTCAGCTTCGTGATGTTTCTGCGCCTCTTCGTGCCGGAGATCGTCCGCTACGTCTTTTCTCGTTTCCAGATCTCCAGCCGAGCGAAGTCCGAGCGCCGGGTTCGATTCACCTTGGCGCTGCTCCTCGTGGTCCTCTTTCTCTTCACGGGCCTCGACGTGCCCCCCGTCGTCGCTGCGTTCTTGGTCGGGTTCGCTCTGGCTTCGGCCGAGGAGACGAAAGTCATCCACGAAAAGCTTCATCTGCTCGGATATGCGCTGTTCATCCCGGTGTTCCTGTTCGTGGTCGGTTTGGAGGTCGACCTTACGATTCTTCTCGAGCCCGACATCCGAAGCGTCGCCGTCGGCGCCTTCGTAGTCACCGCGATCTTTTCGAAGTTTGGTGGGAACTATCTCGCAACCGCGCGCTTTGGGTTCAGCGCTCGCGAACGGGCGGTTTTCGGGCTCGCCTCGACGGCGAAGCTCACGATTCCGATCACCACGACGTACGCCGCGCTCAAGGCAGGCATCGTTCCGCCCGCGTTCCTTTCGGGAACGGTCATCGTGTCGATCGTGACTTCGGTGGTCGTTCCCATCGTTCTCGGGGTTTCGGCTGCTTCTTCCAAGGAGGTTTCCCGTGTTTAGCCACATCGCGATTTTCGCGGTGTCGCTCGTAGTCCTCGTCAAGGGTGCCGACTGGTTCGTCGAGTTTGCAGGGCGCGCTGCGCGGCGCTTCGGCGTCTCAGACCTGATCATCGGCCTCACGATCACCTCAGTTGGCACCTCGCTGCCCGAGCTTGCTTCGTCGGTCTCGGCGTCGGCTCAGGATCATGCAGCGCTTGCGGTCGGAAACGTCGTCGGCGCAAACATCGCGAACATCGGTCTCATCCTCGGTGTAGCCGCAATCGTCCGCCCCTTCGCAACCGAGCAACGGATGCATGACCGCGACGGATTCATCATGCTGGCCGCTGCGGGGCTCCTCTTCCTCGGATGCCTCGACAATCAACTGAGCCGCGGTGAAGCAGTCGCGTTCATCCTGATCTACGTCGCTTACGTGTTCTTTGCCGCGCGGACCGATCGGGAGGAAGGCGAAGCGCGATTCGCCGACTTCATGGAGTTCTTCCTCGATCTGGATCGCGCGCGCGGGACCTTTCGTTGGCGGCGAGCGGCCGAACCGAGCAGCAGCCCCAGAAGCTCCGCGGCTTCGAGCGCTACGGATGCGAGGTCGCGATCGAAGCCGCTTTTCGAGATCGGAGTCGCAGTCGTCTCCTGTGCGGCGGTCGTGGTCAGCGCTGGTTTTCTCGTTGAGGAGGCGGTATGGGTGGCTAGCCAGATCGGGCTGCCCGAGAGCGTAGTCGGCATGACCCTGATCGCGCTCGGTACGACGCAACCCGAGCTCGTCATTGCGGTCACCGCCGCGCGTAGGGGAAACGGCGACATGGTCGTTGGCAACGTGATGGGGAGCAACATCGCGAACGTGCTGTTGGTGCTCGGTCTCGCAGGGGCGGTTAGACCACTCGAGGTGCCCGAGTCGAGCGTCGTCTACACGATGCCGATTCTGATCTTCTTCAGCCTCGGCTTGCTCTATCTCATCAAATCCGACTGGCAGGTCACACGGCGCCAAGGCGTGTTTGCTTTGACATGTTACGCTCTGTTCATCGCCAGCACGGTGGTGCAGGGCTTGAGCTGAGGGAAGAGTCATGAAGATTGGAATTTTATCTGGAAACCCGAAGCTGTATTCGACCCAGCGGCTCAAGGAAGCTGCGAAGACGCGGGGGCATCAGGCTCGGGTCGTCGACTATACGCGCTGCTACATGAACATCACCTCGCACCGGCCGCAGGTGCTGATTGCGGGAACGCCACTCGAATTCGACGCGCTGATTCCACGTATCGGAGCATCGCAAACTTTTTACGGAACAGCCGTAGTTCGCCAGTTCGAGATGATGGGCACGTATCCCCTCAACAGCTCACAGGCGATCTCGCGGTCGCGTGACAAGCTTCGCGCCCTTCAGCTGCTCGCCCGTGAGGGAATTGGGCTTCCGGTCACCGGCTTCGCGCGCTCGACGAAAGACACCGAGGGCCTGATCAAGCTCGTCGGCGGCGCTCCTCTCATCATGAAGCTCCTCGAAGGCACTCAGGGCGTCGGCGTGGTTCTCGCGGAGACCGACAAGGCCGCCGAGTCCGTCATCGCCGCGTTCAGTCAGCTCGACGCGAACATCCTCGTTCAGGAATTCATCAAGGAAGCGGGAGGTGCGGACATCCGTGCTTTCGTCATCGGAGAAAAGGTCGTCGCGTCGATGAAGCGTCAGGGCCCGAAGGGAGAGTTCCGGTCCAACCTTCACCGAGGAGGGACGGCCTCCTCCGTCAAGCTGACGCCCGAGGAGCGGAGCACGGCGGTGCGTTCTGCGAAAAAGCTCGGGCTTCGCGTCGCCGGGGTCGACATGCTCCGCTCCAATCACGGCCCGGTCGTGATGGAAGTCAATTCTTCGCCCGGTCTCGAGGGAATCGAGCAGTCGTCCGGCAAGGACGTGGCGGGTGCCATCATCGAATACCTGGAAAAGCATGCGAAGCCCGGCAAAACCAAAGACCGCATTCAAGGCTAAGAAGGCGCGCCCCGCCTTCGAGATCAACGGGGTGGAGGCGCCCGCGGGTCGGCTCACGCAGGTCGAGCTTCGCGTGGCGCGGCTGCCGACGGGCATGTGGATGGCGGTTCCCGTCGGCGTGCTCCACGGCACCAGGCCGGGCCCTGTGATCTGGGTGAGCGCGGCAATCCACGGCGACGAGCTGAACGGCGTGCCCATCATCCGGCACGTCCTCGACCGAATCGATCCGAAGCGACTCGCCGGGACGCTGCTCGCCGTCCCGACCGTCAACGTGTTCGGGCTCGTCCAGGAGTCCCGCTACCTTCCGGACCGCCGGGATCTCAACCGCTGTTTCCCAGGCTCCAAGCGGGGCTCGTCGGCGGCCCAGCTGGCCCACCTCTTCATGACCGAGGTGGTCGCGCGATCCGAGCTGGGGCTGGACCTCCACACGGGATCCGGCGGGCGAACGAATCTGCCGCAGATACGCTGCGACCTCGACGAGCCCGAGACGCTTCGCTTGGCTCTGGAGTTCGGAGCTCCGGTGCTGCTTCATTCGAGGCTCCGGGACGGCTCTCTCCGAGCTGCTGCACGCGACGAGGGCAAGACGGTTCTGGTGTACGAGGCTGGAGAGGCCAGCCGCTTCGACATGGAGGCGATTGGCATGGGAGTAGACGGAGTAACGCGGGTCATGAAGTCGCTTGGGATGATCGAAGACGAAGTGACGGCGCCGGAGAGCGCCTCACGCGTTGCGCGCAAGAGCGGATGGGTTCGCGCGCGGCGCTCAGGCTTCTGCGAAATGACCGGGCGCCTCGGAGACGAGGTCGCCAAAGGAGATGCGATTGCGTTGATCTTCGATGCCCTCGGCCGCGCACGCTCGGTCACGAAAGCCCGAACGTCGGGCATTCTCATCGGCCACGTGACTTCGCCAATCGTGAACCGCGGCGATGCGATCGCACACATTGCAGAGCTGTGAGCGTTGATCGCTAAACCGCTGACGCGCTTTCTCCAACCCATAGTAGCGCCTCGTCCCTCCTGCTCATTGGAAAAACGCGGACCTCGGCATCGACGAAGCGGGACGCGAATCGTGGGATGGCCGAAACGAGG
>JAHELW010000110.1 GCA_024643985.1 Myxococcales bacterium | reverse complement strand
CTCGTGGACGCCGGCGCTGACGCGGGTGCCGATGCGGGCGTCACGGACGAAGAGCAGGACGCTGCGGTCGAGGCGGCCCGCCCGGACTAGCGCCCCGAGAGGTGGACGCGGGTCCGCAGCGAACGCATCACCGCGAGCTGCGTCGCAGCCACGAAGCCGTGGGAGAAGTACGTGTTTCCTGCGATCAGCTTTCGGATGAGCTTGGGCGAGTCCGCGGGGTCGAAGGTGGCCCAGCCCATGACTCCGGCTTCCCCACCGCGGTATCGGTGGGTGTCGAACCGCCATTGCCCGCGCGAAAGCGTGCCGGAAATCCCATCTACGGATATGACCGTAGGGCTCGGGCGCAGCATCATCTCTCCGCCCACGTGGATGAGCGGAATCGGGATCTCCCATTCAAAGCGAACGCCTTTGTTGCTTCGCTCGACGATCTCGGCGCAGGAGCCATGCAGCATCGACTGGCCAAACTCCTCGGGGTCGAGCATGACTCGCCGGACTTTATCGACCCTCGCGCCGGCACGCCCAACGACCGTGACGCTCTGCATCGTCTCCCCGTCGATGTCCATCAGCACGAGGTCCCCCCGGCCTAGCAGCTTGCGCAGCGCCTCCATGTTGACGTACGGGCGTCGAAGAGGCTTTGCGCGGAACTTCGCGTTCACGTGGGTGCCCTCGCGCTTTTCGGCTTCGGCCTTGATCTCGAGGAGGGTCACCATTGCGACTGCGACGTTGATCGTCCGATTGACCGCGTTCCCTTCTTTCGCAAGCTGGCGAGTGATGTAGTTCGCGTTCCGCATGTCGAGCCGCGACGAAAAGACGACGACGGATTTCTTCGGACCCTCGGGGTAGACGCGCCACATGACCCGGCCGATTCCGAGGTCCCCGCCGAGTGTCCGGATGTCGAAGCGATATCCGCGTTCGTCATTGCCGGGGTAGGTCGTCATGACGTTTCGGCCCGTCATCGAGAACAAACTGACCCCCCAGGACCAGTCGAATGCGGTCATCGGTCCGTTCACCGATTTCACGTCGACCGACGTGAGGGCGCTCATGAAGGTCGGGTAGTCGCCGGGATTTCCAATCACCTCGGCAACGGTCTTGGCAGGCGCCTGGATCTGGGCCGCGTAGATGACCGCGGGAAGGTCGGTCTGTCTGTTCTGAAACTCGGTGAGAATGACGGGGCCCTGCAGCAGGTGAACGGAGAGCAGCTTTCGCTCTTCCGGGCTCAAGGTGCCGAGACGCGCCGCCCGAGCGTCCACCTGGCCCGTTTGGTTCTCGGCGAGCGCGGTGCCGCTCCACGCCACGAACACGATCAGAACCGTGAGAAATCTACGCATGCCGTTTGGACGACCTCGGTTGCCGAATCTTCAATCCGGCGGCAAAACGCCCTGGAAAGGCCTCACCATGCGCGCAAAGAGCCAGTGGACCCCGGGGGGAATCGTATTGTGGCTCATCGCCGCGATTCTCGCGACCCTCGTCGTCTGCTTCGGGGCCGAGCCCGATTCCGTGGAGCCGGCCCCCGACCGCGGCCGTCCGATCGAGCTGGAGGTCGAAGTCGTCGAGTGACGGCAACCGCTCGTTCTTCGGGCGGTTCTGGCGGTACCCAGACTCTGCTTGACCCTTCGAGGTCGGGGCTCTTTAACTATTGTATGGAGATTTTCATCGACACTGCGGACATCGAAGAGATTCGAGACGCCGCCGCCATGGGCGTGATCGACGGAGTGACCACCAATCCGTCGCTCGTCGCGAAGACGGGGCGCCCCTTCAAGGACGTGCTCGTCGATATCTGCGAAGTGGTCGACGGTCCCATCAGCGCCGAGGTCGTTGCCACCGACTACGACGGCATCGTCACCGAGGCTCGCTCGCTTGCGGCAATGCACGAGAACATCGTCGTGAAGGTGCCTCTGATCGCCGAGGGACTGAAAGCGGTCCGCACGCTCACCAACGAGGGGATTCGCACCAACGTCACGCTTTGCTTCAGCGTCACGCAGGGCCTGCTCGCCGCGAAGGCAGGGGCGACCTACATCAGCCCGTTCATCGGACGCGTCGACGACATCTCCGGAAGCGGCATGGAGGTGGTCGAGCAGCTCGTCACGGTCTATCGCAACTACGGCCTCGGAACCAAGGTGCTCGCCGCGAGCATTCGGCATCCACTTCACGTCGTACAAGCATCGATGATTGGGGCCGACGTCGCGACGATTCCGCACAAGGTCATTCACCAGCTCCTCAAGCACCCGCTCACCGACATAGGGCTCGAGCGCTTTTTGGCGGACGCCAAGAAGATTCCGAACGGCTGAGGGCACGCTTCGCCACCCCGCGCGGGAGAGATGCATGCGGCCCAACGTTCTCGTCGTCTACAAAAAGAGCACGTATCAACGCTACGTGGGTAGGGCGCAGAAGCGACTCGAGCAGCTCATCGCGAACAGCGATGTCTCCGTGGAAGGGCTCCTGCACGAGCACGAGATCCACCAAGAGACACTGAAACGCGCGAAACGGGCGCTGCGAGAGCTCGGAGCGCGGGCGGTGCTGCGGTATCGGCCGGAGCCGATGCCGGAGGAGGGTACCTGGGACTTCATCGTGACTTTGGGCGGAGACGGAACGCTGCTCTGGGCGTCCCACCTCGCCGATTCCGGGACGCCGATGATCGCGATCAACAGCGCTCCGGATACCAGTGTCGGTTACTTTTGCGCAGGCGACGGCCACGACGTCGACGAGGTGCTCGCCGAGGCGCTCGCAGGAAGGCTGAGGTCCAGCAGGCTCGCGCGCATGCGCGTCGAGGTCGGCGATCGGTTGATCTCGACGCGAGTCCTGAACGACATGCTCTACTGCCACGAGAGCCCCGCCGCGACATCGAGATACATTCTCGAGCACGAAGGCAGGCCGGAGCGGCAGATGTCGAGCGGCGTCTGGGCTGGTCCCGCTGCCGGGTCTACGGCTGCGCTTCGGTCCGCCGGAGGAAAAGTGCTGCCCATCGGATCACAGAAGCTGCAGTTCGTGGTGCGGGAACCCTATCGCGGCGTCGACCATCGGTACGAGCTGATCAAAGGCTTCGTTCCGCCCGGTGAGGATCTGAAAATCACGAGCCGGATGACGAAGGGTCGAATCTTTCTCGACGGCACTCAGAAGGTGCACGCCGTCGGAATTGGCGATCGAATTCGGATGACTCTCTCCGACGAGCCGCTGACCCTTCTCGGGCTCAAGAGGCGGTCGGAATCCTCGAGTGTGGCGCCGCCATCGAAGTAAATTGACCGTGAGAAGGGTCGGACGTTAGGTAGGGGCGTGCCCCGCCACCGCACCCACGTCGTGCTCTCGGTCTGGCCGCTCGCCGTGCTCTTCGCGGTGGGCCTTTTCCGCCTGTGGCCTGCGCTGTCCGGCGCGACCTCCTACGCGGCAGAGTCGCCCGCGAGTTGGGTTTCTCTAATCGTGCACACCCTCGTCGTATTGGTGGCACTCACTGCCTACGCTCGCGGTTGGAGCCTGCTCTCGAGCGTCTCCGACGACGGGGCTGCGCTATACCGCTCCGCGGGCTGCGCGAGGCTCCAGAAGCTTGCTGGAGCGGTCGCGTGGGCCTTCGTCGTCGCTCACCTGGCCTTCGAGTGGTTCATGAGCGTACGAGTGGGTCCCGTAGCGCTCAGTCAGTACGAGCTCATGCGAAGCTTCGTATCCCGCCCGCTGGTGCTCGGTGCATGCGCGCTCGGTCTCGGTGCGGTGGGCCTTTTTCTATCGCAGGGCTTGGCCGCGTCGTTTCGCGCTTGGGGAGTCGGACGAAAGCCCGAAAGTTCACGCCGCCTCGAGGTCTTATGTACCTTGACGTCCGCGATGGCGGTGCTTTTGGCGGTCAATGTCTTGAGTCATTTCGTCACCGGACGGGCGTACTGGTCCGGATCGTTCTCCGTTTCCAGCAGTGGTGCCGAGGGCTCCGCGGGTGAGAAGCAATGAGGCTGTCTCGGATCTACGCAATCGCGCTGAACACGTATCGGGAGGCCGTCCGGGACAAAGTGCTCTTTGGCGTGTTGGTCTTTGCGACCGGGGTGCTCGCGTTGACGCTTGCCCTCGCCGAGCTTTCGCTCGACCAGCACATGCGGGTCGTGACCGACCTCGGGCTGGCCTCGATCTCGATCTTCTCCGTCATCATCGCGGTCTTTTTGGGATCGTCGCTGCTCTACAAGGAGATCGAGCGCAAGACGCTCTACGTCATTCTTCCCAAGCCCATCGCCCGCTTCGAGTTCCTGCTGGGGAAGTACGCCGGAATCGTCGCGACGTGCGCCGTCTTCATCGCGATCATGGGCGCGGTGCAGCTGTACGTCACGGCGATTCAAGCCGGTGCGTCGACCACGCTCGTCGTCGCCGTGCCCTCGGTGCTCGTCGCTGCGCTCGGCGTGGGTTTCGCCGTCTCGCGGGATCGCACGCTCGTCGTGCCGATTTGGTCGGTCGCGGCCTTGGGCGCCGCCGTTTGGTTGTGCTCGACCGTGGACGTCGAGCTCTTTCGGCTGTTGGCCTCGTTCGCGCTCAACCTCGGTGAGGTGTGGATCCTCGCTGCGGTCGCCCTGCTGTTTTCCTCGTTTTCCACGCCGTTTCTCACGGGCGCATTCACGTTTGGCGTTTGGCTCGTCGGGCGCTCCGCCCACGACATGGTCGCCATGGAGACGCGTGTTCTGAGCCCTGCCGTGAAAAACATACTCCGGTGGCTGGCCGAGGTAGTCCCGAATTTCAACCTGTTCGTCCCAGGCCGTAGCGCACTGGTCGCGCAGGGAAGCAGTCTGAGTGAGCCGCTTTCTTACGTAGCGACGTCCCTCGGCTACGCCGTCCTCTACGCGGCCGTCACGCTTGCGGTAGCGAGCTTCATCTTTCGAAGACGGGACTTCGTGTGAAGCCATTCGTCGACCGCGTCGGAGTTCTCTACCTGATTGCGGCGCTCGCCCTCGTTGCTCTGGCCGCGGGACGAACGGTTTTCGAGGCGCGCGGGGAGCTGCAGCTCGCGCAGGCGCATCAAGAAGACGGACGGTCCATGCGCGCGCTCGAGCACTATCGACGCTCACTGCGCTGGTCCTTTCCATTCAGCCCGTATGTCGACGATGCGGTGGCCGGGCTGGAGTCGATCGCCAGAGCGGCCGAGCGCGCGGAAGACCGCCCGGCGGCGCTCCTCGCTTGGCGATCGCTCGCAGGTGGGCTCGCAGCGAGCCGTTTCTCGTACGCCCCCGAGGCAACTGCTCGGGAGCGAGCGAAGGCCGAGATCGCTCGACTCGTCGCAGCTGGACCAAGCCCCGGGATCGACGCGAATCTCGACTCCGGCCGAGTCGCGGCAGAGCACCGGGAGCTCCTCGAGCGAGAGGCCTCGCCCCACCCGATCGGAGCGACCCTGCTCGTGCTCGGCTTCATCGCGTGGGTCGCCTCGCTCGTGGCGCTCGCGAGGCGCGGTTTCGATTCCAGCGGCCGTTTGGTCTGGCCGACCGCGCGCGCGCCGTTCTGGAGCGCGATGGCCGCCTTTACGGCGTTCGCGATCGGCCTGGTTTTCGCCTGAAGTTGCCCGAACCCGGGGCACGGGGTAACAGGGCGGCGTGGATACGATCGAAATCGTCGGCGGCAGCCGACTTGCCGGGTCAGTGCGGATTAGCGGCGCCAAGAACGCCGCGCTCCCCATCATGACGGCAGCGCTCCTCGCCGACGGCGAGCACGTATTCCGCAACGTCCCGAACCTGAGGGACGTTCACACGATGACCCGACTTCTCGGGCGTCTAGGCGCTGAGGCATCTTTCGAGGCAGGTCGCGTGCGGGTGACCGCGTCGAGTGACATCGATCCGACCGCGCCGTACGACTTGGTCAAGCAGATGCGGGCGTCCGTTCTCGTGCTCGGGCCGCTCGTGGCGCGATGCGGAAAGGCGATCGTCTCGCTTCCGGGCGGCTGCGCGATCGGCGCGCGGCCCATCGACCAGCACTTGAAGGGGCTCGAGGCGATGGGTGCTGACGTCGAGCTACACCACGGCTACGTCGAGGTCACCGTGCCCGGAGGCCGCCTCGAAGGCTCGCACGTTGCGCTCGACTTCCCCACGCATACGGGCACCGAAAACCTGATGTGCGCCGCGGTGCTCGCGAAGGGGCGTACGACGATTACGAACTGTGCTCGCGAGCCGGAGGTCGAGGAGCTCGCGCGCGTTCTGAACAAGATGGGGGCGCGCATCGAAGGTGCCGGGACGTCGGTGATTTCCATCGAAGGCGTCGATGCGCTGCACCCAGTAGACCACGCCATCATTCCAGATCGAATCGAGGCAGGAACCTTCATGGTGGCGTCCGCGGCCACGAGGGGGGACGTGCTGGTCGAGGGCGTCGGATTCGAGCCACTCGAAGCGGTGGTTGCAAAGCTGCGCGAGGCGGGCTCGACGATCGAACGCGAGGGCGACGGGATTCGCGTGGTCGGGGCCGAGGTCATACGCCCCACGCACATCGTCACTCAGCCGCATCCAGGCTTTCCGACCGACATGCAAGCACAGCTGATGATGCTCATGTGTCTGGCAGATGGGACGAGCCGAATCACCGAGACCGTCTTCGAGAACCGTTTCATGCACGTCTCGGAGCTCAATCGCATGGGTGCGGACATCCAGGTTCACGGCAGGACCGCGACCGTGCACGGCGTCGACCGTCTCGAAGGTGCCGAGGTGATGGCGACCGACCTGCGGGCGAGCGCTTCGCTGATCCTGGCCGGCCTCGTCGCGGAGGGTACGACGCAGGTTCGACGGGTGTATCACCTCGATCGAGGCTATGAGCACATCGAGGAGAAGCTGGCGCCGCTCGGTGCCAACATCAAGCGAGTCGTAGGCCATGCGTAAGAGGAACCGAGACACGATCGTCATCGCGGTGCCGAAAGGGCGCGTGCTCGAGCAGCTCAGCGCTCGCCTGGAACAGGCAGGCATTCCAACCGAGGCGCTGACCGCGAAGAGCCGCAAGCTCGTGCGCGAAGACAAACAGTCCGGCCTCAGCTACCTGCTTCTCAAGCCAGACGACGTTCCGACCTACGTCGAATATGGTGCGGCCGACCTCGGCATCGTTGGCCGCGACGTCTTGATGGAGCGCGACTACGACGTCCTGGCGCCGGTCGATCTCGACATCGGCAAGTGCCGTATGATGGTCTGCGGGCTGCCGAAGGAAAGCCTCACGGGCAAGCGGGAGCGGCCCCTCCGGGTCGCGACCAAATTCCCGCACATCACCGAGCGCCACTTTCGCGCAAAGGGCACCCCGGTGGAGCTGATCTTCTGCCAAGGGTCGGTCGAGCTCGCGCCCCTCACCGGCCTTGCGGACGTGATCGTCGATTTGGTCGAGACGGGCGAAACGCTGAAGTCGAACGGCCTGGTCACGCTCGACAAGATCGCCGACATCAGCTCCGTCGTGATCGCGAACCGAGCCGGTTTGAAGCTGCGGCGCGCCGCGATCGAGCCAATCCTCGACGCGCTTCGCAAATGAGCTCATGCTGCGTCTTCGAACGAAAACTCCCCCGGAGTGGACGGAAGTCGTTCTTTCGAATCTCGACGAGTTCCTCGTCGACCATGCTGCGTGCGAGCGAAAGGCGTCTGCCACCGCCCTCAAGCTGGTCTCGCACTACTCGGACCGCACGGCTCTCGTACGGGAGCTGATCCCGTTCGCGCAGGAAGAGCTCGAGCACTACGCGCAGGTCATGAAGATCATCCTCGAGCGCGAGCTCGAAACCCGCCCGGACGAGAAGGATCCCTATGTCGGGGCGCTGATGAAGCTCGTTCAGCGCGGTCCCGAGCAATACTTTCTCGACCGGCTGCTGGTGCTTGCCATCGTCGAAGCGCGCGGATGCGAGCGCTTCGGCATGGTCGCCGAAGCGCTCGAGCCCGGCCCGCTCAAGGACTTCTATACCGACATCACGCGAAGCGAGGCCCGGCATCACGGTCTCTTCGTTCGCCTCGCGAAGGAGTACTTCGCGCCCGAGGTCGTTCAGACGCGACTCGACGAGCTACTAGACGCCGAGGCAGACATCGTCCAAGCCCTCCCCCTCCGCCCCGCCGTGCACTAGGGGACATTCTCCCCCTCCGCAAACCCACTGATTCCAGCCACTTACGACCCATACCGCGAAAACCCGGATTGACGCCCGCATACGGGGCTCGGAAAAAACACGACGCGGGCGCTCCGCGGATCGGGAGGGCCTGCAAATGTGGCCCGTAAGATTGGAGATGTAGGCCACGCACGCGCTCCCTCGGGCTGCGCGCCAATCGCCGGTGGTTGCTGTTGTGGCGATTGTCACTTGGCACGTCCGCTCCGACCCACGTCGCGTTTTTTCCGAGCCCCTAGGCAGAAGTCTTGCCCTTAATCAGGCGGGCGCGAAGCAGGCGGACGCGCGAGCCCGAAGGGCGAAGCCCGGCGCGCATGCGCCGCCAAGCCGAAGCGCAGCGAAGGCGCGGAGGGAGGATTACGGGTGGGGGTGGGTGGGTTGGATATAACTGGACCGGCCCGCGTCGTGTTTTTTCCGTGTCCCGTATGCGCGGCAGCGATGCCTCGAATTCGGGTTTTCGCGGTGTGGGTCGTAAGTGGTTGGAATCAGGGGGTTTGGGAGGGGGGATCATGTCCCCAGGCGTTTTCGGTAGATCACGCGGATTTCGCGGAAGCCGAGGGCGTCGTGGGCGCGGCGGGCTGAATGGTTTCCCGACCACGTGGCGGACTCGACGATCTGGCAACCCTCGTCGGTGAAGCGCTTTTCGAGGTCTTCGAGCAGCCGCGCTCCGATTCCCAACCCCCGCGAGGCGGGCTCCACATACCAATCCTCGACGACGCCGCGCCGAGGGAGCACGCGTCCCGGCTCGACGTTCACTCGCCCCGTGATGTAGCCGACTCGCGTGCCGTCCGCTTCGGCGATCAGAATGTGCGCGTTGCGATCCTTCATCAACGCCTCGAGGTCGGCTGCGAGCACCCGGCCGTAGTCTCGGTAGGCCAGCAGCGGGAGGTCCTCCCGCGCGACGACCTGGTCTCGATGGTCTTCGTAGAGCGCCCGATGGAACCGGAGCAAGACGTCGCGGTCCTCGTGGCGCGCATCTCGCACCTCAATGGGCAGCGGCATGCCCACACCCTAGGCCGTTGCACAGAGATTGGGTAGGCCTAGCGCACTCGAATCAAAGGCCGGATTCTGGTGAATGTTTTTCGGCCGATGCCGGGAACCCGCATGATGTCCTCCGGCCTACGGAACCGGCGCTTTTTGCGTTCTGCGAGGATCGCTTCGGCCCGCGAAGGTCCGATCCCTGGAAGCGTCGTCAGCTCTTTCGCTCCGGCTTCGTTGATGTTGATTCGCAGATCTTGCTCGACCGTCGGCGGGCCCTGCTCAGAGGTCGGGGCGCTGCTCGCGGCAAACGCAAGCGCCGCCGGCTGAAGCGCCAACGTGGCCAGAAGCATGCCCAGCGCGCCGCTGAGCCGCGCAACCCGTCGCCGGCGGGTCGGATAGTCCTCGCTGTGTTCCCGCATGAGTCCTCCGCTCGATATGAGTCCGTCGGTCGTTGCAACCGCGATGCCAGCGTTCACGCCAGTGATTCCGCGCGGCTACGGACGATGAGTTGGCGGTTTCGATCCCTTGCGACGGCGCCCGCCAGGTACCAGTATCGGGCGGTCGAATGGACAACGCTGAAAAGGAGCCAGATGAGGATTTCGCTTTCTGAGGGAGCCTGGAACAAGTCCACCGCCGACATCGTCGCGATCGCGGTCGCGTCGGGCAAGACACGTCTCGCCCGTGCGCTAGGACGCATCGAGGCAGTGACTGGAAAAGGCAGCGTCAAGCCCCTCGCGAGCGACGAACGCTTCGAGGGCAAGCCCGCGCAGCGACTCAAGGTTGCGGCGGCCGGCCCGATCAAGGCGCGGTGGCTGCTGCTCGTGGGAATCGGGGACGAGAAGGATGCCGAGAAGATCGCTTGGGAGATGGGCCATGCCGTGGCGTCTATCGCACGCGCGCAGAAGAGCGCCGCGCTCGAGCTTCCCGAGGTGACGCCCGAGTCGGTCCGAGCCGCTTCCCAAGGTTTGATGATGGGCGCCTATCGGTACACTCAGTACAAGAGTGACAAGGCGACCGCCACCACGATCGGCTCCGCCGTGCTTCTCGGAGCGCCGAAGGGCGCCCGCGGCCTCACGTCTGCCATTCGCGCCGGAAAGGCGATTGCGGAGAGCATCAACTTCGCCCGAGATCTGGTCAACGCGCCGCCTAACGATCTCAACCCGGTGACCTTGGCCCGCGCCGCTACACGCGAATCGAAAAAGCTCGGGCTGTCTTGTCGCATTTGGAACAAGGCGCGCATCGAGCGCGAGGGCATGAATCTGCTCCTCGCGGTCAACAAGGGAAGCGCGATCGAGCCGCGCGTCATTCACGTGGTCTACAAGCCGAGCCGGCCCAAGAAGAAAGTCGTATTCGTGGGCAAGGGCCTCACCTTCGACGCAGGCGGTCTATGCATCAAGCCCGCAGCATCGATGGTCGACATGAAGTGCGACATGGCGGGATCGGCGGCCACGCTAGGCATCGTGTTCGCGGCAGCACGACTCAAGCTGCCCGTCGAGGTCCACGCTGTGGTCGGTTCGACGGAGAACATGACGGGCGCGAAGGCCTATCGTCCCGGGGACGTATACAAGTCGCGCGAGGGGAAAACGGTCGAGGTCATCAACACCGACGCCGAAGGTCGCTTGGTGCTCGCCGACGTGCTGAGCTGGGCCGTGAAGAAGCTGAAGCCGGACTACATGATCGACCACGCCACGCTGACTGGCGCGTGCATAGTCGCGCTCGGCCCGTATCGCGCAGCGCTCTACACCGACGACGACAAGCTTGCGGCCGCGTACCTCGACGCAGCGAAGGGCGAGGGCGAGTCGTTCTGGCGCATGCCACTCGACAAAGAGCTTCGTTCGATGCTGAAGAGCCCCATCGCCGACTTGAAGCACATCGGTGGGAGGTACGGCGGGTCGATCACGGCGGCGCTGTTCTTGAAGGAGTTCGTCGACGAGACGACCTGGATGCACCTCGACATCGCCGGGCCGGCCTTCGTCGATCGCGCGCATGGACGCTTGCCCAAAGGTGGAACCGGCTTCGGCGTCGCTACAGGCGTCCGGTTTCTCGAAGCGCTGAAGTAGTTGCGTCCGCCCTGCATACGGGGCTCGGAAAAAACACGACGCGGGCGCTCCGCGGAGCGGGAGGGCCTGCAAAGGCGGCCCGCAAGGCCGGAGAACCGGTCGCGACGCCCGTGCTCGCGAGTGGGTGCC
>JAHELW010000109.1 GCA_024643985.1 Myxococcales bacterium | reverse complement strand
CGCCGTTCCCGATGAACACGTGCTCGGCCGTGACGTTCATGATGCCCCGCTCCTGCTGCTGCATGACCACGGCTTCTCGCGCAGGGAAAATGCCTTTCTGATGGCAGTAGGCCTCGCTGCTCGGGAGGTTTTCGATCATCGCCATCCGCATCGTCTCGGGGGTGCGGAATCCGAACAGCCCAGGGTTTCCGATGTTCAGTGAGACGATTTCGTATCCCTGACGCTCCATCTCGTGCGCGCGCTGCGCAAGCTGTCCGCGAATCTCGTAGCGGACGTCGCGAAGGCTCTCGCTGGTTGGGATGTCGGTGGTCATCGGCTCGGCTCGCGGACGCGGAGTCATGGTGGACTCCGCCGCCGATGTCGAGTCGACGGCGTTTTCATCCCGGGAGGTCTCGGACGCGGCCGAGTAGCGCGCCGAGGATTTCGGCAGTCGAGTCCTCGATGGCGTCCAAGTCGTAGCCGCCCTCGAGATACAGCCCCAGACGGCCGTGACCGAGCTCGTCCACGTGCCGGCAGAGCGCCGTGGTCATGGCGCCGAACGCCTCCGCGTCGAGCTGGACCTCTGCGAGCGGATCGCGTCGATGGGCGTCGAGGCCCGAGGAGACCAGCACCAAGTCGGCCTCGAACTCCCGAAGCTTGGGAAGAACGACCGCGCGAAACGCTTCGCCGTAGGCCTCCGGCCCTGCGCCCGGGGGCATCGGGACGTTGAGGGTGTACCCCGCTCCTTTTCCGCTTCCGGTCTCGCGCGCGCTGCCGGTGCCCGGATAGAGCGGCCATTGATGGGTGGAGATGAAGAGCACGCGCTCGTCTTCGTAGAAGATCTCCTGCGTTCCGTTGCCGTGATGAACGTCCCAGTCGACGATGGCCACGCGATCCAAGCCCCGGTCGAGAGCGGCTCCGGCGGCGACAGCAACGTTGTTGAGCAGGCAGAAGCCCATTGAACGCGATCGGCAAGCGTGGTGACCGGGCGGCCGGAGCAGTGCGAGGCCGCGAGACGCGCGCCCATCCAGGATCGCGTCGCAGAGCTCGACGGCACCGCCGGCCGCGAGCCAAGCCGCCTCTCGAGTGTCTGGACAGAAGTACGTATCGCCGTCGAGGTAACCCCAACCTCTCGTGAGCGTTTGCTTCAGCCGCTCGAGGTACTCGGGCGCGTGCGCGCGAAGCAGCTCTTCCTCGGTGGCCGGACGCGCTGCCACTTCCAGATGCTGCAAAGAGGACATCGCGGCGCCCAAGCCTTTTCGGGCTGCGGCAAGCCTCTCCGGACGTTCGGGGTGCGGCTCCGCCGAGCGATGTTGGTCGAAGCGCCGGTCGTCGACGATGGCGACCGGAAGCGGCGAGAGCTTCATGCGCCCATTTTATAGGTTTTGGGCTTCCGATCCACCCATCCTTGATAGACTCGGCGCGTGGCGCGACCCCTCTTCATCTCGTTGGTGCTCTCGATGTTGGCCGGCTCGGCCTGCACGGAGAGCAGCGGGAACCGATTCGAGAAGGGAGCCTGCGAGATTTTCGGAGTCGAAGATCCCGTGCCCATCCCGGACTCTTGCGAGACCCTGCTCGCGGGGGAGGGAGACACCGCCCGTGTTTTCGCGGTGGGCGCCGTCATCCGCTACGCCGAAATGGAAGACTACGCGAGCTTCTGCACGGCGTGGGATGACGTGGTGCGCACCGAGGTCCTACCCTGCCTCGCGGCGGACAAGCCCAACCTCCTGGTGTTCCCGGAGAACGCAACGCTGGCCGCCGCGTTCGTCGGCTCGCGCGGTGCCACCGCCCGCTCCGCGACGCAGTCGCTCGATGCGTTTCTCTCGCTGATCGAGCCCTATGAAGAGCCCTTCAAGTACTACGGTCGGCTCTATCCCGAGACCTCCCCGAACGCGCGGCTGGTCATCTCGCTAACCGACACCCTGCATCGCGCTTTTCACACGTTTTCGGAGATCGCGAGGCAGTACGAGGTGTATGTCGCCGTCTCGTCGGATTTTGCACCGGCCGAGCTCAGCGACGATCCCGCCGACATCGAAGCGTTGGCCGACCCCGACCTCGACGACGTCGAAAGTGTGTTCGTTGCAAGTCGAGGCGCAGGCTTCAACTGGGGCATCTACTTCGATCCGGAGGGCGACGAGATCGGCCGCGTCGCGAAAAGCTACCTCGTGCCGGCCGAGGAAGATCTCTTGAGCCTCACGCACGGTTCGCTCGAGCAAGCGCTTCCCGTCGAGCTTCCGTTTGCACGCACGGGGATGGTGATCTCGAAGGACGCCTGGATGCCAGGGCTGCTCGAGCGCCTCGATGCGCTCGGAGCGCAGGTCATGCTGCAACCCGAGGCGTTTTCCGGCTGGGCGGTGGAGGAGCTCGAGGGCGACTGGTTGCCCGAGATCGTCCGTCAGTCGGGCTGGGGGCACACGCAGCGCCACTCGGGCTTTCGGCACAACATCACGCCCTGCATCAAGGGCAATCTCTTCGAGCTGGTGTTCGACTGCCAGTCGCACGTCACGCAGGACGCCAGCGCGGACGCCGTGCTTTCCTCGTTCATCGGGCAAGACCCGTACCGGGGTCTGACGGTCGTCGAGCCCTGGGCGATCGAGGATCCAGGCCCGCCTGCGACGCTCGAGGAGCGGAGGGCGATCCTGCGCGATCGCGGTGAGCGCATGCTTCCCGGAAGCGGCGATCCCCTCGAGGATGATTACTACGCAGAGGTCGTCGGCTTCGATTTGGCGCTAGAAACGGACGGCAGATTTCCCGAGACCGGAGACGGCCCCCCGGGCGCGCTCGGCGAAAGCGTGGTGATCTCGGAGCCCGACTCGCCCGAGAGCCATCAGCGTTTCCCCGCACTGGCCGTCGGCGCGGATTCGGCCGTCGTTGCGTGGATGGAGGGCTCGCCCGGGAGCGAGCGCATCCGCGCGTTCGAAAGCACCGGCGGCTCGTTCGAGGAAGTCGCTCTGCCGGCGCCCTCAGGGGCGGTCCAGCGGCTTCCCCGCGCCGCAGCCGGCGGCGCGCGCGCAGCCGTCGTCTGGGAGGAGGCGTCCGAGACCGGCACGCGCGTCATGGCTGCCATTCGCGACGGCGGGAGCTGGGACACGGTGCCGATCACCGATCCCGTAAACGGAACGGCCTGGGCGCCCGACGTCGCCATCGACCGGGCGACGGGTCGAGCATTCGTCACCTGGCTCGATCTCCGGGCGGGCGGCCGGGCCAAGCCGTGGATCGCATGGAGCGACGGCTTCGAAGGCTGGCAGTCGCTTCAGGTCGATCCTTCGAACGACATCGACGACAACCCGAGAGGCGATGCGGCATTCGTGCGCGTCGCTGCGAGCGACGGGAGCGTGTTCGTCGCGTTCTCGGATTTTCGCGAGTTCAGCTGGGATGTTTACCTCAGCGCGAGTGACGACGGTGGCGAGAGCTTCGCTCCCGGCGCGCGCATCAATCCAATCGCGAAGATGGTGACTCCGGTCGGCGGGTCCGAGGCGATCGAGTCGGAACGCATCCACGGGGACGTGGCGCTCTCTGTCGACCTCACCGGCAATCCGGTGGTGGCCTGGACGGAGCGCCAGGATCGGCGCTACGAGAGTCGGGTGCGAGTCTGGCGCGGCGGAGTCACGAGCCGCGTCGACGATGCCCCCGCCGGGGTCGACGCTTGGCGACCGTCGTTGACGGTCACCTCGGACGCGAAGATTCAGGCTGTGTGGCAAGACCTACGCGACGGTACGAACCGGCTCCGACTTGCCGGTGCGCTCGGGCCTAATCTCGAAGGGGAGCCGAGTGTAGTGGTCGACGACGCCGCCGAAGACGCGCACGCCTATGCGCCGCAAATCGCGGCGCGGGGGACCGAGATCTGGGTCGTTTGGGAAGATCCGCGGTCCGGCTTTTCCCGTGTGCGGCTGGCACGCGGCACGCGCTGAATCGCCAGCCGCTCACTCGCTCAGCGAAACGCCGTCGATCAAGAGGTCGGCAATCACCGGATGTCCGTCGCGATCGATCGCGACGAGCAGCTTGGCCTCGTCCCTCGCTCGAGCGTCCTGGAGCCTTCTCTCGAGCTCGCGCGCTTTGGCTTCCGGGATGTAAAAACGGTCGAGCTCCAATAGCTCTTCGCGAATCACGAAGTCCTCGCACTGCTCGCGCGCAAACGCGCAGGAGGCGGCGTGGAGGAGCGGCGGCTCACCTTCTCCCTTGCGTTCCAGGCACGCGCAGTCGGCCTCCGATGCGGGACCCGCATGATCGTAGGCATCCCCCCATTGCTCTTCGATGCGGAACCGCAGGTAGTGTCCCCGAAGGAGGTCTCTCGGATCGTAGCCACCGACGTCGAAATGCCAGATCTCGCCGCTTCGAATCGCATGCTCTCCTCGCGCGATGCCTACTCCCAGCACCACGATCGGGAGCCAAAGCGCGAACCAACGCCAGTGCCTAGCGCTCACCGGGACCTCCATTCTCGAAATCTTCCCTGAGCCTCGACGACGTGCGCGCCCACAGCCAGGCGACGAGCAGGGTCAGCAGGCCTCCGGTCACCAGTCCCACCCCCGTGCTCATCAGCGAGCCAAACACCTCGAAGTAGATCGTCACGATTCGGATGCCGATCGCGGCCGTCAGCAGGCTAAACGCGGCGCGATGACCGATCCGGTAGGCCAGGAGGGCAAACAGCGCGAGCGCGATCAGGCCGACCACGCCGCCGACCGTCTCGTGATCCCCGTGGCTCACGATCAGGGGCGGGAGCAGCACGGCCGGTACGAGCCCGATCCCGGCGGCGCCCATCGTGGCGTGTTCTCCAAAGAGCGGCCGTCGAAGGACGATCGGCAGCGCCGCAAGCGCGAGAGCGGCGCCAGCCCCCCAGGTCACGAGATTCTCTGCCTCGACCGTCGCGTACCACAGGAAGCTTCCGACGAACGTGAGCACGACCGCCGTTCCCCACGCGACCTCTCGGAACGTTCGGGCGACTTTGTCGCTCGTCAGTCGAAGCGCCCAGCTCAGGAACAGGAGCAGCACCGGAAGCGCCACGGCGAGCGACAGCGCGAGATCGACTCGGTGGGCATCGTCCGTTCGGTCGACCCACTCGACCGCGTTCCACACATACGCGGTGACTAGACCCGCCGCCCAGAGAGCTGCCGAAAAACGCGACTGCGCGAGAAACAGAAGCGGCAGCGTCGCGAGCACCCAAACGCCGAGCGCGACGTGGAGAGGGGTACCGAGCTGGTACACCTGCCCGATGAGCCCAATCGAAGCGAGGACGAACAGGTAGTAGACGAGCAGCAACGCCTCGACCCCCCAGCCTCCGCCGCGCCGATGCAGCCGCTCGATGCTCAGCGCCAAGGCCGCCCCTCCGAGAAGGTCGACGCCGAGCTTCACGACGGCCGGGATCGCGTCCCAGTTCGCAGCCACGATGGCGACGAGTCCCGTGCCGATGGCCAACGCGCCGAGCCCGACGAGCGCGTAGAGGGCCGTCGGCCGCCTACGGGTCGCTTCGTACGCTTCGATTCGCTCCGCCGTTTCGGAATCGATGAGTCCTTCGCGCACCCATTTTTCGAGTCGCCGGCTCAGCCCCATGACGCCCTCGTGATTCGGATTCCGACCGCGGTCAGCGCAAGACAAAAAAGCCATTGCGGTCCGCCTCCTGAGGTCCCTTTGCTCACTGCGCAGCCGGCGCCTCCGTCGCCTACGTCGGGACCTGGGATGGGTGGGCCGCACGGGTCGGCGACGACGGGCTCCGACGGGGGGCCCGCCTCGAGTGTGGGCTCGACGAACGATTCGAGAGCGGGTGCGATGAGCGCATAGATGCTGTCCTCGCGACAGCCCGGATCGCCCGATGACGCGACGCCGACCAACGCACGCGTGTCACCGGTCGTAAACAGCGGTCCACCGCTATCGCCGACGCAGCTCACCGACGGATCTGGATCGACGGAGACGACTCCATCGTCGGCAGAGCCGATTCGGCCGACCCCGATGCGCTTGGCTCCATCGGGGACCACGCCCGGAGTCGTCGCGCCAAACCCCACGAGGTCTACCCGCTCGCCCGCCTCGGGTATCGGCGTTTCGCCCGTGGGAAGTGCTTCCGGCGCGACGCCGTCGATGGGCCGCTCCAGCCAGAGCACGGAGAGATCGTTTTTTCGCGAGAGCTCGTCGAAACCCGGGTGGGGCACGACCGACGAGACCGTGACGCCTTCTTCGCCTAGCCCTCGACCGTC
This sequence comes from Myxococcales bacterium, assembly GCA_024643985.1. Taxonomy (GTDB): domain Bacteria; phylum Myxococcota_A; class Polyangia; order Polyangiales; family Houyiibacteriaceae; genus SG8-38. Next base: position 5,092 of record JAHELW010000109.1, on the reverse strand, counting down.
ACCGGCGAACACCTCGTAGGCGAGACCAGGACGCATCGGGACGAAGCAATGGGCTGCGGACAGCACGGCACGCGGGGCGACGAGCGTGCCGCTGCAGAGCACGACCGGAGGATCGTCGCACTGGGTTCTCCGGAGAGAAATCGCGACCACGTTTTCGAAGCCATTCGTGAGCTCGCCGTCGACAATCCGGGCGTGACGGTCGGTCGCCGTCCGAGGATCGTCGCCGCACGCAGACAGCCAAAACATCGACACCAAGACGAGGAGCCGTCGCATCACGGCTCCGCCAGCTCGTCACGACGCTGGCTCAGTCGCTCGATGCGGATCCTCAAGCGTTCAGCTTCCTCCTCGTTTCCCGACTCCTCGGCCGCGGCGAGATCCGCGTTCAGTCGCCCGAGCACGGTTCCGAGCATCTCGTCCCGCCGTCGCTCGACCGAATCGGGATCGGCGACCCCGCCGTCCACCGGTGACGATGGCGAAGGCAGCTCGACCTCGTCTCGAGGAAGCGGCGCGGCGATGGGCTCCGCATCGTCCGGAGCCTCAGGCTCCTCCAAAGCCGGCGTCGACCTGCGCTGCGGCTCCGCGGCTTGGGGCTCCGGGACCGCCGGAGTCGGGCTAGGGCTCGTTCGTCGTGGAACGAGCCACCAGATCGCGGCCACGAGGGCTACGATTGCAAGCCACACCCAACGCCGCCTCGTCGAGCCCATCTTCAGAAGGTTACGATTCTATGACCTTTGCGCGTCGAGCGCACTCCGATCAACGCGGGCATGCGCTCGTTCGAGAAGCGCACGCGCACGAGGTGGAGCTCCGGGTCGCGCCCGTCGACTTGGCTCCCGAGGACGCGCTCGAAGCCCTTCTTGCGCAGGGCCCCGAGCGCGGCGTCGCACTCTTCGTTTTCGAACCGTTCCTTCGCCGCGCCGTCGAGCCATTTCGAGGCTGCGGCACAGTCGTTGGCATCCGCCGCTACGAAAAATGCGTGGACGGCATCCTCCGGCCGTGTCTCCGGCCGGCCCTCGCATCCGAGCGCAAGGGCGGCCAGAAGCCAGATGACGGGCGTGGACCTCAGGTCCCGGAGCAAGAGGGGGCGAATAGCTCGTCGTCCGCCGCCGAGATGAACTCGTCGTTACACCAGAACGATGCAAGCGAGTGCCCGTTCCGGACGCACTGATCGTGATCGTGGCAGTCCCAGGTCAGCTGCTGGTTGCCGCTCGGACAGCCCGCTCCGCAGTTCCCGTAGCACTCACCGCGCTGATAGACGTAGGGCACGTGGTCGGGCTCGCTGCAGGTCCAGCGGCCGTTGAGCCATGAATAGGTGCAGCCCTCGCGCGTTCCGACTTTCGCGATGCTCGTCGCGTCCGAGTCCCAGTTGCTGTGCCACCACCCGTCGTGCGTGGCGTATTGGTAGCTGTTGTGGAGGCTGCAAATGCTCGTATACGAGCGGCCTTCCTCACCCTGCACGCTCTGGCGTAGCTCGAGCGTGTCGGGCGTCTCCGCCCAGAGGCTCACCGAGCGCACCAGGATGTTCTCGAGCAGCGATGCCTCTTCACCGAAGAGCTGCTCCAGCGTCTGATGACATGCAAGAAGCAGCGCTCGGTCGTTTTCGAGAATGACCGTGTCCTGACCGTTGGACTCCGCAAAGCCGTCGAGCTCTGCAAGCTGCGCTCCGGTGTCGACGATCGAATGCAATGAGAGTCCGTTCAAGCGCGCCGAGATGTCGAACACGCCATCGATGTCGCGCGCCTCGAGCTCGACGCCTTCGGCGCACGTGCCGCGAATGCCGCTCGACGTGATTTCGATGCCCGACGCTCCGGTGTCGCTCGTCTGCCCGTCGCATCCTAATCCGAGCAGCGATAACGCCGCCAAACCCATCACGATTCTTGCCCTCATCCTAGACCCCTTCCTGCTGGAGAGTGGCCGCACGCTACGGGCGAATGGCGTCACGTGTCAACCAATGTCTGTATCGGCGAAAAGCTGTCACATTTCGGTATCAACGATGCTTCGATCCCGACCTAAGGTCGCTCCGGCGCTGTCGCCGTCGGGCAGGTCGTATGAGGGCTCGCGTCGTTTCGAGTCGCGACCCACGAGAACCAGGTTCGGCTCGGCGATTCGTTTGGGAGATTGTAGGACTGAAAGCCGTCTCGGCGTCCGGTCGGAGTGCCGATCGTCCGAAGGTCGTCTGATACCCGGACGGCGCTCTTCGAGCCGGGTGGGCCATGGACCAGCGGCTGCGTCCACACGTCGAACTGCGGGTTGTCGCCCCGCGCGAGCCCCCCGAACTTGCACGCGAGCCGCCCGTCGCAGCGAATGTTGCCGACGACGTGCATCTCGTTCAGGCAGCCGCGCCCCTTGCTTTCGTCGGACGGCCGGTAGGCCTCGCGGTCGCCCCCCCAATACGTCGGCGCTGCCTTGCATCGTGCCCACGCAATCCTGCCTTTGTCCCTCGAGAGCTTGCCCACTGCGACGGCTTTCCCGCGGCCGTCGTAGCGACACGCGTCTGGAAAGCCCGGGTCGGACGTCAGGCGCCAGGCCGGTCGGCTCTCTCCGTTACACGCGGGTGCAAAGTGATGAACCGTCGTGGTGACGTCGACGATGGCATCGACCGTGAACTTCTCGAACATCGCCAAGTGGAGGATGCGGACTTTCCCGTCGGTGACCTGGCCCTCGCGGTCCGTTGGGTATTCCATGACGAGCGATCCACCGAGGCCTCGGGCCGTAGTGTCACCCTTTCCGAGGTAGGTGTCGGTCACCTGTAAAGCCGCTTCGACCCGATAGGCGATCGTGCAGCTCTCCGAGGCGGACGCGGGCGCTCCGAGCGTGAGCAACACGAGCGCGAAAGCGGTGGCGACGAACCGGCGCACTGCCCGACTTTAGCAGTCTCTCCACCCGTGTTTGGGGAAATCGGACCCCGTGCTACCGTGGGCGCTTCCCGGAGGTAGTCGATTGAAGCGTGAAATCCGAGTTGGGCTATGTGGCTGCGGGGTCATCGGCGAGGGTCTCGTCACCGCGCTTCTCGACCACGCCGACGTCATCACCGCCCGTGCCGGTGCGCCGATTCGACTGACGGCCGTGGCAGACAAAGACTCCGCTCGGCTCGACATCGTCCGTGGGCGAGACGCGAGCGTAGCCCTGCTCGACGACGCCTTCGAGGTCGTGAAGCGCGAGGACGTCGATATCGTCGTCGAGCTCATCGGCGGCGTCGAGGTGGCCGATCGGCTGGTTCGCGCCGCGCTCGACGCCAAGAAACACGTCGTCACGGCCAACAAGGCCCTTCTCGCGGAACGCGGCGCGGCGCTGTTCGAGCTCGCGGAGAAGAACGGCTGCGATCTCTACTTCGAGGCCGCCGTGGCAGGTGCCATCCCCGTCATCCGCGTGATTCGCGAGTCGCTTGCTGCGGATCACATCCGCTCGGTTCGGGGCATCATCAACGGAACGAGCAACTACATCCTGTCGAGCATGGCAAACGACGGTGCGGCTTTCGCCGACGCGCTGAAGGCGGCGCAGGAGGCGGGTTTCGCAGAGGCCGATCCGACGCTCGACATCACCGGCGGCGACGCTGGACACAAGCTCGCCCTCATCGCGGGCTTGGCGTTCGGCGCCCGGGTCCTTCCGAAGGAGATTCCCACCGAAGGCATCGATCGGGTCGACCCGCGCGACATCCTCTACGCGCGGAAATTCGGTTACGTGATTCGCCCGCTTGCCGTGGCCGAGCGTCTGCAGGCGGACGCGCTCGACCTTCGCGTCCACCCCGCGCTCGTGCCGGAAGCCGATCCCCTGGCCCACGTCGACGGCGCGCTCAACGCCGTGGCGATCCAGGGAGAGATGGTCGGCCCGAGCTTTCTTTCCGGCCTCGGGGCCGGCGCCCACCCGACCGCCACCAGCGTTGCAGGCGACATCGTCGACATCGCGAAGAACGCGCTCGCCGGGGCACCCGTGCGAACCTGGCACCTCCCGTCCGAAGGCAAGCTGAAGATTCAGCCAATCGGCGATCTGTCTTCGCGCTACTACCTCCGTTTTTCGGTTCGGGACGAATCGGGAGTGCTTGCCGCGCTTTCGGGAAAGCTCGGCGACTCGGGCATCTCGATCGAGCTGATGGTGCAGGACGTGGAGGCAGGCGACGAGGGGACCGCCACGATCGCGATCCTCACGCATCACGCGCGGGAGGGGGACGTCCGGGCCTCGCTGAGCGCCATCGACGAGACCCATCTCACGACGGCGCCTACGCACCTGATTCGCATCGTCGAATAGAGCGGGTTTACGTTCGGCCCGGAGGCGGGATACCCTCGGCGTCCGTGTCTCGGTCGACGCTCACGTTCCCGGCGCTGCTCGCAGCCGCTCTGCTCGGTGCTGGCTGTAGTGCGGGCTCGTCCTCGGCCCCCTGCTCCTCGCTCCTCGATCTTCGACTCGATGTGACGATCGACGATGGCGCGGGCTCGGTCGAGGTCGACCAGGTCCAGTGGACCATTCTGGGAAACGGAATGGCGCCGATGACCGGCTCGATCGATACGAGCGACCCGAATGCGACTCCCTCGGTCGAAGTCTTCGGGCTCGAGCCTGGGAGCTACACCGTGGAGCTCGAGGCGAGCTCCGAGAGCGGCGAAATCACTTGTCGTGGTGCTGCGCCGTTCGACGTGGTCGCCGCCGCCGCAACCGAGGTCGCCGTGGTGCTCGCGTGCAGCTCCGAGCACCGATTCGGGGCAGTTCGAGTCAATGGCAAGCTCAACGTGTGCGCTGAGCTCACCAAGGTGGTGGTCGCACCTCTTCAAACGTCGGTCGGGAACGACATCGCTGTGTTCGCCGAAGCCGAGGATCGGGAGGGCGATCCGGTCGCGTTTTCGTGGACCGGAGACGGAGGCTCCTTTGCCGATCCCTCTTCGCCCGCCACGTTCTTCACCTGCGAGGCGCAGGGCGATCACGCCCTCACCGTGACCGCGAGCGACGACGGGTTTGAGGAGTGCAACTGTAGCTGGACGGTCGACGTCCGCTGCGTCGACGAGGACGGCGCGGGCGGCACGGGCGGAAGCGCGGGAGCTGGCGGAAGCGCCGGAGCCGGCGGGACCGGAGGCAGTGCGGGCGTCGGCGGCGCGGGCGGAAGCGC